>PLUW01000122.1:0-35778 GCA_003162935.1 Acidobacteriaceae bacterium
GCGATGTCCCAGTCGTGCGGGCCATCGGTGGTCACGTTGGTCCAGACTTTGTAGTCGCTGATCAAGCCTTCCTTCTTCAACGCATCATACGAAGGCTTCACATGCTCACGAAAATCTTTCCAGAACGGTTCAGACTGACCGGGGTTGAGGTGGTAGTAGGTGACGCGCCACACCGGCCCGAGATCATAGTTTGGGTTTTGCGCATAGACGGGGAGCGCGGTTAGCAGGGCGACTGCAAACAACACAGCGCAAAGAGTTTTTCTCATGTTGCCTCCTGTTGGATTCGGACTGGGCGGTGATAGCCCAGCGGCGAACGCCGAAGCGTATCACCGCGAAGGGCCGTTTTCAAGTTGAGGCGCGCCACGAGCCGGTTAGCTGCCCGTCACTGCTTCTGCGTTGCGGAAATACTTCTCGATGGCCTCAGCCTGAGCGTTCGTAACGACCGCCGACAATGCCGCCACGTCGGCTTGTTTCACCGCTTTTAGGCTGCCGAAATGTTCCAGCAGGCGGCGGGTCGTGGATTCGCCGACTCCCGGGATTTCTCTTAGTTCGGTGGCCCGGTCTCGGATCTGGCGGCGCTTGCGGTGGAAGGTTACGGCGAAGCGATGGGCTTCGTCGCGGATCATTTGGACCAGATGCAAGACGGGGGAATGATGGTCGAGAACGATGGGGTCGTCTTCCTGTCCGTAGACGTAGATGATTTCTTCGCGCTTGGCGATTGACGCCAGGGGTTGATTGATGATTTCGAGGGCTTCGAGCGATTGCGCGGCGGCGTGGAGTTGGCCCAGGCCTCCGTCGATGAGCACCAGGCTGGGCATGGACTTTTTCTTTTCCGTCTTTGTTTCTTCGAGCAGGCGCTGGTAGCGGCGGGTTACGACTTCTCGCATGCTGGCGAAGTCGTCCACTCCTTCTACCGTCTTGATGATGAATTTGCGGTAGTCGGACTTTTTCATCTTGCCGTCTTCCCAGACCACCATCGAGGCGACGGTTTCGGCTCCTTGAATGTGGCTGATATCGAAACACTCGATACGCTTGGGCGGTTCGGGGAGGGATAGGGCTTCTTGCAGGGCTTCCTGGATGGCCTTGGCGTTGGGCTTCAGGATTCGGAAGCGCTGGTCGTAAGATTGCTTGGCGTTGGTGCCGGAGAGATCGACGAGTTCGCGTTTGTCTCCGCGCTGCGGGATGGTGATGTGAACACGCGTGGCTCGACCGCCTTCTCCGGCAAGTTGATCGCTGAGGGCTTCTTCTAACTCTTCGCGATCTTCAAAGTCGACGGGGACGTAGATGTTGCGCGGGACGTAGGGCTGCGCCAGATAGAGCTGCTTCAGCAGGGCGGAGAAGAATTCCGCGGGGTGGAATTCGCCGGCGGCGGGACGGGCGGGGACGCCCGTCGCTCCATCGTTTGTATTGGTTTCGTCGATCTGCGCGAATTCGGGGAGATCTTCCCAGAAGAATTCCCTGCGGTCGAGAACTTTTCCTCCGCGCATGTGGAACAGGTTGACGGCCAGCATTTGATTTTCGTAGTGATAGCCGAAGACGTCGGCGTCGTCGCCTTCGGCGGCGGCGATGCGTTGCTTTTCCTGCAACTGTTCGACCGTGGAGACCAAGTCGCGATAACGGGCCGCGCGCTCGAACTCCTGCGCTTCGGCGGATTCGGACATGCGTTCGCGCAGAGATTTCACCAGGTCGGTTTGCCGGCCTTCGAGGAACAGCTTCACGTCCCGCACGGCTTCGGCGTAGATCTCGGGCGTGGTCAGGTCCTTCACACACGGGCCGAGGCAACGCTTGATGTAGTACTGCAAGCAGGGGCGAGGATGGTTGCGAGTTAAATCGACTTTGCAGGACGGGACGAGGAAGTGACGATGAATCAGATCGACAATGCGATAGGCCAGGTTGGCAGGGAAGTAGGGACCGAAGTAGGCGCTGCCGTCCTTGCGCAGGCGCCGGGTCACATAAACGCGCGGGAAGCGCTCGGCCAGCGTCAGCTTTACGTAAGGGTACGTCTTGTCGTCGCGCAGCAGGATATTGAAGCGCGGTTTCTTCTGCTTGATGAGGTGATTCTCCAGCGCCAGCGCTTCTTTGTTATTGGCGACGACGATGTAGTCGACGTCGACCGCCTCGCGCACCAGCGTCCCGGTTTTCGCGTCTTCCCAGCGCCCTTCGTGGAAGTAGGAGGAGACGCGGGAGCGCAGGTTCTTGGCCTTGCCTACGTAGATGACTTCGCCTGCGGCGTTCTTGTAAAGGTAGACGCCGGGGGAAGTGGGGATGGTGCGGATTTTCTGGGGGAGATCCATCGGGGTTATGTTTAGTGTAGTGTAAAACAATTTGACGGAAGTGTGTTACAATAATGACATGGGTAACACAATCACAATACGTCTTCCCGAAGAACTGGCTGAATGGCTGAAGAGCACCGCTCGCAAGACAGGAGTTCCGGTTGGCCGGTTGGTTCGTGAAGAACTGGAACGCGCAAAACGAGAAAACGGCACTAAGTCGTACATGCGCTTATCCGGTTCGATCGATGGCCCTCCCGATCTTTCCTCGCGTAAGGGATTCTCCAGAAAATGACGGGCATTGCGGACACCGGTTTTCTTGTGGCATTTCTGAATCGCCGCGACCGGCATCACGAGTGGGCCGATGAGATCGGCATGCGCGCTTCAGAGCCGTTGCTCACATGCGACGCGGTTCTGGCGGAGACCATTTTCCAGGTTGGGTCCGTGGCCGAAGTTCTCGGACTGGTGCAGGAGGGATTCTTACAGCTCGCCTTTGATCTTCGGGGAAATCTCAATGAGGTCCTCGATCTCGCTGAGCGCTATCGAGATCGCAGTCCCGATCTTGCAGATTTGTGCCTCATACGAATGAGTGAACTATACGAGAGACTGCCCGTGTTCACGGTCGACGAAAAGGATTTTCGCGTCTATCGAAGGAACAAGAGGGACGTAATTCCGATCATTTGCCCACCCCGTGGCTGATCTTTACGCACTCCACCCCTTCACAAACTCCACCAAACTGCGCAACGCGATTCCCGACGGCCCTTTGGCGATCCAGGGTTTGCTGTCTTCCATCCAGGCGGTGCCGGCGATGTCGAGGTGGATCCAGGGAGTGTCTTCGGCGAATTCCTTCAGGAACATCGCGGCAAAGATTGCGCCTCCCCAACGGCTGCCGGAATTCACCATGTCGGCGATGTTGGACTTCAAGTTCTCCTTGTATTCGTCGTCCAAAGGCAGTCGCCACATCTTCTCGCCAGCTTGCTGGTTGGCCTTGGCGAAACGCTCGTAAAGCTCGTCGGTGCTGGCGAAGATTCCGGCGTTCACATAGCCCAAGGCGACCACTACAGCTCCGGTGAGAGTTGCGGCGTCGACGAGATGGGTGCAGCCTAACTGGCGGGCATAGCAGAGCCCGTCGGCCAGGATGAGGCGGCCTTCGGCGTCTGTATTGATGATTTCGATCGATTTGCCGGACATGGCGATCTGCACGTCTCCCGGCTTTTGCGCTTTGCCCGAGGGCATATTTTCGGTGGCGCAGACGATGGCGGTGACTTTCACCTTCGGCTTGAGCAGCGCGATCGCGCGCATGGCGCCGATCATGGTGGCGGCTCCGGCCATGTCGTATTTCATTTTCTCCATGCCGTCCGCTGGTTTGATGGAAATGCCGCCGGTGTCGAAGGTCACCCCTTTTCCAACCAGCCCGAGGTGCACGTCTTTCGCCGCGCCCGTCGGTTCGTAGCGCAACACGATCAGCGCGGGCGGTTCATCGGAGCCTTGCGCGACTCCCCAGAATGCCCCCATCTTCAATTGTTTGATCTTGTCGGCTCCGTAGGCCTCGCACTTCAGGCCGACTTCGGCGGCCATCTTCTTGGCGCGCTCGGCCAGGATGTTCGGCGTCATCAGATTCGATGGTTCGTTGACCAGATCGCGGGTGAAGTTCTGCGACTCGGCTACGATGCGGCCAGCCTGCATGGCGGCTTCCAGGGACTTGGCATCGCCGCTGGTCACGATGGTGAGGGCGTCGATCTTCTGCTCTTTATCCTTTTCCTTGCGATCGCTCTTGTAGTAGCCGGGATCGAAGTCGCCGATGATGGCGCCCTCGACGATGGAGCGCACGGCGTCGAAAGGAGAGGGAACTCCATTTCCACCGCCGCTGGCGAAGGCAAAGCTGTGGACGCTCTTGGCTTTCAGCGTGCGAACGGCGGCGCCGGCCAGTTTGCGTAGTTCTGCGGCTGAAAAATTCTTCGCTTTGCCGCCGCCGACGAGCAGCAGGCGTCTCGCTTTCAATCCCGTCGGGTGGTGCAGCAGCGTGGTTTCGAAGGGCTTGCCCGTAACCTCGCCGCTGGCAATCACGTCTTTGGCAGCTTCGCGGACGGCTTTGTCGTCGCACTCCACTGCCGGAGCGGGCTTGTCTTTCTCACTGTGATCGAGCACCACGACGACCAGGCAATCGGTTTCCAGCTGAGACGGGGCGGAGGAAGAGATGTTTGTTTTCATGATGGAGTATGTCCAGTATCCACGGTTCAGGGGGAAATGCGCAACTCAGTGGCGGGAAAGAGCGGTTGGGAAATCATCACGCGGTTGCAACGCGAAGAAAGCTCAAGTAGATGGCACGCACTGCAACTCGCCTCCGTTTGTGATAGAAAATACTGGTACTGCTCGGTAATGCTGCGAAGCCCGCAAGTCTGCGAACCATGATCGTTTCTGGCAGCCTGAATCCGCGAAAATCCGGTGCCCCGTGCTGAGGACGATATTCATCGCCCTGTCCGAAAGCCGGCGCATGCGTGGCATCGCCGAACGCTCGCGCCTGGGCCAGCGTACCTCCGCCCGGTTCGTCGCCGGCACCGAGGTTGCGGACGCCATTCGCGCCGCCGCCGCCATGAACCAGATCGGCGCTGGCGTTTCCATCGATAATCTCGGAGAAAACGTCACCAACGCCGACGAAGCCCGCGCCAGCGCCCAGCTCTACCACAACCTGCTCGACCAAATTGCCGCGAACAAGCTGAACGCCAACATCAGCCTGAAGCTGACCCACATGGGCCTCGACGTGGACGAAAGAATGGCCTATGACATCGTCCGCGGGCTGGTCGCCAAAGCGGCCGGCATGTCGCCCACAAATTTCGTTCGCGTCGATATGGAAGGCTCTCCCTATACGCAGCGCACGCTCGATTTCGTTCACGAACTGCACCGCGTGCCGGGCAACGAGGGAAGCGTGGGCGCGGTGATCCAGTCGTATATGCGGCGCGCCGAGGCCGACGTCGAGAAGTTGCTCTCCGAGCGCATCCGCATCCGCCTCTGCAAAGGCGCATATAAAGAACCCGAAGACATCGCCTTCCAGAAAAAGTCCGAGGTCGACGCCAGCTACGTCAAGCTGATGAAGATCCTGATGAAGAGTGGTGTCTATCACGGCCTCGCGACCCATGACGAGTCCATTATTAAGGAGGCCAAGGCCTTTGCCACGCGCGAGAACATCGCACGCAGCGCCTTCGAGTTCCAAATGCTGCACGGCATCCGCCGCGACCTGCAACAGAGCCTGGTGAAAGACGGCTGGGGGGTGCGCGTCTACATCCCCTTCGGCACCGAGTGGTATCCCTACTTTATGCGGCGGCTGGCCGAGCGCCCAGCCAATGTTCTGTTTATCGCGAAGAATCTGCTGCGCCCGTAGAAGCAGCGCTAAACCAAACGGCGTCAATCGGATAGAGACAAAACAGGCACAAACGGCAGAGTTTGCTCCGGCGAGCGCGCTAGCTTTTTTCTTCCCGGCGTGAAGGGAATTGGCGAGCGTTCTCGTTTTATCACATGGAGGCCAACCTGGATTGGGTCCACAGCCTGCCCCCCTCGGCAGTGTGCATGTACCCAACTGGGGATATGGGTCCGCGGCTCGCAACGATTTTGTACCGAGACTCCGGTTTCCAACTCAATGCTCTGCGTTGCCACGGGGAAGGGCAACGCAGAGTTTTTTGTCTTGTGGGAAACCGAGACGCGATTCTCCCTACCCCTCCCAAACAAACGCATCAAACACCCGCGTCGATTCAAATCCAATGCGCTTGTAGAGCGCAATCGCGCGGTCGTTGGCTTCAGTTACGGTCAGCGAGATGAAGCGGAATCCCCGCCCGCGCAAATTTTTAGTCGAAGCCGCCATCATGGCCTCGCCCAGTCCCGCCGAGCGGTGTTCGGGGAGCACGCATACCTGCGTAATGTGGCCAACATCGGGGCGCACCAGCGAGCACAGGATCAATCCGACGAGCGTGCGGCGCTGGAAGACGACGAAGGACGACTGTGGATCGAACGCGCCGCAGCCGGGGAAGCGCACGATGTTGTTCAAAAAACGCAGCGAGCCGGTGAGCGTCCGATATTGATCGTTAATTTCGGAATCGACGTGGCCGCGATACGCGGCGGTGATCAGCGCGGCGGCGGATTGGTATTCCTGCTCCGACCAGGGGCGGATTTCGAACTGCGGCGGCAACGGGCGCGCGGGCTTTGCTGGTTGGGGATGCTTGCCCATCTCAAAATTCATGAACACGCGCGGATGGCGGCTGAAACCCTGTTGCAGGAATGGCCGCGCGACTTCTCCGGTATGGTGCGCCAGCAACTGCGCCTCCACGCGATGAATGCCGGGCGACTGTTGCAGCGTCTCGATGACGTGGGTGAGCAGGCGTTCTTCCACTTCGTGACGGTCGGGGCCGCGGGCCGAATCGCGAACGAACAGGTCTCCGATAACACCCTTGCTCGACTCGTAGACAAAAAAGGAATAGCCGAAAATGCTGCCCCGCTCGATGGCGGCGTAACCGGGCAGAATTTTGGCATCCATGTAGCGCAGGATCATCTCGGCGGAAGTGCCGTAATCCCACGAGAGGTCCCGCGCCCACAGGGCGATCTCGTCTTCCAGCAGCGGGCGAAGGTCGGCGGAAGAGAAGTGGCGGAGATCGAGAATTTCCATAGAGGAGCCAGGTTTCAGAGTTTCAAGGTCTCAAAGTTTCAAAGCTAAAACCTGACGCTCGCGTTTGCCGATGCTTCCCTCTGAAACCTTGAAACTCTCAAACCTTGAAACCTTTCCTATTTCACCCAGTACAAATCCAACTTCTGCGCCGGCATGCTGGTTAAGAACGACACTCGGCGTCCCGGAACGAGCTGGGCAACCTGCGCCTGCGTACTTTGCCCGGCAACCAGAACATGCGCTGCGGCCGGAATGTTCCCGTCCTCGTATTGTTCCGCCGGACGATTGAGATAAAACTCCAATCCGTATTTCCGCTCGCGACTAAGATGATAAACCGCGATGGGGACCGGCTCGCGCGAAAAAGACTGAATGCGCTCGGCAATGGGACGAGCGGATTGCGTGGCGTCGATGACGGGTGCGGCGAAGCGGACGACGGCGGCTATGCTGATGACCACGGCCAACACAGTGACGCGGCTGAACAGACCCAGAGCGGCGCGAGAGCGGAGCGCAACCGCAATGCCTAGCGCAACCACGGCTGAGACGGCGGCGGCGATATAGGTTCCCTGCGTCCACAGCAGGCGATGACTCACCGCAACTGACGCGGCCGAGAAAGCGGCAAAGATCAGCAGTCCGCAGAGAACTCCATGAGCGTCGGCGAAAAGCGGCGAAAACACTCTCTCGTCCCGCGACCCCCGCGATCCCTCAGCGCCCTCTGCGTTGAACGCTCCAACGCCCCGGCAAGCGGCGAGATACTCGGCGACCAGCAGCGCCGCAGCGGGAACGGCAGGCACGATGTACCCCGGCAGCTTCGATTGCGACGCGCTAAAAAATAGAATCGGCACGACGATCCAGATCAGAAGAAACAGATCCCAGGAATCCTCCGGACTGGCAAACGCCTCTTTGGCCCAGCCTTCCGACCACATCAGCCGTACGCGTTGGGCGACGGCTGCGATCAGTATGATCGTCCACGGCACAGTGGCCAGCGCGAACACAGGCAGGTAGAACCAGAAGGGCTGAGGGTGGTGGTAGACGTTCGTTGAGAACCGTGCCAGATTGTGTTCGAGGATGAAGAAACGGAAGAACTCCGGATTGCGCAATTGCACCGCGACATACCAGGGCAACATCACAACGAGGTAGAGGGCAATGCCGGGGATCCAGAGAGCGCGCGAAATGGCTCGCCAGTCGCGCTTTGTGGCCGCGAAGAGAACAATGACGGCGGCGGCCAGAGCCGGCGCGACCGGGCCTTTGGCTAAAGTTCCCAGCGCAATAAAAAAGTAAAACACAGCTAGATAGGCGTGCCGCCGGCTTTCGTACCAGCCATACCAGCCGAGCAATGCAATCGCAAAGCAGGCGGCAAGTGGCATGTCCGTAGCGGCGGCGTGGGCGAATCCAACTACGGCGGCGCAACTGGCGGTAATAAGAGCGCCGTCAAGTTCGCTGCCGGGGCGGAAGCGCCGCAGGAAAAAATAAACGGCTGCCACGAGCAAGGCGGCATCGAAGGCGGCGGGCAGACGGGCAGCCTGGTCGGTGACGCCAAAAACGCGGAACGACAGCATGGCTTCCCAGTAATACAGCACCGGTTTTTCCAGCCACGCCTTGCCTTGCAAAGTGGGCGTCACCCAATCGGAGCGCTCAAGCATTTCGCGCGCCACCTGCGCGTAACGCGGCTCATCGGCGCCGACCAGACCAAAGGCTCCGAGCCCATAGAAGAAAAGAAATCCGCAAAACGCAACAAGCAGCAATACGTCGGTGCGGCTTCGCGGACTCGTGTCTGCTTGCGTTCGTTGCGGATTCATTGCTCGCGGACTCACTCGCAGCGTGGTTCGGCCGCTGGCTCCGCGTTCAAGAGTACCGCTTCCGCGCGCAGACGGTCGACAATTCGCGAAACGGCGACCGACAGAGGGCCCTCGATCGAACAGCCGCTGGCGCATTTGTGACCGCCTCCGCCGAAATACTCGGCCACGGTCGAGACGTTGACCTCGCCTTTGCTGCGGAGGCTGACGCGCAGGCGGCGATCAGCGAGTTCGCGAAAAAAAACAGCGACCTGCACATCGCCCATGGAGAGCGCGTAGTTGACCAGTCCCTCGCAATCTTCTTCGCGGGCGCCAAAGCGCGTCATCTGCTCCTGCGTGACCCAGATCCACGCGAGCGAACCTTCACGATGCAGATTCGAGAGCGCCGCCCCCAGCAACCGCATCTTGGCCGTCGAATGTCCGAAATAGATGGAGCGCGCACACAGCGCCGGGTCGGCACCGGCCAGCGCCAACTCGCGCGCCACGGTGAAAGTGTGCTCGTTCGTGCCCTCGAACATGAACGAACCCGTGTCGGTCATGAGTGCCGTGTACAGGCAGGTCGCCATGTTGCGATCAATGGGGACGCAGGCCCTACGCGCAAAGCGGAACACCAGTTCCGCAGTCGCCATGACCGAGGAATCGATCCAGTTGACGTTGGCGAAATTGCGGCCGCTGACGTGATGGTCGATATTGATGAGGAAACATTTGTCGAGACCATCCAGCAGCGTGCGCCGCGTGCTGTCGCATTCGAGCAGAATGACGGCGTCGGCCGCTGGAATGCGATCGGCCTTGATGACGCGATCGGCGAAGGGAAGGTTCTGATAGATGCGAGGCACGCCGTCATGCATGACCACGTCGGCCACTTTGCCCATGACGCGCAGGATCTGGGCGCAGGCAAGGGCCGAGCCGATGCCGTCTCCGTCGGGCCGGGCGTGCGAAGTAACGACGAACCGCTGCCGCGACCGAATTTCCTGTAAAACGCGTTCTACCATGAAGTGCCTGACTCGGGAGTTGTCAGTTCCCAGTTCTCAGCAAGACGCGCCCTGGGTTTTACTGACAACTGAGAACTGCTTTAAGGGCTGGGCTCAGCCCGCTTCCGCGCCCGTTTTTTCTCGCGGCCCAGCAACTCATCCACTCGACCCTCCAGTTGATCGGCGCGATCGATCTGGAAATAAAGCTCCGGCGGTTTGCGCAGCCGCAGCCGTTCCGCCAATTCGTGCCGCACATAATTCTTGGCAGCCGTCAGCCCTTCCAGCGTGCGTTCGGCCTCGGCCTCGTTGCCGGCCACGGTGACCATCACGCGAGCCGACCGCGCGTCGTCGGCCATAAGCACAGAACTCACGCTCGCCAAGCCGATGCGCGGATCGCCCAGTTCGCCTTCGAGAATCGTTTCGATCTCCTCGCGGATGGCCTGGCTCAACCGCCCGCGATGATATTTCTGCCCACGATGCTCCACGGCACACCTCGAACGGAGAAAACTTGTAAGAATATCAGAAACAACCCCGCAGTTGACACTCGTTCTCCGAGCAGCCTACGATTTGCAGAACCATGACTTGCAGAACCATGCAGACTTCAAAAACCTCCTACTCCCGTCCAACTTGTGCGCGCACCGCGAACCACCCCGTCGCGCAGCGAATTGCGATTCTGTTTCTATTGCTGGCCTGCGCGTATGTTGCGCGGGCGGCGGCGCCGCCACTCCCCGCCGCCGATCCGCAGCGCTACGTCGACGACATCAAAGCGCTGGCTGCTCCGGCGATGGAAGGTCGCGGCGCCGGCACAAAAGGCATCGCCCGCGCCGAGCGCCTGATCGAAAAACGCTACAAGAGCCTCGGCCTCGAACCCGCGGGCACGAATTCCTACCTCCAGCCTTTCACCGTGATCACCGGCGCGCAACTGAAAGGGAAGAACGATTTCGTGGTTACGAGTGGCGGCGAGAAGCATCAGCTTAAAGCCAAACAGGATTTCGTTCCCTATAGCTTTTCGGCTTCAGGATCGGCGCGCGGCGCTCTCGTGTTTGCCGGCTACGGCATCACCGCCGGCGAATTTCATTACGACGACTACGCCGGCCTCGACGTCAAAGACAAGATTGTCGTCGTGCTGCGCTACGAGCCTCCGTCGTTTGGCGAGAAGACCGGCGCGCCGGGCGGAACCCATGCCGCGACGAATCAGGTCATGACGCAGCATTCGCAACTGGTGACCAAGGCCATCAACGCCCGCAATCATGGCGCGAAGGCCCTGGTGCTGGTGAATGGCAAACTCGGCGACGGCGAAGAGGATCTGCTCACGCGCTTCGGCAGCGTCAGCGGCCCAGAGGATGCCGGCATCCTTTTTCTTCAAGTCAAGAATGATGTCGCCGAAAGCTGGCTGAAGGCGACGGGCAAATCGCTCCACGAATTGCAGAAGCAGATTGACGACTCAATGAATCCCGCGTCGTTCGCGCTGCCCGCGGATCAAACTGCGGCGCTAACCGTCAGCATCCGCACCACGCGCGCCACCGTGAACAACGTGCTGGCGTACCTTCCCGGCAAGACCGACGAATACGTGATCATCGGCGCGCACTACGATCACCTCGGCCGCGGCAACTTCGATTCGCTCGCGCCGTCGCAGATCGGCCAGATCCATCCCGGAGCCGACGACAACGCTTCCGGCACCGCCGGAGTGCTCGAACTGGCGCGGCTTTTAGCTCCGCAAAAAGGTCAGTTGCGGCGCGGAATTCTCTTTATGTCGTTCGCCGGCGAAGAGCTCGGCTTGCTCGGCTCGGCCGAGTGGGTCAAGAATCCGACGCGTCCGCTCGACAAGGCCGTCGCCATGCTCAACATGGATATGATCGGCCGCATCAAAGACGACAAGGTCTACATCGGAGGCGTCGGCACCGGCTCCACGCTCAAGGCCGCGGTCGAGCAGGCTGCCGAGAAGTCTGGATTCAAGATCGAGTATTCGGCCAGCGGATATTCTTCCAGCGATCACACTTCGTTTGTCACCAAGAAAATTCCGGTTCTGTTTTTCTTTTCTGGCCTGCACTCCGACTATCACAAGCCTTCCGATACCTGGGAGAAGATCGATCCGGTAGCGGCGACGCGCTTGCTGGCCGTGGTCGGGATGACGGGCGAGCTACTGGCCGATGCGGAGGAGCGTCCGGCATTCATCGTGGTCGCCGAAGACAAACCGGCAGGCGGATCGGGCGGCAGCGGCTACGGCCCGTACTTCGGATCGATCCCAGATTTCGGCCAGGTCGAAACCGGCGTGAAGTTCTCCGACGTGAAGCCCGGATCGCCCGCCGCCAAGGCTGGCCTGAAAGCGGGAGACATCCTAATCCAATTCGGCGACAAGCCGATCAAAAACCTCTACGACTTCACCGACGCCCTGCGCCGCAGCAAGGTCGGCGACGTGGTCGAGGTGAAAGTGCTGCGCGACGGCCAGACGGTCACGGTTCCGGTCAAGCTGGAACAGAGGAAGTAGGGGCGCGACCCGGCTCTTGCATATCTGTGATCTATAAGTTACAATGACACATGTGATCGAAGTTCGCCGTTACCTGACGAAGAGCGGCCGAGATGTATTCGGCGAGTGGTTGGCTGGACTCAGGGACAACCGGACACGGGCAAAGATAGTGGCCCGGGTCGATCGGCTGTCGGCGGGAAACTTCGGAGACTGCAAGTCGCTGCGTGGGGGATTGTTTGAGTTGCGCATCGACTGGGGACCGGGCTATCGGGTCTATTACGCGCTCGATGGAGCAACTTGTGTGTTGCTGCTCTGTGGCGGGAATAAGAGGAAGCAATCCTCCGACATCAAGCGCGCTGCGGAATACCGCAAGGACTATCTGGAAAGGACGCGATGACCATGAAACGCAAGGCGAGCATATCGCACGACGAGGCGACGGTTCGTGAACTGCGCGACAATCCCGACTTTGCCGCGGAGTATCTCAGAGCAGCCTTGGAGGATGCCGACGAGCCGAGCGTGCTCCTGATCGCGCTGCGCCGCATCGCGGAAGCCAGAGGCGGAATCGCCAAGGTAGCCAAGGCCGCTGGCATTGAGCGCGAGAGTTTGTATCGCGCGTTGTCGGTGCGTGGGAATCCTCGCCTCTCCACGCTGGTTGCCGTGACCAAGGCGGTGGGCTTGCGGCTCACGGTGGAAGCGGCGCGGTGAAGGGCGGGCCTTAAGGCGGCCCGCGCGATCCCACATATACAAACGGACATGACGAGTTGTTAAGCACCCACCATACGGAAACGGCATTGGCAGGCAACGGCTGGATCTCCAGATGGTCATGAGCAAAATTGACCATTCGGCGCACCCACGGTGACTATAACCTTAGAGGGTCTTACACAAAACTTGCTATTCTGGCCGAGCAGCCTCTTGTGCGGGTCAATCCCGACGACCGATCATATCTTGGGGGCTAGGAGAAAATCTCATCCGAAACCAACTAGGTGCCTCATGGCAACTTTTGACCAATTTCCCGCGCTTGTTTGCAAGAGCTGCTCCCGGCCCATTCCACTTCCTCCAGCCAAGTGTCCCGATACATCGGAGGGTCAAGGACTGTGGCCCAAGGGAGGGTCAAGACGAAATTTCTTATGTCCCGCGTGCAGGCACGTGCATGGGTATTCGGCTCCAGATATCCAGTTGATGCTCCCTTACACGGATCCGCGCCGAGCATCCACTTCCTACAACGTCGCTTACATACGATTGCAATGCGAGGTGCAAGGCTGCGCTTCCATCATACGCATTCGCACACTCATGGCATTCAATAAATGCCTGGATGAAGAGGCGACGGCAATGCTGGCGGCAAGCCAAGCGCATGCGATTGCGTGTGGCAACGGACACAGCCTAAACGGCCCTATTGTCCATAAAAGTCTCGCTTTCGATGTCCACTTGGACGAGGATTGGGAGACCGGGGACGGTTGGAATCGGCGCGCTCCCGCGCGATTGAGCGCTTAGGAAAACGGCGCTCGGCATGGGCGCTGGGAACAGACTACCGCCCAGCTTCAAACCGATATCCAATTCCGCGCAGGGTTTTCAGATAGCGCGGATGACGCGGATCGCGTTCGATTTTTTCGCGCAGACGTCTTACAAAGACGTCAATCGAGCGCGGAGTCACAAACGACCCTTCTTTCCACACCGCATCAAGCAACTGGTCGCGGGTGAAGACGCGTCCGCGATGGCGAGCGAGGTATTCGAGCAGGCGGAATTCGCGCACCGTGGTCAAAACTGGATTGCCCGCGACGCGCACGGTCATCGACGCCAGATCGATTTCCAATTCCCCAACTTGAATCACTTCCTGATGGACAGTTTCCGGCTGAACGCGCAGCACGTTGCGGATGCGCGCGATCAATTCGCGGGGACTGAAGGGCTTGGTGATGTAACCGTCCGCGCCCACTTCGAAGGCCTGAAGACGGTCGGGTTCCTGCGTTTTGGCGGAGAGGAAGATGACAGGCGTTTTGGCCAGATGCTCGTGCTGGCGAATCTCGCGGCAGAGATCGAATCCGTTCATGCCGGGCAACATGATGTCGAGCAGAAACAGCGACGGCATCGCCAGCGCGGCCTGGGGAACGACCGGCGCTCCGGAGAAAAACGTGGAGACGTCGAAGCCAGCGGCGCGCAGATTGTGTTCGATGAGGTGCGACACGTCGGGATCGTCTTCGACGACGTAGATCAGAACGGGATAGCGCGGTTTGGGTACCGCTTCCAAAAGATCCATGGCCTGAAGGAGAGCCTCACGCGGTGTCGACGAGCTTCGATTAGTAAAGAGCTTCGCTTTGCGACTCCTAACAGTAGAGGGACGGTGTTGCGGCAATGTTGCGGCAGTGTTAAAGGAGGGTTAATTTGAGCGCGCGCAGCGTGTCCGGGCGAGGACGCCCGGCGCTCCACTGGGATGGGCAGGATTCCCGATCAATGGGGTTGGGATTGCGGCGGCGAAACGGCGGCGGCTGGCGGCGCTGCTGGTTCGGGAAGCGACTGAAGCTCATGCTGAATCCATTGCAGGTTCTTGCCGTCAATGAAAGCCGCGGTGAACTCGTCCTCATTCTTGTAGAGCTCCAGTTTGGAGCCGGCGGGGACGGCGGCGCGCAGCTTTTCCTGTATGGGCTTGGGTGTGTTGGCGTCGAATAGTTCGGTGTCGAGACGAAATTTCTTCGCCTGAATCTTGGGTAGCCAATCGAGTGGATCGAGCGGCGCTACCCTCTTTAGGAACTCCGGCTTCACGTAGTCCGCGCGTTCCTCCGCGGGCACGAAGGGCGAGGTTGCGATCCAGGCGGGCCAATCTCCCCAGGGATCGAGTGCTTCGAGCACCTTTATGCGCGGGTCGACAGCCGAAGCGAGGATGGCGATGCTGGCTCCCGAGCCCTGGGTGAACATTCCGACGCGGTTCATGTCGAGATCGCCGCGCTGCGCCAGATAGTTCAGCACCATTTGCACATCGTGCGCCGAGGTGGCGAGGCTCTCCTGCAATTCGCTGAGGAACCACTGCTTCATGGGACGGTCGTGGTAGCGGTGCCCGGTGAGCGCGGTGACGAAGCCCACGGCGGCAAAGCCGTTCCTAGTCACCAAGTCTTCGTATTCGTCGCGCTTGAAGATCTCGGTGTCGGTGGGATAGCCATAGAGATACAGGATCACGGGAGGGTTTTTGACTCCCTTGGGCTTCATTACATAGAGGTCGATGGGATCGCCCCAGCGCCACTGGAGTTGGAGCAGTTCGACCGTGTAGTGAGGTCTGTCCGTAAGGAAGACGACCGGACGAACGGGTAATAGATGGCTGCCGGTTAGCAAGGGCGAGGTCCAGTCCTCCCGCACGCTTTCAAAGCGATGGTCGTTTGGATCGGCGATCGGCGGAGATGCCGGGGTGAATTGAGCCGCGCCGCTGCGAGCCAAGAGCAGGATTGCGCCGGCGAGAGCGATCGCTCGTAGAAAGTTGAGTGAAAGTAGATTGGACATCGCTTTAGTTTTCCCAAGAAGCATAGCCTATCAATATTAACGTTCGGTGACTGCCGGCTTTGGCGCCGTCGGTGGGTTCAAAAAGAAGGGCGAGCCGGTAAAATGGCCCGCCCCTCGTGTTCGGTACAACAGTTTAGTGGAGTTACGGTCTGGTCACACACGCACTCGGGTTGTTGTTTACGCTTTGCACGGTTTTTGAACCGGCCCCGGTTTCCTTGATGATGCAGCCGCCCAGGTCTCCGCCAGCTTCGGTTGTCCCGGCGTTATGTGGAGCCGCGCCAATCAAGTTGCCGCCGCCGTCGTACTGTTGGTAGTGCGAACGCAGGTGCGTGAGCCCCGGATCTGTGGGATATGGAGCCACTGTCGTCTTTACAAACGGAACGTAGTCTGGCACGGAGGAGACAACATAGGCCTGCGATTTCTTGATCAGGTCGTTGGCTGCCACTTTGCCTTTTGCGTTGGTGACCAGGCGCAGCACCGTCCAGGCACTGTAAGTGCCATTGCGGAGGTTGGGGAACGAGAGTCCGCCTGTCCAAATCTCGCTTTCGGGGCAGGGGAAAGCGCCAGAGCAGGCAACGGGCAGATTGGCAGCACCCGGTATAGTACCGGCGGTAGTGGGCTGACCGGGGTCGGAGCCGCCGTAGGACGCGAAGAGCGGGTCGACACCGTCCAGTTGGATGTAACCGTAAGCGGTGCTATTGGCGACCGAGCTGTAGTTGCCGTAGCCGAAGAGGCCGTAGCCGATGCCGTCCAGTCCACCGAATTTCGCGGAAGAGTTTTGGACCGACTTTACCTCCTCGCTGGAGCCAATGGCGCGATGACGTGAGCCGAGACCGCTAAGGCAAGTTCCTGACTGGCCTGCGAGTGGATTATTCGCGCCCACATTGGATTCCTGGCTTAAGCCGAGAACCGAACCCGTTCCCGTGCCGGTGTAAACCGTGGGACGGCGGAATACGGTGGCTTCAGCAACGTTGCCCTGGCCGGAGATGGGCTCGTTGATGAAGATGTTGATTGCCCCCGCGGCCAGACCGAAGGCGCTGGCGTCGCAGTTGGCGCCCGAGAACGCCTGTTGCAGTTGAGTGGGAGTTGCGTTGGTGAGACTGGCGAGCGGGCCAATGTTCCGCTCGGTGAAGAATATCAACGGAGTGGCTCCAAAGTTCAGGACGTTGTAGCTGGGTATGGTGTCGCCGCTGATGGGGTCGACGCCGCTGATGTTAAAGGCGAGAACATTGGCCTGGGCGGTGCTGCCCGGGTACCCGCTCTTGATGGGGTTTCCGACATAGGCTCCAGAGGCTTGGCCGAGGCCGTTGGCCGGGCAAACGCCCGGGGCATTGACGGTGTTGTATCCGAGGCCGTCGAGTTCGTCGCTGGCGGCACCGCCATAGCTTCCAGCGCCGAGTTGGGAGTTGGTGCGGCACGTCAGGAACAGGGCATCTTCGGGACGGTATACCGTCGCGGCCGCATTAACGAGGGTTCCGGCCGTGAAGACGGCGGCGATGGCCGCTGGCAAAGCCGAGTCCGCGCCCCAGAATGCGGAAGAGATCTGATTCGCGCCGGTGCCCGTGAGACTCGCCGACCCGACGATTGAGGTGCACGAAGGCTGGGCAAAGTAGCAGCGTGTTCCGACGACGGCGTCCACCTTGTTGAACGACCATACCTTGGTGACGGCGGAATTCCAAACGATCCAGAGGGTGCCGGCGTCGACGTTGTTGGGTGTGACGCGAGTGTCCACGAGGTTGGCAACGTTGGAAGCGCTGGTCCAGTGCCCAGCACCAGCGCCAGCCTCCTGATAAGCGGCTAACGCGAGCGACTGCCACATGGCCGAAGAGCCCGAGATGGTCAACTGCACGACCACGGGTTTGGCGTTTGCCAGGGGCACGATGCCTCCAAACATAGCCAACAACAGAGATGCAAAAATCGATTTCATGCGCGACATAATCCTTAAATTCCTTTCGCAGGGTTTGTAGGTCCGGTCCCGTCTCTCGGGCCGAGGGGGAAGCGAGTTCGAGCATAGAGGCGAAATTCCATAATGTCAAGTAGTTCTATAGAGATTATTTCAGTAATACATAAACTTTGCACAACCAGTGCAAAAAGTATTCGGCTAGCGGAAAGTGCGGTCATCACGCGAAAACCAGGCTTGGAAATGCAGGTTCAAGTTGTGCTATGGCAATAAAGTAGATGGGAGATAAGGATTATGTTCGAGAAGCGGGGTTCTCCGAATCGCGGCCGGCTTGACGGTTGCACTCCGGAGGGCCACCAAAGAGGAAGGGCGGGCCCATGACAGGCCCGCCCTCGTGTTCGATGAAGCGGTTTGAGTGAAGTTACGGCGTCACGGGTCGAGTCACACAGGCCGATGACAACGGGCTGTTGTTCACCAGCCCGGTGGTGGTGGAACCGGCACCGGTTTTGGAGTGGATGCAGCCACCCATGTCGCCGCCCGCCTCTGTGGTCGTGCCCAGGTTATGGGGCGCCGCACCGAGGAAGTTTCCGGCTCCATCGTACTGTTGGTAGTGCGAGCGTATAAGCTTCAGCCCCGGATCACCCGAGGTCGCCGCAAACGGAATGTAATCCGGAACGCTAGTGACGTTGAGCTTGTTCCCAGCCACTGAGAGGTCCTTGGCTTGCGCCAGCGACGTGGAGCCGGTTGTGCCCACCAGGCGCACGATCGACCAGGCTTTGTAGCTGCCATTGCGAACGTTCGGGAAGGAGAGACCGCCCGTCCAGATATCGCTTTCCGGGCAGGGGAATGTCGAGCTGCAGGTTGTGGGCAGGTTTGCCGAGCCCGGCAGCGTACCGGCCGAGCCAGGGGACGGATTCGTTGCGGTGGCGGGCTGACCAGGATCGCCACCGGTGTAGGAAGCGAAGATCGGGTCCACGCCGTCCAGCTGAATGTAGCCTTGGCTCGGGAGGTTGGCGATCGAACTGACGTTGCCGTAGCTGAAGAACGTGTAGCCGATGCCGTCGCGACCGCCAAACTTAGCGGCCGAGTTGGCAACCGACTTGACTTCCTGGCCGGTGCCAATGGCGCGATAGCGCGCGCCGGCGCCGGACAGGCAAGTTCCAGACTGCCCGTTGAGCGGGTTGTTGGAAGGAGCGTTGACGTTGGCTTCCTGGCTGATGCCAAGAGTGGAACCGGGATAGACGTCCGGTTTGCGGAATACAGTGGCTTCGGTGGTGTTCATTGTGCCCGACAGCGGTTCGCGCAGGAAGATGTTAATGCCGCCGGAGGCTAGACCCAACGCGCTGGCGTCGCAGTTGTTTCCCGAGAACGCCTGTTGCAGTTGCAGATCGGTGGCGTTGGTCAGAGTGGCGAGTGCGGACGCACGCTGATCGATGAATACGATGGGAGTGGCTCCCACTTCCACAACCGAAAAGGCCGGGATGGCGGTGCCGGTGATGGGGTCGCTGCCGCTGATGTTGAACGACACAACGTTGGCCTGCGAAGGGCTGCCGGGGTACGCGCCCTGGATGGCGGTTCCCTCGTAGTAAGCGGTTGAGGCCAGGCCCGAGGGTGAGCCGAAGACACCTGGACAAAGGCCCGACGTGAGACCGGGGCTATTGTTGTAGCCGAGGCCGTCCGTGCCGTCGGTGCCAAAGCTTCCGTTGCCGAGCGGTGAGTTAACGCGGCAAACGACGAAGGCTGCATCCTCAGGACGGATATCGGTGGCGGCGACGTTGACTGCAGTTCCAGCGCCGTTGAAAAAAGCCTGCACTGCAGCCGGAGGTGTCGAGTCCGCTCCCCAAAGATTGGTTCCGATCGCCTGATCGGCGCCCGTCCAAGTGGTCACTTGCACCGAGCATGCGGGCTTGGCGAAGAAACAACGGTCGCCCACGACGGAGTCCACTTTGGTGAAAGCCCAGACCTTGGTCGCACCCGAAGTCCAAACAAGCCAGATGGCGCCAGCGTCGGTGTTGCTGATCCGGTTGTCCACGAGGTTGGTGTTGTTAGCATTCTGGGACCAGTGGCCGGCCGCAATGCCGTGAATTGGGGCGGGGCAGGTGGGGTAGTGGGGACAGGCGAGGCTCCAGGCGCCGAGCGCCTGACTCTGCCACATGGCCGAGGATCCGGCAATATTGACCTCCAGTACGGTTGAGGCTTGGGCCAGAGGCGCAAGACCCAAGAGCGCGGTCAAAAGAAGCAATCCGAAAATCGATTTCATATGCGACATGGTTGTGATCCCTCTCTATAGGAAATGTTGGTGAAGACTCTTTCGTTGCGCATGGGGCTCTTGGCCCCACACAGGATCGCGGCTCCGTCCAGCGTGCGCTGCGCGAGTGTTTCCGATCCGCGCATAGCAACTCTTCGCAGCTAAGCTTGAATTTAGGGCGAGTCTATCCGCTAGTTCGCCGTGCGATGTTAAGGTTCCGTGACAAGTTGGTGAAAATTCCTTAATGTGACGCGCGCGGAACGATGCGCCAATTCAGGCTTTCCCACGCGCGCCCGCGCTAAGTGCGGCATGTGGTGCGACTTCCGCGCTGCCGGTTTCGTCGTAGAACGGCGGCTTCGGCTGTGGAAAAAAACAGAGTTATCCAGCCTGGCATCTTGGCGCGTTGGATTGGAGTTCCTGAACGCAGAGCCTTATTGAGATAGAGCTGGAGGTAATGGCAGAGCCAGATACTGGGGGCGGGAATCGCAGGATTGGCTGGAGCGGGCGTCTGTTGCGGCTTTGCGGGACCGCAAAGTCAAGTAAAGAAATAGGATAAAGTCTATTTATTTACTTGACTATATTCCGCGGGCCGTTCTATGCTTTTCAATCAAGTGGTTGGCCGGTCGGCGTTCGGGAAGAGCGGCCGTCGGCGATTTTCACACTCCCTTAACCTTGGGGCCGTGGACCGCCGGATACAATCCCCCCTTGCAACTGCATTCGAAGTGCATATGACTCTGGAGCGTTTAAGAGTGCCAAGTTCTGCGCTTTGTGTCTTTTCCCGTATCGTCCGCGTGTCGGCGCTCGTGCTGATTGGGCTGTCGTTGAGTGCGGCGCAAGAGTCGCCGGCGGTGGCGGACGGTAAAGGCTCCATCCACGGGACGGTGACCAGCCAGGCGGGCGCGATCGTAGCGGATGCGAAAGTGGTGCTGACAGGAACTGGAGGCGCGAGACTTGCCGTTCCGGTCAATGCCAAGGGCGAATATTCCGTTACCGGTCTCTTTCCGGGGACTTATATGGTCACAGTGTCGGCGGTCAACTTCGCCGACCTTGTCTTTGACAATGTCACGCTGGCACCCGGCCGAAAGCTGACACTGGACGCCACCCTGAAGCCGCCGAGCGCCAAGCCGGCAGTCGAGCCGAGCGGCGCGGAGCAAGTGGACCAAAGTGCGGCTCCGGCTGCTAAGACAATTGCGGGGGACAAGGGCGCAATCAGCGGCACCGTGACCGACCAGACCGGAGCCGTCGTAGTCGATGCGAAAGCGGTGCTCACCGGCGTTGCGGGAGCAAAACTCGAAACCCAAGTCAATGAAAAGGGAGCGTACTCGTTCAGCGGGCTGGAGCCGGGAACTTACAAGCTGGTGGTAACAGCGACTAATTTCGCCGACATGCCATTTGACAATGTCGTGGTGACAGCGGGGCTCGAATTAGCGCTCGATGCTTCCCTGGCGACGGCGAGAGCCAAGAAGGAAGAAGTGAACGTCGAGGGCGGCGGCGTGGGACAGGTGGAGACTGAGACCGCCACGGCCTCCAGCACGATTACGACAAAAGAAGTTGTGTCGATCGGACTCAATGGACGGAATTTCACGCAACTCATCGCGCTCGCGCCCGGCGTCAGCAATCAGACGGGGCAGGACGAAGCCAAGGTTGGAGTTGTGGGCAGCGTGAAGTACAGCGTGAACGGCGGCCGGGTCGAGTACAACACCTTCGAGGTCGATGGCAGCGACGTACTCAACACGGGACTGAATGGCGCCGCAGCCACACTGATGGTCTATCCGAGCCTGGATGCGATTCAGGAAGTGAAGGTAATCACGGCGAACTACGGCGCACAGTACGGGCGCACGGCGTCGGGTACGGTGCAAGTCACGACCAAGTCCGGAGCGCCGAAGTGGCACGGAAACCTCTACGACTTTATCCGCAACGAAGCGTTTAACTCGCGCAATTACTTCGACGTTGTCTATACCCAGCCGACTCCTCCCGGACAGACTACGCCCGGGGCGGTCATTGGGGACCATGCTCCGCTGTACCGGCGGCAGGATTTCGGAGGAACCATCGGTGGGCCGCTCTACATTCCCCACCTCTTCAACACCACAAAGGACAAGACGTTTTTCTTTTACTCGGAGGAATTTCGGCTGGAGAAAACGCCTACAGAGTACAACGAGGCGGTGCCGGGTTTGAAGGAGCGCGGCCTGCTCCTGACTTCGCAGGGGCTGCAACCGAACCTGCAGATGGACCCCGCGACGGGAGTTTATTTCCAGGATTTCGACTTTACCGACGTGTGCCCGGCGAACACCACCGACTTCGTTCGCTCACAGTACCCAGACTGCCCGTCGCTGCTGAGCCAGGGAGGTGGTGGGGTCCTGATAGCGCTGCCGCATTTGCAAGCGGGCGCTGGTTTTTCGCCGAGCGGCACCAGTGTGGATAAGAACGCGCTAGCGATCCTCAATGCGAATCTGATCCCGCTGCCCAACGCGCCGTTTGGCTGCAACCTCAGCGTGGCCAATTACAATGCCGCCAGCCCCGACCCGACCGACCCCAACCGCTGTTACGACCTGGCAGTTTCCCCATCGACATACTGGCGCGAGGAGTTGTTTCGCATCGATCAAGTAGTCAGCGATAAGTTTAAAGTGTCGTTTCGCTACATTCACGACTCCTGGGACACGACGGTGCTGACCCCGCAGTGGAGCTACCTGAGCATCACCCACCCCTCGGCGGCGACGTTCCCCACCGTTCAGAACCGTTTCTTTGGGCCGGGCACAAGCCTGGTGGCGCGGCTCACGAACACCATCTCGCCCGCGCTGCTGAACGACTTCGTGGCCAGCTACGTGAATTCGAGCATTACTCTTCGGGACGAGAACGGGCCGGGCGGCGCGGTGTTTCAGCGCAATCCCACTCTGGATCAGCCGCTGGTTCAAGATCCGTCGGCGCCGGGACAATGCAACCCCGTGCTGAGCGCCGATCCGGCCACGGGCTTCCCGCAATGCGCGATTGGCTACATTTTCAACAATGGGTTCGGCGGCAAAATGCCCGGAGTCGAGTTTCTGGGGACGAACGCGGCGTACGGCGGCAGGGGGTTTGCGGTCGACCCCTCCTACATGCCGTGGGGACACACCAACCCGACGTACTCTGCGCGCGACGACATCGGCAAAGCGCTCGGGAAGCACACGCTGCAATTCGGAGCACAATATGTGTACTCGCAGCGCAATCAGGATAACAACGCGATTGGCGCGGCTTCGGGAGACACACAGGGCCTGTTGACTTACAACAATCTGGCGCACAGCACGGGAAACGCCTTTGCCGACTTCCTGGTGGAGAAAGCCGACTCGGCAGGGAATCCCACTGGCTTCATCCAGAGCTTTACCCAGGATTCGGCGAAGCACCGCTACTACCAGCGCTACCAGATCGCGGAGCCGTATTTCGAAGATGACTGGAAGGTCATGCACAACCTCACGGTGAACCTGGGTTTGCGCGTCAGTCTGTTTGGCACCTACAGCGAGAAAAACCGCAACGCATGGAACTGGGAAGCGTCGCGATTTAATCCGACGCGATTTGCGGTCGATCCGGTGTATGGCGAACTGCTGGATGGAAATGCCGGGTCGACTCCGGTGCCGTTCAATCCCGTCACGTTTCAGATCGACCCTGGCGTGGTGAGCGACCTGGGTCTGGTGCGATGCGGGTATGACGGTACGCCCGCCAGTTGCATGAAAGGTCATTTGTTCAATCCGGCGCCGCGCGTTGGTTTTGCCTGGGATCCCTGGGGCGACGGCAAGACGTCGATTCGCGGCGGCTATGGAATTTTTTTTGAGCATGGCACGGGGAACGAAGCGAACACGGGATCGCTCGAGGCGAGCGCGCCGGTCGTGCTCAGCATGACGCAGCAGCTTCCGCTGAGTTACACCTGTATCGGCAACGTCGGGTATGGACCGGCGTTTGACCCCACCAATGCGGCTTGCGCCAGCCCCGCGGCGACTGCGAGTTCCGTGCAACCTGCGGCTGGTTCTGTTTTTCCCCTGGATGTCACATCGATCCCGACCAAAGCGACCTGGCCGTATGCACAGCAATGGAGTTTTGGAGTGCAGCGGGAACTGCCCAAAGCGTTCGTCCTGAATATGGCTTATGTGGGAAGCAAGGGAACGAAATTGACGGTCGAGCGGCAACTCAACCAGTTGCGGCCGTTGCCGGCGAGCGAGAATCCGTTTGCACTGAACGAGCCCCTGACGATTGCGGACTGCACGGTTCCAGCTCCGAACTATTCAGCGCCTGGATCATTAATCGGCAAGGAATGGCAACCGTTCCAGCTCATGGATGGACACACGGTCTCGGCACAAGACGCCGCCTATGTGTATTTGCAGGCGGCGTGCACAAATCCGAACATTCCGAATGTAAACGCTCTTGTCGTCGTCGGACCGAACGGTTCGACCCCCGCAAGGCCCTACCCGGGTCTGGGAAGGGTCCTGTCGCTGCAGAATGTGGCCAACTCGAGCTATCACGCGCTCCAGACCACGGTGAGGCACAGCAGCGGACCGCTCACGCTCGGCATCTCCTACTCGTACAGCCACTCGATCGACGACGCTTCGGATCGAAGCGATCCGGTACTGGTGGACTCTTACGATCTGCGGGAGAACAAGGCCAGTTCCAGTTTCGACGAACGTCATCTGGCGACGGTCAGCTACGTATATCAGTTGCCGCTCAAGAATTTTCCGCGCAACTTCGTCGACCTGGTCGAGGAGCGGCAACCCGATGCCGACGCCCCGCCCAAGGCAAGCTGCTGCTCGAAGCTTTCGAATGAGATTCTCGATGGCTGGGAGCTTTCGGGAGTCACGCTCTACGCTTCGGGAACGCCGTTCACGGTGATCAACAGCGCCGGGAACACCGGTATTTCGCTGACCGACAACGCTGGAGTGTCGAGCGGACTGGGCGTCGCCGCATCGTATCCCGACGTGGTGAAATCGCTGCCGTCGCCCGGCAACAATTCCCAGAGCTTCGGGCGGCTCATCGGCAACCCATCGGAGTTTGTGGCTCCGCGAGGACTCACGTTTGGCGACGCCGGCCGGAACTTTCTGAATAATCCGTACCGCGTGAACTTCGATATGGCGTTGCTGAAACATTTCAAGGTGCGGGAAACGGGCGTGCTGGAGTTCCGGGCCGAGGTGTTCAACATTTTCAATCACACTCAGTTCCGGGTCTACGATCCCGACAACCCGGGCAGCACGGGAAACAATATCGTGAGTTGCTACGCCGGGCCGCTGTATTCCGCCGGGTTTAAGGGCAGCGCGGCCGATTGCGTGACCGGGGCTTCGTTCCTGCACCCGCTCGACGCCCATCGTCCGCGCACGATGCAGTTTGGACTGAAGCTGGGCTTTTAGTAAGTGGAATCATCATGCCGAGATTGACGAAAGATCGAACGCTTTGCCGCACGAATCGTCCGTTGCGTGCGAGTCGTTGGCTGCCTTCGCGCCGGTTTGGAGCAGGGTCCGGAGAGCGTCTGCTGCTGGCGTTGCTGTGCACGACGACGCTGGCTGGCATCCTGATACTTTCGGCGTGCGGGAGCGGCAGTTCCAGCACTTTGCAAGCAAACGTATCGTTGTCAGGCAACTGGCAGTTCACGATGGCGCCTCCGGGCGACGGTTCGTTCCTCGGCGGGCTGCAAGGCGGGTTCGTGGTGCAGAGCGGTAGTTCGGCGACGGGAGCCGCGGCCTACGCCGTCTCCTCGCCGCAACTCCCGATCCCGTGCAACACGGGATCGGCGGCGATCACGGGAACCATAAGCGGCCAGGACGTGACCATCATGGCAGTCGCGGGCACTCAGACTTTCACGCTCACAGGAACGCTGAGTTTCAATGGCACGCAGGACTATGGTTCCACGTTCGTTGGCGAAACGATGGTAGGTACCTACAATTCGACCGCCGGCACAGCCGCCGATGGAGCGCCTTGCGGGACCGAGCAAACCGGGCTGCAATGGAGCGCCGTTCTGGTGCCGCCGATGACAGGCGGGATTCAGGGGAGCTTCCATAGTACCGACGCAACCACGGGGCTGAACAACCAGGATTTCCTGCTTACAGGATCTCTGACGCAGGCAGCGAACACGGGCGCGAGCAGCGCCGTGGTCACGGGCACGTTGAACTTCACGAGCCAGGCATCGGATTCCAGCGTCTACCCTTGTTTCGATACGGCGTCGATTTACGGTCAGATCAGCGGCAGTTCCGTCACGCTACAGATCGTGGGAGCCAGCCAGGCGATCGTGGGTCTGATTGGGGCGCCAGCCGGAACCAACGGAACGACGGGCCTGAATCCGGTGGCGTTCGTCTCCTCGCAGGGCGGCTACATTCTGAATGGGGTTGGACCTTCTTACTTAGTGGCTACAAGCGCGTGTCCGGGCAGCACCGGCAACACCGGCGCCGCGGGGGACTATGGGGATATGTGCCTTTCGGTGGGAAGCCCTTTGGGAACGGCTAACGCTTGCCAGCAACCGTTCTCGCTGACTCCGGCCAGTTTGACTTTCCCCGCACTCGCGGTTGGCAAAACCGCGACGCAAGCGATCTCGCTGGTAAACCAGTCGAACGGCGCGCTGAATGGCATGGTCTTGGCGGTAGCTGATAATCCGGCAAACGCGACTAACTTTTCGGAGACGGACAACTGCGGGTTCGAAGGAGTTCCGTCGCTGGGGCAGCCGTTCGCTCTCACCTCGGGGCAGGCATGCACGATCACGGTCACATTTGCTCCGCAGAGTGCGTCGCCATTGAGCGCAACTCTTAACCTGACCAGCCCGGTGAGCGCGGACAACGATACGGCTTTTGCTGTACCCATCGCGGGTACGGGAGTCAGCGGGGACGCAGATGTGGAGCGTTATGCAGAGATCGACTAGGAATCCTATGCGGTGTCGTACGAATCGCGAACTGCCTGCGACCGCGTTCTACGGGTTCGGCGTGAGGGGTCTGTTGCCATTGCTGCTCGCGGCTGTGGTGACGCTGACGGCGTGTGGGGGAAGCAGTTCTCCCAGTTCGCAGCAGGGCGCAACGCTGGCGGGCAACTGGCAGTTCACGATGGCGCCGCAGACGGATGGGAACCAGGCCGATCCGACTTTCAGCGGCGGTCTGCTGGGCGGGTTTTTGTTGGATACAAATGGTTCGATCAACGGGCAGACGGGTTACTCGGTTACATCGTCGGCTTCCATCACGGGACCATGCAACGCCGGATCGGCTCCCGTGGCGGTAACGGTCAGCGGGCAGAACGTGACCATTACAGAGGTCGCCGGCTCACAGACATTTACGCTGACTGGAACACTCAGTTCCGCCGGGTCGACGATGATGGGAACCTACACGTCGACGGCCGGGACGGCGCCCGACGGCTCACCTTGCGGATACGCCGTGACCGGAACCTCATACACGTGGAGCGCAACTTCGGTGCCGCCGATTACCGGAACCATCACCGGGAGCTTCCACAGTACGAGCGAGACATCGGGTCTGGCCAATCAAGACTTCATCGTGTCGGGATCGCTTGCCCAGGGACAAAATATCGGCGCGAGCAACGCGACGGTGACCGGCACCTTGAGCTTTATCAACCCGGTCACAAGTCTAAGCAACTACCCTTGTTTCTCGGTTGCCTCGGTGAACGGCCAGATCAGCGGCACGTCTGTCATTTTGCAAATCATTGGGACGAACGGAGCGACGGTGGGTTGGATGGGCCAACCGGCGGGTTCGCCGACGGGCGTCAATCCCGTGACCTTGAACACGGTGCAGGGTGGGGCGGTCGTTCTGCAAGGGGTGGGGCCCTCTTACATGGTAGTTACCGGCGCTTGCCCGGGCATCCTCTCCAATGCCACTGATGCCGGCGACTCGGGAAACATCTGTCTGGGATTAAACAGCACAACCGCTTGCCAGGAACCGATTACGCTGACTCCGGCGGTTGTGACTTTTCCCGCTCAGATGCTGAATTCGCCGACAACGACGCAGACGATCACGCTGGCAAACAATTCCGGCTCCACGCTGAACGGTCTGACGTTGCAGTGGCAAGTCGATACCGGATCGTTCGACGGAAATCCCAGCGATTTCGACGGGCTGCCGAACTTTTTGGAGCAGGATACGTGCGCCTCTCCCTTCGGGTCGAGTTTCTCGCTCAGCGCGGGCGGGTCCTGCACGATCACGGTTTCCTTTACTCCGCAGGAAGGCTGCCCTTGGATTCCGTTCCCTTATGGAGGCAATCCGGCGGGCATCACGGGGATTGCGCCGGAATATTGTCCTTTTCCTCTGGGCGCAACCTTGACAGTGGTCAGCCCATCGAGCGCGGACGGCGAAACCTCTTTTGCCGTGCCCATCACCGGCCTCGGGCTGAGCGCTCTTCAACCGTCCACGCCCGAACTCGATTTTGGCGCGGAGGAACAGTTCAGTCCCGCCGAGGCGAGTCTTCCTCAGGCGTTGTCGTTCACGAACAATAGCCCGAATCCAGTGCAGATCCTCGGCAGCGCTGCGTGCGTGAATCCGCCGAAGGGGTCGCTCACGCTTCCGCACCCCTTGTTGGCAACCAGCCGGGTTGCCGGCCTGCAAGTGGTAGGCACTCCCCCGGGCGTAACGAATTCCATTACAGCCGACAATGAAACCATCCAATACAACTGCGACAGCGATTCCGGCACCTTGAAGCCAAACTTCCAGATCTCGTCGGACACTTGTATGGGCGCGTTGCTGGCTCCACAGGCTTCGTGCAGCGTCGAGGTGATCTATGTGCCGCAGCCGAACACCAGTCTCAATAGCGGTCTGGATTATTTTTTGGAACTGAACACGGTGCAATGCACCAATGCAGTGAATGAACCCCCGTCTCCGCCCAACTGCGAAATCGACAGCGGACGTTTTCCGGTGGAGTTGAGAGCCAATGAGCCGAGCTCGCTGCGGATGTCTCCCAGCGCGGGGCTGGATTTTGGGTACCAGAAGAAGGGCACGACGAGCGCTCCGTTGACGATTACGCTGCTCAACGACCCGAGCCTGGCGACGACCCAGACCGTGACCTTCATCGGCAGGATTGCGGTGACGGGAAGCAGCTATACGGAAAGCGACAATTGCCCGGCTGCCCTGGCTCCCGGCGCGAGTTGCACTCTGATCGTGACGTTCACACCCGGCAGTGTGGGATTCGTGAAGGGTAACCTCACCATCGATTACACCGAGACCTCGAGCGCGGGGTCGAGCACCGGGCTTCCCCAATACGTGTATCTGCGGGGCACGGGGCAATAGCGATGGCGAGCATGACGATGCGATTCAATTCTGGGAGGCCGGCAGTGGCGAGCAAACGATCGATTCTGGTTCTTTTAGCGGCGGCGACGATTGCATTTCTTGCCGGATGCGGAGGAGGAAGCACGGCGAACGTGCAGAATCCTCCACCGCCGCCGCCGTCGAACCTCTCCATCGCTTTTCAGCCTGAGCCCGGAGGAACGCTGGCGGTCAGCTTCACGGAAAATCTCACGGCGGTGGTCACCAACGACGCTCAAAACCTTGGCGTCGATTGGTCCTTGACCTGCCCGAACCCTCAGAATATTCCCAGCCTCTGTGGCAGTCTTAGCGCCTTGCACACCGCAAGCGGTACTGCTACAACCTTCACGGCGCCCTCTGCGTTTTTCGCGAATTCCATGGACGTGGAAATTGTGGCCTATGCTGCAGCAAATCACAATACAAACACTGTCGCGCCAATTCTGATCACCAGCTTTACCAGCGGCCTTCAGGCGGGCAACTATGTTCTGCAGGCGCAGGGAGTGGATTCCAGCCTGAGCCCATACCAGATTGCTGCCGCGATCACGCTCGACGGCCAGGGGAACGTTACGGGCGGAGAGCAAACGGCCAACTACGCCGCGACAGGGTCTTTATCGGACAAAATCAATCCCGCGGGCAGCAATTATTTCATCGGCAGCGACGGACGCGGATCTATCACCCTGCAAACTGGGGATAACAAGATTGGCGGGAATGGCGTCGAGACGTTTGCTTCTGTGTTCCTGAACAATAGCAACGGGGGGAATCCCCGGGCGCTGATCTCGCAAATGGACCTCGGAAGCGCGGCCACCGGCGCCTCGGCGACCGGGACTCTGTCTTTGCAGGCAAGCGCGCCGACAGCGCCTTTGGGCGGCTATGCCTTTGTAGTCAACGGCACCGATGTTGCCAACGTCAACAACCCGCCGGTGGCTTTCGGCGGAGTCTTGAATATCGACTCGGCCAACACAATCTCGGGAAATGGCAGCGTGACCGATGAGATCCTCGGAAAGAAAGTGAACGCAACTGCGGTGGGGGTCTCCGGAACGCTGACGGCTCCGGATCAGTTTGGCGTGCTCACATTGAACCTGACGGCCCCGTTCGGCACCGCTGGCAAGCCCGTGTCGTTGCAGTTCACCGGCTACATTGTCGACGGTTCCCACATCCAACTCATTGAGACCGACGCCGCTGCCGGCGCTGCCTCTCCGTTTGGGTTGACCGCTGGACCGGCCATCGGCCAAGGCACGGCCACCGGAACCTTTACCGGCAACGCGTCGTTCACCGGCACCTACGTGTTCGGTATTCCGGGAGTGGACCTCAGCAACAGCAATCTCGCGCCGTCCACCTTGACTTCGGCGGGTCTGTTCACGGCCGATGGTGCCGGCAATCTGACCAATGGATTCACGGACACCTTCCTGGATTTGAATGGAACTTCAGAAACGGGCGCTCAGATCAGCGCTCCTTTTACTGGAACCTATTCCGTCGATTCCAGCGGAACGGGCCGCGCCAGCCTGACTTCCATCACCTTCACTCCCGAGCCAAAGCACGGGTATAACCCTACCTTGTTTTTCTACCTCACCGGCACCGGCAGCGAAAATACGCCGCTAGTGCTCGAAGGCGGGGACACGCACTATCCATCGGTAGGAACGGGAATCGCGTACCCGCAATCGGCTGCGGCTCCTGCTTTCAGCGGCGATTACGGGCTTCGCTTCACGCAGGAGCTGGAGGGTTCCGAAAACGACGGCACCGGCCAGTGGAATGCGAACTCGACAACAACGCCGCCCTCTTTGTCTGGCGCAGCGGACGTCAACATTTCCGGCGCCAATCAGGACCAACCATTTACGGGAACCTTCGCTGCACCTACGGCTGCCACTCCTTTTCCGGGTACGTTGCTGGGAACCACCAACAATACGGTGAGCAGCGCGGTGTTCAGCCCCCAAATCACGGTGGATTATTACTTCATCGACGCCAGTCACGGTTTCTTCATCGAAACCGATTTGCTGACCCCGGGCGCACAGCAGAACGGACAAGTGTCGCTCGGATATTACGCCGAGCGGACTCCCGTCTGCAGCGGTTGCCCATAGGGAAAACGGGCTCGTACCCGGGGGATTGTCGAGCGTCGGCGGAGCGCCGTCTCTGACCAACGATGGGCGCCTCCTGCTCTTTGCTCGCACCCCGACCGGCGCGTTACACTGCGAAATATGAATACAACGAATCAACCGAATGTGAAGTTCGTTCAAACCCCCGACTACCGCGAAGCTTATGCCAACAGCGTGCAAATTCGGGTCAATGTCTGGGATTTTTTCCTGGTCTTCGGCACCATGCAGCAAAGTACGGAAACGCAGGTGGAACTGCGAAACTTTCAGGGAATTTATCTGAGCCCGCAGCAGGCCAAGGCGCTGATGGCGCTCATGCAGCAAAATGTCTCGAACTACGAGGCCGCGTTTGGCGAGATCAAGCTTGATCCTCGCGCGCCGGGCGGACCGATTCACTGATGCACCGTTCAACAATGGCTGCGCGACGCACGGCGCAGTTGGATGGGATCGCGAAATCTCGCCCGGCATCTTCCGTGTGGACCGAGCAGTTGCTTCTATTCGCGCTGTTCTTCGCCGGATTGATGCTTCTGCATGCGCCGCTTCTGCGCCTTCCTTATTTCTGGGATGAGGCGGGCTATTACGTTCCGGCGGCGCGCGATTTATTTCTGACGGGCTCGCTGATCCCGCATTCCACGCTGTCGAATGCGCATCCGCCGCTGGTAATGGCATGGCTGGCGCTGGCTTGGCGTGTCTTTGGATACTCTCCCCTCGTCACCCGCACAGCCATGCTGGCGCTGAGTGCGTTTTCGCTGCTCGGTCTGTTTCGGCTTTCGCGGAGAGCAGCCAATTTGCCGGTGGCGTGGGCGGCCATCGCATTGGTGGCGATCTACCCGGTGTATTTTACGCAGAGTTCTCTGGCGCAGGTAGACCTCGCGGCTGCGGGGTTCACATTCTGGGCGCTGGCCGCATATATCGAGGACCGTCGGTGGGCGCTCGTGCTCTGGTTTTCGCTCGCGGCTTTGGCGAAGGAGACTGCGATCCTGGCTCCGCTGGCGCTGTTTGCGTGGGAAGCGCTCGGCTACTTTCTTCGGTCCGGCGCAAGTATAAATCGTTGGCGGCAAATTCTTCCGCCCGCGGGCAGACGCATGTACCTCCTTTATACGTTGCTTCCAGTTGTGCCCTTGGCGGGCTGGTACGCCTACCACTACGCGAAGACAGGTTTTCTGCTCGGGAACCCAGAATACTTTCGCTACAACGTGGCCGCCACCGTCAATCCTCTGCGCATCCCCCTGGCGTTCGCAATGCGGCTTTGGCAGGTCTTCGGGTACTTCGGTCTTTACCTGCTCACGCTGGCGGGGTCGCTGGCAATGCTGCGTCCGGCGCGAGTGGTAGGCGCAGTTGCGCGCCCGCGAATTCCATTGTGGATGCTGGCCGCGTTTCTCTCCGTCCTGCTCGCTTACCTCGTTTTTATGTCGGCCGTCGGCGGAGCCGTGCTAGCTCGCTACATGTTGCCCGTAGTCCCACTGGTGATTCTGGTGGTGGTCTCGACTCTGTGGCGGCGCGCGCGCTATTGGAAATGGATTGTCGGAGCAGTGGCCATTGCCTTTGCCGCGGGTCTCTTCAGCAATCCGCCGTACGGATTCTCTCTCGAAGACAATCTCGCCTATCGCGACTACATCGTAATGCATGTGGAAGCTAGCAGATTTCTGGCGATGCGATATCCCGGCGCACGCGTTCTGACCGCATGGCCGGCGTCCGACGAACTTACGCGGCCATGGCTTGGTTATGTCAATGTCATGCAGCCTTTTCGCGTCGTCCGCGTCGAGGATTTTTCATCGCCGCAGGTGCAACTGGCCGCAGCGGCCCGCGACCGGTTTGACGTAGCTCTGGCTTTCTCCACGAAGTACGAGCCGCCGCATCCGCTGCTTGAGAATTGGGATGCGTGGCAGCGCGTCAAGGAAAGGTTCTTTGGCTACCATCGCGATCTGCTGCCGGAGGAAATCGCCCAGCGCCTCGGGGGGACGATTCCCTATCGCACGGAAGTGAACGGGCAGTGGGTCGCGGTGATTGCGATGGAGCGGTGATCTCTCTTCTTTTGTGATGACGGGGCTATGCCCCGTCCAAGCGGGCATCGCCTCGCTTCCACACACGTACAGCAATCACGTTTTCATCAGATGGCACGAATGCGTCTTGACCACAACCCAGACACTTTTTCCGGGGTCAAGTTGCAGAGCGTCGCGCGCCGCCAGCGTCAGGTGCACCTCGAACTCCGTGCCGCCGCAATCGACGATCGCCGAGACGATCACATCTCTCGGCTCCAGCCGCCGAATAATCCCAGGCAAAATATTGCGCGCACTCAGGCCGCGTGGACTTTCTGTGGCCAGCAGCAGGTCGCCGGCGCGAATGCCAACACGCAACTGCGAGCCGACCTCGGCTCGAACCAGCGGTGTCTCCAGTTCCACGGTGCCGCTTCTCAGGTGGCGCGTCGTCAGTTTGCACCTCATGGTGCCGCGATCTTCGTGAAGTGCCAGTACAGAGGCGTCGAATATGTTTTCGAATCCCGACAAATGCGCGGCGGTTTCCAGTTGCGGGGCGCGCATGACTTCGTGCGGCTGCCCTTGTGCCACGATTCTACCGGCTTCGAGAATCACGACTTCATCGCCCAGTGCGAACACTTCTTCGCGATTGTGCGTGACCAGCAGAATTGGAACGCGGTGGTGCTGATTCCAGTTACGCAGATCGCCGACGAGCGACGACTTTGTAGGCTGGTCAAGCGCAGCCAGCGGTTCATCGAGCAGCAAAGCGCGTGGTTCGGTCACCAGCGCGCGCGCCAAAGCGACGCGTTGGCGCTCGCCGCCCGAGATTTGCGCCGGCCGGCGATCGCGCACGTGAACGATGCGGAATGCATCGAGGATTTCGCGGCTGCGCGCCTTCCGCTCCGAATCGCGTAGCGCGCGCAGACCATAAGCGACGTTCTCTTCGGCAGTCAGATGCGGGAACAGCGCGAGATCCTGATGCACATAGCCAATTCGGCGTTTCCAGACAGCGATACCGACTCTCTTTTCCGAGTCGTAAAGTTCTTCGCCGCCCACGGCGATGCGACCTTCGTCCGGGTCAGTCAAGCCGGCAATGCAATCGAGCAGCGTCGTTTTGCCCGCGCCCGAAGCGCCGAAGAGAATCGTGAATCCCGCCAGCGCGCGCAAGTGGATATTCAGGATGAAGCTGCCTTCGACGTTTGGGAAGCGCTTCCGAATGCGGACTTCGAGTTCGGAGGAAATCGGCTGCGTTGACGAGAGCGGATCAGGTCGCGCCGGGATCAGGATCTTTACTGCCATGGACCCACCGCCCAGGGGCGCCGATTGAGGCCGTACACGACCGACAACACGACGAATGAGATGACGAGAAGCGCGAGCGCCGTTTGGTTCGCGCTGGAGTAATTCGCCGTCTGCACCTGATCGTAAATGTCGATCGAGATGGTGCGGGTCACGCCGGGAATGTTGCCTCCTACCATGAGCACAACTCCAAACTCGCCTAGCGTGTGCGCGAAGCTCAACGCAAAGCCAGTAACCAGCCCGGCTTTCGAGAGCGGAAGCACGATGCGGCGAAAGGTTTGCAGCGGCGAATGTCCGAGCGACGCCGAGGCGTGGAGCAGCGTGCGGTCGACCGAGCCGAATGATGCCGCAAACGGTTGTACGGCGAAGGGCAGGCTATATAACAACGATCCGATCACCAGTCCTTCAAAAGTGAAGGCCAGCGTGTGGCCGGTGAGCGACTCCCACCAGCGGCCTAGCGGGCTGCGCGAACCTAGGGCTACCAGGACATAAAAACCTAGTACCGTCGGCGGCAGGACGATGGGAAGCGCGACCGTGGCTTCGATCAGAAATTTCCAGCGCCACCGCGAGTAGGTAAGCCAGTAGGCGATGGGGATTCCGATGGCGACGAGCAGCGTCGAGACGATGGCTGCGAGACGCACGGTGAGCCAGAACGCCTGCCAGTTCATTTCACTCCCATTTTCAATGCGGGTCCCCACTCAGGCTAAAGCCGTAACTGGTGAGCAGGGAAGTGGCTTCGGGAGTGCGCAGAAAGTCGAGGAACTTGCGGGCAGCGTCCCGTTGCTTCGACCTGGCAAGCACTACGGCCGCCTGATTGAGCGTGGGATAGGCATCGAGTGGGACGATCCAGTAGCGGCCCTTGTCTTTCATCGCGGGTGCGAGCGCATGCGAGAGCGCGATCAATCCTGCCTGCGCGTTGCCCGATTCGACGAACTGCGCGGCTTGCGAGACGTTTTCTCCGACGACGAGGCGGCTGGAGACCTGATCGTAGAGTCCAAAATGCCGCAGCGTGGCTTCGGCGGCGCGCCCGTAAGGCGCAGTCGCTGGATTCGCGATCGAAATTTTCTTGACCGACGGATCGAGCAACGCCTTGATGCCGAGTGTCGGTACGTCGAGCGGCGATTCGGCTGGAACCCACAGTACGAGACGGCCGACGGCATAGCGGTAGAGCGTGTCTTTGGATGCCAGTCCTTCGGCGATCAGCTGCTTTGGGTATTCTTCGTCGGCGGAGAAGAAGATGTCAAAGGGAGCCCCGTTTCGGATCTGATTGGTTAGATTGCCGGACGCTCCGAGGGAGAGCTTCACCGTCTGGCCGGTCTTTTTCGTGTAAGCGTCGACCAGTTGGGGCAGAGCGGCGCTCATATCCGCCGCTGCAGCCACTGTGATCTCCTGGGCGGTGGCGA
>PLUW01000122.1:35803-61281 GCA_003162935.1 Acidobacteriaceae bacterium
TATAGAGCGGGCGCAATCGGCGGCAGGCCCGGCTCGCCGACTCCGGCCGGCGGCGCTTCGCTTTTTACAATGTGTATGTCGATGTGGCGCGGAGCGCGGTTCATGCGCGCGATCTGATAATTGTGGAAATTGCTCTGGTCGATCGCCCCGTTCGTCGCTGTAATTTCGCTGAACAGCGCCAGACTCGTGCCAAAGACTGCCGCTCCCTCGAACTGGTTGCGGATGTTGTCGGGGCTGACGGTGGTTCCGGCGTCGACCGCGGTCCACACATTTGGAATGTGCACCTGTCCCCGGCCGTCGACTTCGACCTCAACCACGGTCGCAACATAAGTCAGGAAGCTGCGGTGCGCTGCGATCCCCAGGCCGCGGCCTTTGCCCATGGGACTCTTGCCCCACCCCGATTTCTCAGCTGCGATCTCGACCACGCGCCGCAGGCGGGCGGTGTCGAGCGGATATTGCTTGGCGTCTTCCGCTTCGTCTCCCTTGAGATCGAGCGCGACGATGCGCGCGGGACCGATCAGATCAAGCAGATACTGGACCGGATCTTTCTTGGCGTTGTGCGCCAGTTCGTCGGCGAAAGAGTGAATCGCGAAAGCATGATAAATGTTGGCCACGCTGCGCAGCCATCCGATGCGGACGTGATAGTCGGCGGGGCCATTCTCGGCGCGATGGTTGGGGATGTCGAAAGGAAGATTGTTCCATCCCAGGCCCATTTCGTCGTCCGCGTATACGGCTTTTGTGTCAAAGGTCGAACCGATGGGTGGATACACGGTGCGCTGCAACCAGGCCGTGGGCTTGCCATCTGCGCCGATGGCGGCCTTCATATACATCGCGGCGACGGAGTGGAAATAATCGAAGCGAATATCGTCTTCCCGGCTCCAGACAACCTTGACCGGCTTGCCCAGTTGCTTCGACAGCACGGCAGCTTCCGCCACCTGATCTGGTTTCGACTTGCGTCCGAAGCCGCCACCGAGCAGTGTGACATGGCACGTCACATCTTCTTTCTTGATGCCGAGCACTCCGGCGATGGTTTCCTGCACGGCTTGCGGATTCTGTGTCGGCGCCCAGGCCAGCACCTTTCCGTCGCGATATTCGGCTACGGCTACGGGTGGCTCCATCGAAGCGTGCGCCAGATGTGGGGTGTAATACTCAGCGTCGATTATTTTGCCGCCGGCTTTTGCGCTTTGCGCGAATGTGGCGTCTACGTCGCCCACGTTACGCACGACTTTGCACGGCTTCCGCGATGTTGCTTCGAGCGTTTTGCGAAATGGGCCGGAGTTGTAAACCTCGTTTGAGCTGCTGTCCCATTCGATCTTCAGGCTCTTGCGCCCTTTGAATGCGGCGTAGGAGTTGTCGGCGATCACGGCGACTCCGCCCAACGGCTGAAACATGTGCGGCGGCTTGAATGGGTCGATGGTCAGTGTCTTCTGGACGCCCGTTACTTGGAGCGCGGCTTTGTCGTCGTAGGATTTGATCTTTTGTCCGAGCACGGGCGGATGCTCGATCGAAGCGTAGACCATTCCGGGCATGGTTGCATCCATGCCGAAGATGGCCTTGCCGGTCACAATCTCGGGAAGGTCGAACAGGGAATTGCTCTCTTTGCCGATATAACGCCACTGCGAGCGTTCCTTGAGCGGGACGTCTTCTTTCTTGGGAACGGGCAGTTTGGCGGCTGCCGCGGCAACTTCGCCGTAGCCGAGTTTGCGGCCGCTCGCTGTATGCACAACGAAGTGAGGCTCGGTAGCGCAGTCTTTGGCAGGAACACCCCACTTCGCGGCGGCGGCGCTGATTAACATTGCGCGTCCCGTAGCGCCCACCTGTCGCATCAGGTCAAAATTGCTGCGGACCGAGTGCGAGCCGTCCGTATCCTGCTCGCCGTATTTTGGATCGCCAATCGCCTGCTCAAGTCTGACCCTGGTCCAGTCGGCGTCGAGTTCGTCCGCGACCACGAGCGGCAAAGCGGTGCGGCTGCCGCACCCCATCTCCGAGCGATGGGCGACGATGGTGACGGTGCCATCGGGAGCGATCGACATCCACACACTAGGTTCAAACGGCCGCGCCGCTTCGCCTTCCGCGGCCCATAACGGTTCGGGGATGAAGCGGGCGGTCAACACTAACGCGCCACTCACCAGAGCAGCCTGCAGGAATCCTCTTCTGCTGAAGTTCGGGCTCACCGGACGGCTGACATTATTATTGGCGCTGAGATTGTCGATGAGCTTCATGCCGGCTCCTTTGCCGCTTGATGCGTCGCGGCCTGATGAATCGCCGCTCGAATTCGCTGATACGTCCCACAGCGGCAGAGGTTGCCCGACATGGCCGTATCGATCTCCTGGTCGCTGGGATTCTTGTTCTCTTTGAGCAGTGCGATGGCCTGCATGATCTGGCCGGTCTGGCAGTAGCCGCATTGCGGCACGCGGATTTCCATCCACGCCTTTTGCACCGGATGCATCGGGGCGATGCCTTCGATCGTTGTGATCTCGGCGCCGCTGACCTCTTTCATGGGCGTGGTGCAGGAGCGGATGGCCGATCCGTTCTCGTGCACCGTGCAGGCTCCGCACAACGACATGCCACAGCCGAATTTCGTTCCCGTCAGCTGCGCCACATCGCGCAAATACCACAGCAACGGCATGTCGGGATCGCCGTCAAACGTCTTCTCTTGTCCGTTCACTTTAAAACGAATCATCTGTCCCCCGGTGAGACGCGGAAGGTTGCGGAATTGATTTTCATATCCTAGTCGCAGCGCCCGAAATGTGGAAGGCTAACTGTAGATTTCTCCCGTACTCCGTCGTGTTCCCCTTGGTTACAGGGTTTCGCGTTGCGCCCATCATATAATCGTTTTTCACCACAGGAGGACTCGTGGCCTACGACGATTTGCGCGACTGGATCAAAGCGCTCGACCGAGCCGGCGAACTGAAACGAATCCGCACCGAAGCCGACCCAATCTTGGAGATCACGGAAATTGCCGACCGGGTCTCGAAGAGTAGAGTTACCGATAAAGACCAGCAGGGAACGGTCGGCGGCAAGGCGTTGCTGTTTGAGAACGTGAAAGGCTACCCCGGCTCGCAACTCCTCATCAACCAGTTCGGCTCGGGCCGCCGCATGCGCCTAGCGCTCGAAGTCGACGCGCTCGACGAAGTCGCCGACCGCATCCGCGCTTTCATGGATGTGAAGTCTCCGCAGGGCTTCCTCGACAAGGTGAAGATGCTGCCCATGCTGGCCGAGATGGGCAAGTTCTTCCCCAAGACCGTCGCGACCGGCCCGTGCAAAGAGGTGATCAAGCGCGACAACTTCTCGCTGCTCGATTTCCCGATCCTGCAATGCTGGCCGAAAGATGGGGGACGTTTCATCACGCTGCCCTGCGTGATCACGCGCGATCCCAAGACAGGGAAGCGCAACGTGGGCATGTATCGCATGCAGATCTATGACGAACGCACGACCGGAATGCACTGGCAGCGGCAGAAAGTTGCGGCCGAACACTACCGCGACCGTATGAGAGCAGCGGCAACGAACCCGGGTGCCCCACCCTTCGCGTCTTTTGCGAAGGGTGGGAACACCGCCGCGGTAGACATTATGGCCCGCTCTTCAGGTGGTTCGATGCTCGCCGCCGGCACTCGTCCCTCGGGCAAAATGGAAGTCGCCGTAGCCATAGGCACCGACCCTGCGCTGACGTTCTCCGCCATCGTGCCCGCGCCGCCCGACGTAGAAGAATTCATCATCGCCGGATTCCTGCGGCAGAAGCCGGTCGAGCTGGTGAAGTGCGAGACCGTCGATCTGGAAGTTCCGGCGAATGCCGAGATCGTCCTCGAAGGCTACGTCAATCTCGACGAGCTCCGCACCGAAGGCCCCTTCGGCGATCACACCGGCTTCTACTCACTGGAAGACGAGTACCCGGTCTTTCACGTCACCTGCGTGACCCACAGAAAAGATCCGATCTACGCGACGACCGTAGTCGGCAAGCCGCCGCAAGAAGATGCCTGGATGGGCAAGGCCGTCGAACGGATCTTCCTGCCGCTGATGAAGCTGACCATCCCCGAACTGGTTGACATCAATCTGCCCATTGAAGGCGTGTTCCACAACCTGATGCTGGTTTCCATTCGCAAGTCCTATCCCGGACAGGCGCGCAAGGTGATGAACGCCATCTGGTCGCTGGGGCAGGCCATGTTCACCAAGTGCATCATCGTGGTCGATGAAGACGTCGATGTGCAGGATGTAGGCGACGTTACGTTGAAGGTGCTGAACAACATCGATCCCGAGCGCGACATACAATTCACGCTTGGCCCAGTCGATTCGCTCGACCATGCCTCACGCCTGGCGAACTACGGCTCGAAGATGGGAATTGACGCCACGCGCAAGTGGTCCACCGAAGGCTTCGCGCGTCCATGGCCCGATGAGATCGTGATGGACGCGAAGACTCGCGCGTTGGTGGATAGCAAATGGAAGTTGCTGGCGAAAGAGTTGGGGATGGAGTAGCATCAAGGGCGATCCAGATGGGCGTGCTGATGGCGTCCGCGTGATGCTGTCCGATCGGGGGTGTCACCGGCCTGTTTTACCCGTCGCTCTGGGTCACGTTACGACGGATTTTCTGAGCGCAGCGGAACCGATCAAGCGAGCAGTTTTGCTGCCGATGAGCCTGGTATGCACTACTCGCTGGATCTCTCTCGCACTGCTCTGGGGGATATCGTTGGGGCCTTGGAGCAAAGCCCCATGGTCAGTTATATCCTCGACGCCAACTTGCGCGTCGCATACTGCAATCCAGCCTGGAACCGCTTTGCCGCGGAGAACGCCGCCCCTGAATTGGCCGGAGCCGGTGCCCTCGGGATTGACCTGCGCCAGATCCTCGGCGACGGCCTGCGTCCCTTCTACATGCACGCCTTTGCACAAGCCAAGAAAAGCGGGGAAGTGCGGGAGTGTCTGTACGAGTGCTCGAGCCCGCACGCCTTCCGCAAGTTTCAGATGCGCATCCACCCTCTCCAGGACGAGCGCTGTTATTTGATTACGAACTCTCTGGTGATCGAGCGGCCCCATACCGAGCCCGTCACTGTCGGGTTGGCGGGCTACCTGAATACCCGCGGCATGATCGCGATGTGCAGCCATTGCCGCTGTTGCCGTCGAGTTCTCCCTCCTGAACGATGGGACTTTGTACCAGCATATTTAGGGCGAGAGGTGACGAATATAAGCCACGGTCTATGTCCGGTCTGCCTCCAATATTTCTACCCGCGGCACGAAGAGTGAAGATCGACAGGCCCTGCGAAACCGTCGACGAATTCGTGGAGAAAGCCGGCTCTATGCTTCTTCGCTTCGCTCGGGATGACAATCAAAATTGTCTTGAATAAGTTCACATGCCGTTGGGAGTACGCGGGCGGGCGCCCGCGCTACGCTCACCCCCTCCTTGAGTTCAGTTGCACGTTGTGTTCTTATTAGCCAATGGCGCGGGCCGTGGGGGCTTGCGCGGGCACCATAACCTCGATCCTCAAAACCAACACTGAGCGGAACACAAGAGGAGAAAATATGACCAAAGTCCACTACATTCCCAAGGGATACAACTCGGTTACGCCGTATCTGATCGTCAAGGGCGCAGCGCAGGCGATTGAGTACTACACAAAGGTCTTTGGAGCGAAGGAAATTGTGCGCATGCCGGGGCCGGGCGGGCGCATTGGGCATGCGGAGTTGGAGGTTGGCAACTCGCACATCATGCTGGCCGATGAGGTTCCGGAGATGGGGCACAACGGTCCGCCCGCGTCGGGCAATTCGTCGACGAGCGTGCTGGTTTACGTCGAGGATGTCGATGCCGCAGTAGGGCGCGCCGTGGCCGGCGGAGCGAAGATCCTGAAGCCGATTGAAGACCAGTTTTATGGCGACCGCATGGGATTCATCCAGGATCCGTTCGGACATCGCTGGGGCGTGGCGACGCACATAGAGGATGTGTCGCCCGAGGAGATGCAAAAGCGCGCCAAGAAAGCCTCGCAGTCGGCGTAAAGACAGCCGCTGGCTTCTAGCTTCTAGCTCTTAGCTCGGCCGAAGCCGGATTTGGCAGGGAGCTAAGAGCTAAAAGCCGTATCCCCGCTCGCTGCGCGGACTCGTATAATTACGATTACAACTTCAGAAAGGAACTCTCCCAATGCTCTCTGCTGGCAATCCATTTCCGAGTTTTTCGCTTCCCAATCAGGACGGCAAGACCACCAAGCTTTCTGACTTTGCCGGTCACTGGCTCGTCGTCTACTTCTATCCGAAAGACGACACGCCGGGCTGCACCATCCAGGGCAAGTCGTTTACGGCGACCAAGGCCGACTTCGACGCTGCCGGGATCAAAGTGCTCGGCGTGAGCGCCGACGATGTCACCTCGCACCGGAATTTCTCCCATAAGTTCGCTTTCACGATCGACCTGCTCTCCGACACCGATTCCACGCTGATGAAGACTCTCGGCATCGGGCAGGCGGAGTGGAAGGGAATGAAGTTCTGGGAGCGCACCACCTTTGTGGTCGATCCCAAGGGCGTGATTCGCAAGGTGTATGAAAAGGTCAACCCCGAAGGGCACGAGAAAGTGCTGCTCGACGACATCGCCGGGCTGAAGGCGAAAGCGGCGTAGAGGGAACGATGACCTGCTGTTTCTTGCGCTGAAACAGCAGGTCCTTCGCTTCGCTCAGGATGACAATCTTGAGTTTCGCTCAGGAATGACAATTTGTTTCAGGAAGTGGCGCTGCGCCATCCAAAAGTATGGCCGAGATTCATCAGTCCTTCGGCCAGCGCTGAGGGCAGGATGCGATAGAGCCGCGCGCGTAAATCCTGATAGCCCTGATTGCCGGCGAAGAGATCGCTCATCAGGTCGCGAATGCTGGCGCTTTGCGCGGTGAGAGCCACCATCCGCTCCAGGATACTGTCGCCGAAAATCTGCCCGCGGTAGAAACGCTGCGAAAGGCTTGCGGCCAGCTTCAGCTCAGGAAGAATCTCATCTTTGAGTTGTGCGCGGTACTGTTCCGGTCGTTCGACTAACAACGCGTGCGCGCACAGTTCCGCCGAGCGTAGCGCATAGTAGAGGCCTTCGCCGGTGATCGGGTCGACCAGGCCCGCGCTGTCGCCGATCATGGACCAGCCTTCTCCACTCACTTCGAGTGTTTCGAACGTTTGGGCGCGAAAGGACGGGAGAATGTGCGAGTAAAAGCGCGCTTCGTCGAGGCGGAAGCCGTTTTCTTCGAGCCACTTTTCCAATACGCGGCGCAACTCGGCGGTCGAGGTTTCGCCCATCTTGCCCGCGATGCCGGCGGAAACATGATCGGCGCGGGGGAAGACCCAGATGTAGCCGGTGATCCCTTTTAGAAATTGAATCTGCATCAGCGAGCTGCGTCCTGGGATGAAGTAGCCCGCAGTGACCATCAGATCGCTGGCAGAAATTGGCGAGAGGAATTGCTGACGGAAGGGATTGCGCGCGCCCGCGGCCAGGATCACGTAGGACGCCCGGTAATCGCCGTCGGGCGTGGTCAGATGCCAGTCGTCTTCGTTTTGGTTGTCGGCTCGTTCGATGCGCGTGATGCGCTCCTTATGGATATCGGCGCTGGCGCGGCGAGCTCGCTCCAGCAATAATCCGTTGAGCGCCAGGCGCGAAAAGATTGCGACCGGATGCTGCAGGCGAAAGCGTGCCCGCTTCCCCGCAGGGCTGATCAACTCGCAGTGGTCGACAAGATTCAGTGCGGGCAGATTGTAATCGGGAGGATTTTGTTCAATCGAATTCTGTTCAATTCGGCTGCTTTCGTTCCCCGCCTCGGCCAGAAACGGATAGCGCTGCAGAGCTTTATGGGTGACCCCGCCGCCGCACGGTTTCTCCCAGGCGAGTTTCTCGTCGAAGAGAAGAACGCGCCTGCCTTCCTTGGCCAGTTGTGCCGCAGCGAGAGCGCCCGCAGGACCGCCCCCGACAATCGCAATGGGACTGGGCGCGCTCATGATTCAAAGTTCATGATTCAACATACGAATGTTCGGTGTTTTCCTTCCAAGGGGATGGCAGCATAGAACAAAGCTCGCCGCGACGCAGCCCGACTTCGCGGCGGCGCTGGCGAGTTTTTCCGAGGCGTCGTGGGCAGGATTTCCACAATCCCGCCCATGCCGATTACTGCAGCGTGGTGGAGGCGTTCAGCCCCTGATAGATGAACAATCCGGCGATGACCAGGATCATGAGCCCCGACAATGCGCCCAGCACCTTGAGGATCGGAGTGATCTTTTTCATCTTGGCCAGAACTTCTACCTGATCCTTATGCATCTGGGATTCGGTTTCATTGAGGAAGATAGAATCGTCCTCGTGCATGGTGAGGGTACTTTTGTAGATCCAGAGGATAATGAGAATTCCGGTCAGAATACCCCACGCGACCAGCAGCATGAACATAGGAGTCATACGCCACCTCGGAGCTTCGATCGAGCCAATCCCCCGAAGTTGCCATCTCCAGCCGCGGACATAAAGTGCTCGCCGCCGCCGGACATTTCGGGTACGGGCTCCTACTGCGGATGATTATAGACCCGTTGGCAAGGGGGGAGGCGACTTCTTGCGTCTGGGCAGTATCCAACCACCCGATACGGGAAGGAGTACCTGCCCGTAAAAAGCCTTACCAGGCCGGTTGCAACCTTTGTTATAATGAGCTGTTACTAGGAGATTGACCGACATGGCCACCACTTCCACTCCCGATGTGCAAACCGGCGCTCAGCCCGGCGTTCCCACTCACGACCAGCCGAAAACCGCGGCACCCGTTCTAACCGCCTCGGCGATTGCCAAGGTGAAAGAGATTATGGCCTCGCAGTCGCCAATTCCGGCGGGATTACGGTTGTCGGTGGTCGGGGGAGGCTGCTCTGGGTTCCAATACTCCATGGCCTTCGAGAACGGCGCCGGCATGATGGACAAAGTGTTCGACTTCGAAGGCTTGAAGGTTTACGTGGATGCCACTTCCCTGATGTATCTGGGCGGAGCGCATGTCGACTACGTCGAGACGCTTGAAGGCGCAGGGTTCAAGTTCGAGAATCCGAACGTGAAGAGCACCTGCGGCTGTGGTTCGTCGTTCAACGTTTAGGTTCAATGTTTAACTGAGGTGTAGAAAGTACAAAAGCCCCGCGTCAAGCGGGGCTTTTCTTTTGCTTCGATCACGAATACCCGGTGATCGCGGAAATTGCCCGCGAGGGCCGCACTCTACTGCGGCGGCTGAGCAGGCGTCTGTGGAGTTTGCGGCTGTTGGCCGCCGTTTGATCCCTGTCCGAATCCGCCCTGCCCAGGGCCACCTTGCCCAAACCCGCTTTGGCCCATGCCGCCTTGGCCAAATCCGCCCTGTCCAAATCCACCTTGCCCGGATCCGCCCTGTCCTTGCGCGCCCGCCGCCATCTGTCCAGGAGTGAGTCCGCCCATGTTTCCGCCCGAGGGCATGCCAGGATTGATGGGCCCGATCAGAAGGCCGCCGCCGACCATCTGCGTGGTGTAAATGAAGAGCCAGTCGTTGTAATGATCCTTTTTAAAGTACACACGAATGGACTTGGCTTTACTCGCACTGGCGACGCCGAGAATTGGGCCGCCACCGAGTGTCGGGCCGTTGAAGCCGTTGCTGGATGTTCCATTCGGATTGGCAACGGACGGATCCTGCGCATTCGGATTGCCGCTCGACGGGCTCCCAGTGGATGAGCTGCCCGCAGGAGAATTGATATCGCTGTTGGCTGCGGTTTGCGCGCCCAATCCCTGCTGTTGGCCCGCACCCGCCAGTCCCGCGAGGGCGCCCATGGCTGCTTGCATTCCGCCAGGGCCTTGCAACCCGGCGAGCCCGTTCTGCCCAAGCCCTCCTGGCAATACCGGCCCGCTGTTTAACATGACGTCTTGCTGATGCAGGAACTTGAAATCCCTTTCCTTGCCCGTGGCTGGGTCCCGGTTCATGGGATCGGTATAGCGCCGGCGAAGGAAGCGCACATTGTTGGTATTTTCCAGTTCCTCAATTTTGTTGGGATAGCGGTTGAACTTCTTGTAGAAATGCTGAATCGCACGCATGTAAGCCGTGCCCCGATGCGTCATTTCTTCTTCGCGGTCGCGCGTCACCTGCTGTCGAATGTTGGGGATCGCAGCGAGCAGAGCAATGGTGATGAGCGTTAGGGCCAGCATGAGCGTGATCAGCATATAGCCGCTCTGAGAATTTCGTAATTTGTAATTTGTAATTTGCGATTTCAGACCATGGTGTCGCATAGTGCTCACTCACCTTCAAAATTACCAATTACAAATTAGAAATCACAAAGCAGTTTTATCCCTGCGTTAAAGGCAGGCTTTGCCGGTGGTTGTTAAGCACGTCTTCCACATCCACCGCAGTGGACGAGATGTGCAGGACGCGATAGCGCCGGTCGACGATGTCGCCTTCGGCCGCGATAAAAACGTCTTCGCCCTGGGACAGAAACACCTTCTTCGTTTCCCCGGGCCGGTTGGCAAAACCAAAAAACTTGAGATTGATGGGCGGCGGCGGCGGAACCGGCGGCGGCTGGCGAATGCCGGCGTCGGCCACCACCGCCTTATCCGTCCCATTTCCCTTGGGCCTTTCAATCACTGCCACCGAGCCTGCGACAAAGATGTTTCTTCCGTTGCCGGCGTACTTGATCTCTTCGCTGCGGCTGAGCAGGTTCAGGTCCAGCGTGGGATCCAAGCGCGGCTCGATCACCGGTACGATCTTGCCCGAGGCGGTGCGGCGGGTGGCGGGTTTGGCGGGCCCGGAGGCGGCCGGTGCCGTAGCTGCAGGCGTCGACGACGACGGCCAGAACTCGCGGGCCAGCATGAGCAGGGCGATTCCGCCCAGCACCGCCAGCCAGATCAGTTGCTTCCGGTTTTCGATTCCCAGTTTCACTCAGGCACCCGACCGCAGATAACTGTGCATGCCGATTTCAAGCTTGACCGCTCCGGTGCTCTCGCCGGCGAGGCCCACGCTCTCCACTTCAAAGAACATCTTCGACCGCTCCAGCGAATTGATGAATCGCACCAACTGCAGATAGTCTCCGGAAAAACTCCCCTCGATTTCGACGGGAATCACGCCGGAAGTCTCCGTGTCTTCCTCCTTGTAATGCGCCTGCTGCTGGCGGACGCCATTGGCCGAAGCGATCTTGCCCAGTTCGTCAAGCAGTTCGGAGTCCTTGGCGGCAAAGCGGCCCTTGTAGAAATCGCCGATCTGACCCTTGGCGAGCACGAGCTTCTTGTCCATGCCGATCAGCGGCGCCACCTCGTGGGTTTTTTTTGTAAGTTCGGCCTTAAGTTCCAGAATCTGCGTCCTCCGTGAGTCCGCGGAGCCGACCAGCGGCGAGAACAGAACGGCCACCGCCACGATGTCGGCGGCGAGCATCGCCCCAATCGCAATTTTCAACTTCCGCCGCGAATTCCCCAAGTCGGGCATTACTTTCCGCTCCCCTCGGCCGCATCCGGTACGTAGATGGAGATAATCGAGGCGATTACGGCCGTGCCTTTCTCCGTTCCCATCTCTTGCACCAGTTGCGCACTCTGAAAATGTTTCGAGCCTTCCATGTGGTGGACCAACTCCACCGCCGCGGCGCGCGTCTCGCCTTCCACTCGCAGCTCCAATTGCATTTGATTTTGCTCGTTCAATTCCGGGCGCAGCGAGACGACATGCAGATTCGGAGGCATGACCAGTTCCAGATCCTCGAAGACGCGCGTCCAGGAAAAGGCCTTGCGCTGAATCAGTCCATTCAGGAACTGCGACTGGTCGCGCGTACTGCGATTGGCGGCCATTTCGAGGAAGGCCTGCGCCTTGGTGCGTTCGTGATCGCGCTCCTCAATCTGCTGCTGGAGTTGCGCGATGCTTTGGCGATCTCTTCCAGCCTGGATCCAGCCGCGCACCGCCCAGCCCAGCAGAACCAGCGTCAAGACCGCCAGCAGTCCAACGCCCAGACCCCAGCGCGACCAGAATTCGCGGGCATCTTCGTAGGGCCGGGTTGCGAGATTGATGTCAAGGCGCATAGTTATGAACTTCGTTATGAAATGCCAAACCGCTGTTCGCGCTTCGCTGTTCGCCGTTAAGCTCTTGGCTTTTAGCGAAGAGCGAAAAGCGCACTACGAAATCAACGCTCCCACGACTCCCGCCATGCGCCAGCGTGGGACCGTGCCGCTGCTGGCGCCAATTTGCGAGGCGGCGATGAGATCCTCCACCACCGCGCCCGACTGATTCTTCAACGCCGGCGCGGCGCCGCCCGCTTCCGGCAGGCCCGCCACGTACACGCGCTCGATGTTCAGGTTGTAAGTGTCCTGAAAAAACACCACCGAGGGATAAACTTCTTCCGCCAATTGATCGCCGGTGATGGTCACCCCGCGCACATTTTCGAGCGTACGAGAGAGCAGCAGCAGATCCTGATCGAGGATGGCGATGCTGATGGTGCGCGCGTCCACCTTGACCACCAGCGTTGGGCGTTCCGAATCCGCCGCTCCCAGGGCCGCCAGCATCGACGGCATCACCATCCCCGGAATGTAGCCCGCGTCGCGAAACGCCGACTCATATTCCTCGAGCACCGTGTTCAGTACCACCGCCGCCACCGCTTGCACGCCTTTCTTCGTCGGCTGCGCGTGATACGAGATCCGCGCATCGGCGGGATCGAACGGCAGCGACTTCTTCAGCCGGAAGCGGACCACCGCTTCCGCTTCGTCTCGTTTCGCGGGCAGCGTTTCGAAATCCAGCAGCACGACGCGCACCGCGGTGTCGGGCAGAATCGCAATCACGTCCTTGGAGCGCGCCCCGATGCTGCCGAGCGCGCTTTCAATCGCCGCCCGCACCGCAGCGCCGTCCCGCAGATTTGCCTCCATCAAGTCGGGTACCACCGTGCCCGGCGCAAGTTCCCGCGCTGCTGCCATTTCCACGATCCGGCCCGCGTCGGCCGCACGACCTGCCAATACGCGGTCGGCCGCGATTTCGCAGGCGAGCGTGGGTCGGCGAACGTGTTTGGATGTGGAAGCCATAACTTTAACTTAAATGATATCCCGTGCTTTTACGGAGAGAATAGTTACCTCGGAAGATGCCAGTGTTGATCCGCCAGCTTTCCAGAATGAACCAGCCTCAGCGCATCGTCTCGATAAACGTAACCTTGTTGATTTCTTTCAGAGTGGTGAATCCCCCGCGCACCTTGTCCAGCGCCGATTCGCGCAGGAAGCGCATACCCTCTTCGCGGGCCGCTTTCCGGATCTCCGATGTCGATTTCCGATCCAGAATCATCTCACGAATGCGGTCGGTCAAATCCAGAAGCTCATGGATCGCGGTTCGTCCGCGGAATCCCGTGCCCGCGCACTCAATGCAACCCTGCCCTTCATACAACGGAACCTGCGACCATTGCACTGGGTCGAGTCCGCTCGCCTCCAACACCTCGTTCGGATAATGCACGGCGGTGCGGCAGGAATCGCAAATAATTCTCACCAGCCGCTGCGCCAGAATGCAGTTCAACGCCGACACAAAGTTGTAAGGCTCCACGCCCATGTTCAGAAAGCGCCCGAGCACATCGACCACGTTATTGGCGTGGACGGTGGTGAACACAAGGTGGCCCGTCAGCGCCGACTGGATGGCGATCTGCGCGGTTTCGTTGTCGCGGATTTCGCCGACCATGATCTTGTCGGGATCGTGACGCAGAATCGAACGCAGGCCGCGGGCAAAGGTCAATCCCTTTTTCTCATTGACCGGAATCTGGGTGATGCCGCGCAGTTGATACTCCACCGGATCTTCAATGGTGATGATCTTGTCTTCGTCGGTCTTGATTTCGTTGATGGCCGCATAGAGCGTGGTCGTCTTGCCGCTGCCCGTCGGTCCGGTGACCAGCACCATGCCGTAGGGTTCCTTGATGTAGCGGCGGAAACGGCGCAAATCGTCTTCCGCGAACCCGACCACTTCCAGCGTCAGCTTCTTGAACTTCTCGCTCATCGACTCTTTATCGAGCACGCGAAGCACGGCGTCTTCGCCATGGATTGAGGGCATGATCGAGACGCGGAAGTCGATGGCGCGGCCGCTATACTTCACGCGGAAGCGGCCGTCCTGGGGCACGCGGCGCTCGGAAATATCGAGCTCGCTCATGACCTTGATGCGCGAAATGATGGTCGAGTGATGCTCTTTGCCGATGGGCGGCATGGCATTGGTCAGCACTCCGTCGATACGAAACTTGATGTGGACCGAATCGTCCCGCGTTTCGATGTGGATGTCGCTCGCCCGCCTCTGCAGCGCGGTGAAGATCGTGGTATCGACCAGGCGGATGATCGGGCTCATGTCCGCGCCCGCCGTTGCCGTCAGCTTGTCGATGGAGATGGTTTCGTCGTTGCCGGCCTCGTCCTCGCGGATCACGTCGAGCGTGAATCCTTCGCTCGCGTCTTCCAGCACGCGCTTGGACTGCTCGGTCTTTTGCAGGATGTCGGAGATTTGCTTTAGCGTCGAAACTTTGGTCAGGATGCGCTTCCCGAGCAGCAGGCTGATCTCGTCGATCATCATCAACTGGCTGGGATCGGCAATGGCAATCGCCAGGCGCCCGTCGGGCGTCTCATCGAGCGGCACGAACTTATAGCGGAACATCAGGTGCACCGGGATCTTTTCAAACAGATCGTGGTGCAACTGGAAGTCGCTCAGGTCGACAAATTCGCAACGGTAGCGCCGCGCGATATCGCGCGCGCGTTCCACATCGTCGGGAGCCGACACCGGTTCCGGCACCAGTTTCCCGCCATTCGCTCCTCCGACCACTACTGTTTTCTTATCCGACATGCCCATTCCAATGTACCGCTAGGTCCAAGTTTCAAAGCTTCAAGGTTGCAGAGTTTCAAGGTTCAATCGGGTCGACTCACACTTTGAAACCTTGAAAGTCTGCAACCTTGAAACCTGGCTCTTAATGCACGTTCGCTCCCAAGGTGAAGATCGGCATATACAGAGAAATCAAGATGCCGCCGACAAACACCGCCATGATGATCAGGATCAACGGCTCAATCAGCGCCATCGCTGCTCCCAGCGCCGTCTGCACGTCTTCTTCGTAAAATTCCGCCACCGAAGCCAGCATCGCCGGCAGCGCGCCGGTCGATTCTCCGACTTCCAGCATTTCCACCGCGAGATCGGGAAACAATTTTTGCGTCTCCAGCGCGTTCGCCAGGCTCTGCCCTTCTTTCACGCGCTCGGCGGCGGCGTTGACTCCGTTCAGCATTTGCCGGCTGCTGAGCGATTCCGCGGCGGTTTCCATCGCCGGAACCAAAGGCAGGCCGCCTTGCAGCAGCGTCGCCAGAATGCGCGAGAAATTCGCTACCTGGTACTTCATGCGAATTTCCCCGATCAGCGGCAGCGACAGGAGGAAATGATCGACGCGTTCGGCGCCGTGATCGCTCCGTTTCCAGCGCAGCAACAGCACCACGCCCGCGATCAAAACCAACGCCACAATCCACCCGTATTTCTGCGCGTTCAGGCCCAGCGACAACATGAACACGGTAATCGGAGGCAGTTCGGCTCCCAGGTTGTTGAACAGGTCGGCAAACTTCGGCACCACGAAGGTGATCAGAAAGATCAGCATCAGCGTCACCACCGAGACCAGCAGCGCCGGATAGACCAGCGACACGAGCAGCTTCTTGCGGAATGTCTGCACCATCCGCTGATACGTGATGTAGCGGCCGAGAACCTCTTCCATGTTGCCGCTCTTCTCGCCCGCCAGCAGCGTAGTCGTGTACATCTTCGGAAACACCTGCTGCGCCGCAAAAGCGTCCGACAGCAACTCGCCGCCTTTGACACGCTCGCGCACGTTTTCCAGTTGCTTCAGCAGCGACTTGTCGCGCTGCCGCTTGATCAGAAGATCGAGCGAGGTCAGGATGGGCAGGCCGGCTTTGATGAGGGTCAAAAACTGCTGATTGAAAATCAGAAATGTGGCCTGCCGCAGCTTGCCCTGCCGCCCAAACTTGCCCCCGCTGGCGCTGAGCAGGGTTCGGGGTTTAACCCAGTAAACCAGGTACCCCTGCTGCACGAACCGGTCGTGCACTTCGGCTTCGGAATAGCCTTGCTCCACCTGCTGCCGCAGATGGCCCTGTTCGTCGGCGACTTTGACTAGGAATTCCGCCATTGGCTATCGTCTTCCGAGCTTCCGTTGTGGAGCATTGCTGGGTGTATGGTCTAAGTGTAACATTCTGTTCCCAAAGCTCTTACCGCATCCTGTCCAGCCGTGTGGTACGCAAGTAACCGGGCCCAACATTATCTAGTGGAGCGACGGGCGCCTCGCCCGTCCCGCTGGGCGGGGGCGCCCGGCACTCCACTGTCAGACCCGACCAGCTACGGCCCCAGCGCGCCTTCCACTGTCTCCACTCCCGCCGGAGGCGTGAACTTGAACGAACTGTCGCTCATCTCGCCGTTCTCCTTCCACCGGGCAAATCGGAACTCCGTGCTCCCGCCATCCGCGTCCATCAAAACGATGCGCACAATCTGGTCGGACGGCGTGACCTCCAGCAGCACCTCGCTCACCGTGCCCGCCCCGCTCGGCGAAACGACGCCTTTTGGAACCCCGCGCAAAACAGTGTCACCCGGCGCCAGCGGCGATTGATCCACAGCTTTGGAAAGTCCGCGTAATTCATTCTCCAGCTTGGTTTTACCGAGCAAGAAGGCCAGAGGAGAGTGCACGTCATCCAACTGCTTCAAAGTCGTTTTTCTGAGCTGCCGTTCCGCCGGCTGGTAAAACCACACAGCTTCGCCGTCGCTAATAAACAGCTTCTCTTTCGGAGAACGGTATTCCCAGCGCATCTTGCGCGGCTTTTTCAGCCATAAAGTCCCCGATTCCACCCGGTCAGGACCATCGCCATGGTAGATTTCGGTGAAGTCCGATTGCAGGCTGCGGAGATGGTTGTAGTGGGCGTCAACGGCGCGGGCGAGTTGATTGATATCGACACTCTGGGCCCGCGCAGGAGTGGCGAAGGTGATAACCAGCGGCCAACAGAGCATCCAACAAACGCAGCGGCAATTCAACTTTGGTTTCCCCTAGTCGATTTTAGCGCGATGCGGTCGCGTACGCGGTCAAACGATGGAGGGGTCAGCCGATGGCGTTTTTGGGCATCGCTCCGCGAAGTATCGTGACGACCTGCTCGACGGTCCGGTTGGCGGTATCAATCACGATATGGTCACGGTTCCATGGGCGGTAGTCGCGTGAGGCTACGTCTTGCCAGGTAAGGGATCGCGATCCGGGAACGCCGGATATGCGCGTTTCCACCCGATGCCGATGTTCTTTGGTGTCTGAACAGATGACCTCGATTTCANNCATCGCGGGAAAGCGGAATAGGATTCACTGAGTCTGCAATCACTGTCCTGCCGATCCGGAGATTGTCCGCGGCAACTGCGTTGCCCACACGATAGCCAGCATCGTCGATTGATGAGCTGAGTACCCCTGAATCCAAAATCGCTTCTTCGATAGAATCGATACGCACATGAACTGCACGTAGCTGGCGTGCGAGTTCTCGCGCGATGGTCGTCTTTCCAGTACCCGGCAGGCCGCCAAGGATGATGAGCATAGTTGGTTGCCATTATATTCGTGGCTCCATCGCTCCTTCGATAAAGCGTAGAGTGCTCTCATGTCCACACCCGCAAATACGGAGACCTTCGACGAAATTGTCGAGTGGGCTTACAGCACTCTGCCGCAGACGGTCAAAGACCAGCCCGACTTCCCCGGCATTCAGGTCGCCGAAGAGCCTCCTGCGGACGTCTTGAAGAAAAAGAACTGGCCGCGCGGAACGGAAATGTTGGGATGCTACAGCGGCGTGGTCAGGACCAAACAGTCGCACATGCAGATGAAGGTCGCCCCCGATTTGATCTTTGTTTTTCGCGGCCCAATTCTGCGCTGTTCAAGAGGAAACTTGCGGGCCGAAGTGAAACGAGTGGTCTGGCATGAAGTCGCCCACTGGCTCGGCTATGAAACGGAGGAGCAAGTGCAGGCCTTGGGTCTATAAACGAGGATCTCTAGCATTCCGCCGCCGGGTTCACTATCGTGGTTCACCATCTTGGTTCGCTATAGGGAATTTCGGTATAGCGAATAGTACGGCGTTGATCCCGCCTTTTCCAGAAAAGGCGACACTGCCAGCGCAGGCTCGAGCAGCGGATTGTGATAGACGATCCAAACCGCGCGCGGAGAGTGCGCCAAAGATTTTTCCAAACGCTCAATCAGTTGGCGCAGAGGGGCTTCGGGCAGCGGGTTGAAGAGGTAAAGCACCAACGGCTCGTCAGGCAGTTCGAAGTCGCGCGCATCGACGCACACTGCCTGAATTTCTGAGCATTGCTGGGTTGGGCTTTTGTAGGCTTGAATATTCTCCTGGGCGGCGCGGTCAAGTTCGGGAAGGATCTCCACGCCCACAATTTTGCGAAACGGATACTCCGAGGCCATCAGGAGCGTTCGTCCCTTGCCGGAACCGAGATCGATAAACGTAAATGTATCGAACGCGATGGGCAGACTTGCCATCATCTCGTGAAACAAAGCTGGCTCGGTTGGCTGATACGGAGAATGAAAGCAGCCCAGCAAACGTGCTTGCCAGCCCACTGTTCCGCTGGTCGTGTTGACGCGATGCTCCCAGTCGTAGTCCATGTCTCCGTAGCGGCTGCGTCGGCGTTCGGGAGTGGAGTCGCGCACAAAGCCCCACAGATTGCGCGCCAGCAGGGAAGCGGCGCCGGTCAGACCGTTGGCGTCTGCCTGCTCGCGCCACCAGTTGCGGAGCCCGCTCCAGAATTGTTGGGGGAAACTTGAAGACACGCAAGGATGCTAACAAGGAGAAGCGCTGTTAGCCATTAGCTCTTGGCCTTTAGCTAAAAGCTAAGAGCTAAGAGCTAAAGAGCCAAGCCGCGGTGCTACTTCGAATCCGCCTTCGCGGCCGCTTGGGGCTCACGCGGCGGTTGCGGAGGTTCCGCGCCCGGAGGAAGACCTTTGGTGATGAAGTAGATTTGTTCCGGGTGTTGCACTTCGATTCGCCCATCCGCCATCAGATGGTAACGATATCCCTTGGGATCGGTCGGCGTCCCACGAATAAAACCGGCGCGCTCCAGATCGCTCATGCTGGTGGGGAGCCGCCCGGACTGGTCGCGGTACTTTTCGACAACACGCTCCAACTGCGTTACCTCTTCATCGACCTGAAGGGCGAGCAAGTGTTCGACGGCGTTCTGGCGGATGCGCGCTTCCTTGGTGCTCTGGTAGGTGGTTACCCACAGCATGCGCGCTGTATCGAATTCGCCGGCATGCTGCGCCATCCGCGCCGCCAGGATGGGCATGAACTCGTTGGTGACGGGAAGCGCGGCTCCGCGCTTAAACGCATCGGCCGCCTTGGCGTAGTCCTTCAACTCGGTGTAGTACAGAAATCCCAGGTTGTAATAGAGCCGCCACTGGTCGGGATTGTGTTCGATTCCATATTGCATCAGCGCGAGGGCCGCGCCCGGCAAGCCCGCGCCGCTGGGCGGCTTCGGCGCCAGAAAATTTGCTCCGAACTGGTACGCGGGCAAGAGCTTCGGATCGAGTTCGGTGGTGACTTCGAGCAGCGGAGCCAGCAGGCGAAAATCGCCCGAACCGCTGTGATGCTGTTCGCCGAAGTACTGCACCGCGCGTGTCCAATAAATGTCGGCCAGCAGACCGGTATAGCCGAGACTCAACCGACGCAGCACCTTGGAAGAGCGCAGATACAGCGCTTCCTGAGCTGCGGAATTGCTCCGCTGGTGGTCAATCACAAAGAGCGACGCCATGGCTCCAGCCATGGAACAAAGCAGGACCGCGATGGCCACCAGATTCACCCGCCGGGTTGCGCTCATTTCAGGTTCCGCCGCTGGAAGATCAGCACCGCTCCCGAGACGGCCATTGCCGAATACAGCAGCGCGTAGAGGGTGTTGTACAAGATCAGGCTGCCTGGTACCGGACCGCCGTGGGCCACCAGGTTGATGACGTTCAAGGCGGAAAAATTCGGCACCAGATAGGCGATGGCCGTCGCTAGCCAGCCGCCCGCTCCGTGTGTGATTCGGGCAAAGCCGCGCAGATCGTCGGCCAGACTGCCGATGACGAACAGGGCGAAGGTGAAGACTGCGGACATCAGAGGCGTGGAGAAGGACGAGAAGAACAGGGCCAGCGCGCACACGATCAGAAATTGCAGCACAATAAAGTACAGCGCGGCCAGCACCCAGACATCCATTTTTTCGAACTTGTGCGCCACATACAACAGCGCCAGAAACACGCCGAGCGCCATGAAGAACGTGTTGACCACAAGCGTTCCTGTGAGTCCGAAGAACTTGCCCACCACGAACTCCCAGCGGCGAACCGGCCGCGAGAGCACCGTGTACAGCGTGCGTCTTTCGATCTCCTTCGAAACCAGTCCGATGCCGATGAAGATGGCGATGACCACGCCAAACAGCGAGACCGCCGTCAGGCCCAGGTTCACGACGACCAGGCGCTCGATGTCGATCGAAATCTCTCCCACCAAAATCGACGCCCCGGAGAGTAGCACCGCGAAGGCGATCAGGTTGTAGAGCACCCGGTCGCGCACCGCTTCGCGAAACGTGTTGAAGGCGATACAGACGATTCTTGAATTCACGCTCCCGCCCCCTTGCGATCCGCTTCTTCCCGTCCCGCTTCTGTCGCGTCTGGGCTCGGGCGCAGTTTCTGGATGTAGTACTCTTCGAGCGAACTGCGTACCGGCGTCAGCGAAATCAGTTTGATGCGCTCGCGCCGCAACACGTCGAGCGCCGCCTCTTGCTGCGCTTCCGGTAATACCGCGTTTACCATGTCGCCGCTGATGCGCGCTTCGGCTCCGAGGCCGGTTAAAGCCAGTGGCACTTTTTGTTCCGGCGCGTAAAAGACAATCTCGACCTTGCCTTGCTTTCCGGAGGTCAATTCCGCCACCGCCCCGACACCGCGTAATTCCCCCTGGTGAATGACACCGACGCGGTCGCAAAGCGCCTCCGCGTCCGAAAGAATGTGGGTCGAAAAGAACACCGTTTTACCTTCCGACCGCAGTTGCTGAATCAGATCCCGAACCTCGCGACGGCCCATTGGGTCCAAGCCTGACATCGGTTCGTCCAGAAACACCAGCTTGGGGTCGTGCAGGATGGCCTGCGCCAGGCCCACCCGCTGCAACATGCCCTTGGAAAACTTCCGCAATTGCATCCCCGCCGAATCGCTCAATCCCACCCGCGCCAGCATCTGCTCCACCCGCGCCGAGCGCCCTTTGGCCGGAACGCCCGAAAGCTGCGCGTAATAATTGAGCAGTTCGCGCGCGCTCAGGTGGTCGTAAAAATAGGGTTGCTCGGGGAGGAATCCAATCTGCGATTTCACGCGCGGATCGTCCATCGCGCACCCGAGCAGGCGTGCCGTTCCCGCGGTTGGGAACACCAGCCCCATCAGAAGTTTCAGGGTTGTGGTCTTGCCCGCGCCGTTGGGGCCGAGGAAGCCGAAGACCTCTCCCTCCTCTATGGTCAGGCGAAGGGGGCGCAGCGCCAGTCTTGGACGCTTGCGCCAGAATCCGACGAGGTAGCTTTTTTCCAAATCGAGAATTTCAATCGCTGCCATGGCTATGGGTGCAATGCCCGGTTGTTCCTTGTGGGGCTGGGTTTTGGAATGTGATGAACAAATTATAAGCAATGCTTGGGCACGGTAGAGGTAGGTAACAGAAGGGAGGGTTACGAAGGTAAACCGCTGGCGGGAGCCGGAAGCGGGTCGGTGAGTCCTATGCCGCCCGTGCGTTAGTTGTGAGGAGCGACCGTACTATCGCAGGTCGCGATTGTGGTGGTGCTGGAGCGAATGACCGCATCGGCAAAGGAACAGAAGTAGTTCATGCCGGAATAGTTCCACGTAGTTGGGCTAGCGATAACGTTGTAGGTTGAGTTCGGGGTGCCGGTTACATTGGTCAGTGTGAAATTGTACCCGCTCCTTTGGCCGGTCGCCAGCACCGTATCGATGAGGCAGGCGCCCGTGGAACTCGGGGGCGAGCAACTGGTACCAGACAGAGCCGTCAGCGTGCTGGCATAACCCACCGTCGGATACGTTGAATTGTACGAGATCTGCGCCGAATTCAAGGTTCGGAGCGAAGCCACGGCGGACGATTCGTTGGCCGCGATGCGCGAACGCAGAAAGCTGGGTACCGCAACCGCCGCAATGATCAGAATGATGGCCACTACGATTAACAGTTCAATGAGCGAAAATCCCTTGTTGGTTCGCATTGCATCTTCCTCATTCCGGTTTGGCCCTACCGGACTCTTCAAGAACAACTGTTGCACTTTGGCTGCCGCAGTCGGCTCTATGCTGACCAAGAGTAAGTCCTTCGGAATGCAGCGCGAGTGTGCGGCCGAGTCCCTCGCACGCCTGTTTTCTCTGGTCAAGGGGCATCGGAAATGACAATTTGTGTCACTCGATCTATGGCTGGCGGAGAGCCTTTTTCAGCCGCAACAAGAAACGCCAGGCAAAAAGAAAAAAAGCAGAGGATTGCTCCTCTGCGTTTTCTGGCTGGTACCCTCCCCCAGGTACGTTGCCAAACTCAATTCTTATTGCAGCGGCGACACGCTGGTGGTGCAAGTGCCCGGGGCCGTCGTGCTGACTCGAATCACGGCGTCAGCCAGCGAACAGAAGTAGCGGACGCCCGTCTGGTTCGGAGTCAATGGCGAGGCGATGAAATTGTAGGTTTCATTCGGGGTTCCAGCAGTGCCCGTCAGCTGGAACGAATATCCGCTCTTGGTGCCGGATGCCAGCGTCTCGTCGATGTAGCACGCGTTCGCGCTTCCCGGCGGCGCGCAACTGGTTCCACTGAGTGCGCCGAGGGTGGTCGCGAATCCCACGGTCGGAAAAGCGGAGTCATACGAAATCTGCGCCGTATTCAAGGTCCTTAGCGAAGCCACCGCCGAAGACTCGTTCGCCGAAATTCTTGCCCGCAGCAGGTTCGGGATCGCGATGGCCGCGATGATCAGAATGATGGCCACCACAATCAGCAACTCGATCAGCGAAAACCCTTTGTTTTTCTTCTTCATGGATGAGCTCCAACCCGCCTCAGTACTGGGATTGACAATAATGGCCGTCTACGTCGTTGCAGTTCATGAGCCGTTCTTCGGGGCTTCGCCAAAGGTAACCCTCCGAAGGCTCCGACCTGAGATTTGTCAGGGAATCTAGATGCGGATTGTGTTTGGGATGCGGTTTGCGAGCCGTGCCGCGGGCGCGGGAATGACATTTTTTGTAGTAGCGTGAGTGTCGCACTGCCAAATTGTGGCAGTTGCTAATGAAGTGTTGGGCGCGAGAGCGCAAACCCAAACCAAAATAAAAAAGCAGAGGATTTCTCCTCTGCTTCTTTCCGGCTGGTACCCTCCCCCAGGTACTTTGCCAAATTCAAACTTACTGGAGCGGGGTCTCGGTTCCGACGCACTGCGCGCCGGCGGTGCTGACGCGGATGACAGCATCCGCGATCGAGCAGAAGTAGCGCACGCCGGTCTGGTTGGCAGTCAACGGGTTGGCGTTCGCCGAGTAGGTGGAAGCCGGCGTGCCGGTGACGTTGGCCAGAACGAACGTATAGCCGCTCTTGGTACCCGAGGAGAGCGTGGTATCGATCAGGCAAGCGCCGGTCGAAGTCGGCGGAGCGCAGCTCGTGCCCGAAAGCGCGCCCAGGGTGGCGGCAAAGCCTACCGTCGGGTAGGACGAGTTGTATGAAATCTGAGCCGTGTTGATGGTGCGAATCGATGCAACTGCGGACGATTCATTGGCCGCAATACGCGCGCGTAGCAGGTTCGGAATGGCAATCGCGGCGATGATCAGGATGATGGCCACCACGATCAGCAATTCGATCAGCGAGAAGCCTTTTTGACGTCGCATGTTGTGAGCAATTCCCTTCTTTTCGGATTCCACCTCACAAAGATAACCCGCACGATTGGTGGTTTTGAAGGTACCTTTCGTAACCATCCCCCATTACGCCAGCTTCGGGACCAAAACAAAACGCCCCAAACTCTTACGAGTCATGGGACGTCAGTTTGAACAGCCCTCCCCCGAAGTCTGCTCAAAACCAGCCTAACCTGTCGCTCAACTGGTGTGAATGGCTCGGATGGGCTACATCGGATTTGAACTGAACCACGGTAGTTGTTGAAAGATCCCCATCTCACTAACCAACAAGAAAGGCACGGTGTTTAACCGTTGTTAACAGAGATAGGGTTCATTGACCTTGGGACTGGGGAGTGCCAGACTTGAAGTCGACAACTGCCCGCAACGACGAAAGACGGAAAACGATTATGACTACCTGTACCTTCCTTGCCGGCGCTTCCGGCGCCATCGGCCGGCGCCTCGTCCCCATCCTTCTGGAGAACGGGTGGCATGTATTCGGCTCCACTCGATCCGTGGACAAGGCCGCGGAATTGAAGAAGGCTGGCGTCGAACCGGTCGTGGTCGACGTATTCGACGCGGATGCCCTGCGGAACCATCTGTACGAGATCCGGCCGAATGTCGTGATCCACCAGCTCACCGACCTGCCCTACGCGCTGGAAGCGGGCCAAATGACGGCCGCACTTACGCGCAATGCCCGCCTTCGGGAGGTTGGCACACGCAATCTTGTTGCAGCCGTCCGGCATTCCGGTGCCAGACGATTGATCGCCCAGAGCATTTCTTTCATCTATGACGAGGGCAGAACGGACGAGGGGACAAAACCACACCGGGAGACGGACCCGTTGCTGCCGGTGACACATCCGGTCTATGGCGAGACGGTGCAGGGAGTGCTCAGCCTGGAACGCCAGGTCACTGAGGCGCCGCTGGAAGGGATTGTCCTTCGCTACGGGTTGATTTACGGGCCGGGTACGGGGTTTGATGCTCCCATCGCACCTGGGTCCGTATATGTCGATGCCGCCGCCAAGGCGGCCGAACTGGCCGTCACACGAGGCGAGCGTGGGATCTACAACGTCACAGAGTCAGACGGGGCAACGTCGAGCGACAAGGCCATCAAGGCGTTCGGATGGGACTCCGGTTGGCGGGCCCGCCCCGCCGTGTAGGACGCAATGTCTCATCTCACTAACTGACCGTGGATCGGCAAGATTCACAAGCAGTGCTATCGCGTTGGGTACAGTAGCGATGACGAAAGTGGGGGACGTTGGCCCGCTGGTGGACTCCAACGTTTATAAAGCGTGTCCTTACCCCTACCGTAGACTGGATGACCCTGCACGAAGAGAGCCCCCGGTAATTTCGGTCGACGCTGCAAAGACCAACGCCGTTATACTCCCCACGGAATGTGGCCCACTTGTCAGTTGAAATAATGCTATCGGGAGGGTGCGATTTTCCCTAGCTCTTCCAGGCTCGCTTCGATTCTGGCAATATCGCCGGTATATCTGGCCGGGTCTCGCTGGGCGAGCTTTTGGTAGATAGCCATGGCTTCGGTATAGTGGGCGCGGGATTCCTGGATCCGGTTCTGATTTCGATCCAGAAGACCCAGGTTGTTCAGCGTCCCCGCCACATTGGGTGAGTACTGGTCAGGGTTCTGCGCCGCCAGTTGACGGTAAATCTCTAGCGCGCGTTCGAAGTAC
>PLUW01000099.1:0-5599 GCA_003162935.1 Acidobacteriaceae bacterium
CGCGCCCGATTCTTAATCCAAATCGGCGACCCCACAAACCCGAACGCCTCCCGAATCTGATTCTCCAAAAACCGCTGATACGAAAAGTGCAGCTTCACCGCCCGATCCGTGAACAGCACAAACGTCGGAGGAGCCACTCCCGCCTGCGTCATATAAAGAATCCTCACCCGCTTGCTCATCGGAACCGACGCGCGTTCAAAATCAACCGTCCGGATGAAGCGGTTCATCTCTCCAGTAGTAATGCGCTTCCGCCGCTCGGCCGCCACCTTCTCGATCATTGGAAGAATCTTCTCCGTCCCCTTGCCGTTGTGCGCCGAAATAAACAGCACCGGAGCATACGCCAAAAATTTCAGCCCATACCGCAGTCGCTCTTCATAAAGCGCGCGGTCCTGCGGACGCTTGGCATCCTGAATCCGCGCCGTCTTCGACTGGCTGACCGCCCGCTTCTCTCCGCTCGCGACCAGGTCCCACTTATTTACCAGAATGATCACCGACCGTCCGCTCTCGTGGGCGTAGCCCGCGATATTCGCGTCCAGTCCGCTGGCGCCCTCGGTCGCATCGACCATGAAGAGCACAATGTCGGCGTCTTCAATATTCTTGCGCGCCATTACCACCGACAACTTCTCGGCCATCAGGTGTGTCTTGCCCTTGCGCCGGATGCCCGCCGTATCCACAAACCGAATCGCGCGCCCCTTATACCGGATCACCTCATCAATCGAATCCCGCGTTGTGCCCGCAACCGGCGAGACAATGGCGCGGTCCTTCCCCGTAAGCTGATTCAGCAAAGTAGACTTCCCGACATTCGGATGCCCGATAATCGCCACCTTGATCTCATGCGGCTCCTCGGCGATTGGTTCTGCGCCTTCCTCCGTGTCCTCAGCACCCTCCGTGTTAAAGGTTTTGACGTTGGGAATCACCTTGAGAACGGCGTCGAGCAGATCGTCAACCCCCCGCCCATGCTCCGCCGAAATCGGAAATATGTTCCGCATCCCCAGCGCATGAAACTCCCCCAGCAACGAATCCTGCTTCTCTGAGTCCATCTTGTTAACCGCAAGAAACAGAGGCTTGCCCGTGCGCGCCAGCAGCCGAGCCAGTTCGCGATCAGGCCCCGCAATCTCCGTCCGCGCATCGACAACCATAATGATCGCCGCCGCTTCCTCGAACGCCACCTTCGCCTGCCGAAAAATCTCCGACGGAATAAAGTCCTTATCGTCGGGAATAATCCCGCCCGTATCCACCACGCGAAACTCGTACCCCAGCCATTCCACTTCGCCATAGAGCCGGTCGCGCGTGATCCCCGGCTCGTCGCCGACAATGGCGCGCCGCGATCCCGTCAGATGATTAAACAGCGTCGATTTGCCGACGTTCGGTCGTCCAACGATGGCAACGAGTGGCAATAACTTCTTTTTGCTCAAAGTGTGTCTTTTCTTATCCCAGCTCGATGAGGCGTTACCTGAGAACCGGGAACTGAGAACTGTGGACTCTTAGCTATTATAGAGACTCCGTGCCTTCCCCATCCCATCCCGTGCCAAAGCCCGTGACTGGCGCCGCGGGATTCTCCCTCTACCAGTTCTTCGCGCCCGGCGGCCTGCTCTCAAAAACGCACCCCGCCTATGAATTTCGCCGCGGCCAGTTGCAGATGGCTCAGGCCGTCGAAGAAGCGCTCGAAGAGAAGCGTCACCTGATCGTCGAAGCCGGCACCGGCACCGGCAAAACGCTGGCTTATCTGTTGCCCGTCATCCGGTCTGGCAAACGCGTCATCATCTCCACCGGCACAAAAAACCTGCAGGAGCAGCTTTTCTTCAAAGACGTCCCCGCCCTCGAACGCGCGCTGTTTCCCGAAGGCGACCGCAAACTCAGCGTCTGTTACATGAAGGGACGCAACAACTATCTCTGCCGCAAGAAACTCATCGATCTCACAGACCAGCCCGTCCTCAGCGGACTCGAAGAGATCGAGCACTACCGCGCCATCGCCGCCTGGGAGAAGACAACGCAATCCGGAGACCGCGCCGAACTCGCCGAACTGCCCGAGGCCAGCGCCGTTTGGCACAAGCTCGATGCCCGCGCCGACACCTGCCTCGGCCAGAAATGTAAAGACTACGACCGCTGCTTCATCACCGAGATGCGGCGTCGCGCGGCCGAGAGCGACATCATCATCGTCAATCACCACCTGTTTTTCGCCGATCTCTCCATCAAACTCGANNAACCTCCGCATGGACGATCTGACCCGCGACGTCGAGCAAATGTTGCAGAAGGAGAAACTCTACACCCCGCAAATGTCGGGAGCGATTCAATCCGTCCGCGAGCGATCACAGTTGTTCTTCTCGCTTCTGCCCGCGAACGAAGGCCGCTTTGCCTTCGACTCCCGCCGCGAATTCCTCGAAGAAAACGGAGAAGAGTTCCTGGCACTGAATCAATCGCTCTACCGGCTGGGTGCGGAGTTGGAGCAACTCCCGCAAAAACCGGAAGACGTCTTCACCCTGGTGCGCCGCGCTCAGCAATTGCAGGTGCAACTCCGCTTCGTGATGGAAAATGAAGACCCCAACACGGTCTTCTGGATCGAGCGCCGCGCCTTCCGTGGAGCCCCGGGCGCAGCTAGACGGAAGTCATCCGACGAGAAACAGGCCAGCGGCCGCACCAACGTTTTTCTCCAAGCCACTCCCATCGAAGTCGGCCAGATCCTGCGCGAGTGCCTGTGGTCGAAACTCGAAACCTCGGTGCTCACCTCCGCCACTCTGGCCGTCGGCGGCGGCTTCGACTACATCCGCCAACGCCTTGGCCTCGACCACGCCCGCGAATTGATTGTTGCCTCGCACTTCGACTACGAAAGCCAGGCGATTCTCTTCGTCCCGCCCGATCTCCCCGATCCCCGCACTCCCGAGTTCGTCGGCAAAGCCGTCACGGTCATCCGCCAACTCCTCGAGATTACCCGCGGACGCGCCTTCGTCCTCTTCACCAGCTACAAGCAGATGAACGAAGTCTACGAGCGCCTGCTGGGCCTGCTCGACTACCCCATGCTCAAGCAGGGCGATGCCCCAAAGTCCGCGCTGCTAGAGCAGTTCCGCCTGACGCCCAATGCCGTGTTGTTTGGCACAAGTTCGTTCTGGCAGGGAGTCGACGTGCAAGGCGAACAGTTGAGCTGCGTAATTATCGACCGCTTGCCGTTCGCCGTCCCCAGCGATCCGGTAGTCGCAGCAAGGGTGAAGGCTATCGACTCCGGCGGCGGCAACGCGTTTTTCCAATATCAGGTTCCCAGCGCCGTCATTACGCTAAAACAAGGATTCGGAAGATTGATACGATCCTTGCACGACCGCGGCCTGCTGGCCCTGCTCGATAATCGAATCCTGAAGAAGCAGTACGGAAGGGTATTCGTGGAAAGCCTGCCGCCCTACAGCCGCACGACAGACCTGAAAAAAGTGGAGCAGTTTTTTGGAGCGGGAATAGAAGAAGAATGATGGCTCGATGGAGCGCCGGGCGTCCCCGCCCGGCAGGACGAGCGAGTCGCCCGTCCCCACACGGCCCAAAACTACTCCGTCGCCACCGCTTCCTTATCGACCAAGACCTTCAGATGCGTGGTCACGTCTTTGTGCAGTTTGATCGGCACAATGAACTCGCCAATCGTCTTGAGCGGCTCGTGCAGCTGGATCTTCCGCCGATCGATGTGGAAGCTCTTCTTCTCCAGCGCCTCGGCAATATCGCCGGCCGTGACCGATCCGAACAACTGATCGCCTTCGCCCGACTTGCGCAGGAACTTCACTTCGAGCCCCTCAAACTGCTTGGCCAGCGCTTCGGCTTCCGTCTTTTCCTTGGCGGAGCGGCGCACCGACGCGGCCTTCATCTGCTCGATGACAGTCTTGTTGGCCTCAGTGGCCTGAATCGCCAGCTTCTTGGGAAGCAGAAAATTCCGCCCGTATCCCTCGGCGACTTTCACCACCTCGCCGCGGCTGCCCAGTTTGGGCACGTCTTCTTTCAGAATAACTTCCATGATAGCTCCTGGCTTCTAGCTGTTAGCTTCTAGCCAACCCAGACTTCCGCCCTTTTTGCTAGGGGCTAGAAGCTGGGAGCTAGAAGCTTCTTCTTTACTGCGCGCGTCCAGCGAACGGCAGCAGTGCGATATTCCGCGCCTGCTTGATGGCCCGCGACAAACGCCGCTGATGCGGCGTGCACACGCCGGTCAGGCGTCGCGGCGTGATCTTGCCGCTTTCCGCCACGAACTGCGCCAGCAGACGCACATCTTTGTAGTTGACCGCTTCGATCTTCTCGACGCAGAACTTGCAAACCTTCTTTCGCCGGAAAAACTTGCGGCCGCCGCCTTCGCGTGGACCGCCAGGACCTCCGCCGGGACGCGGCCCGCGCGGCGGCCCGCTACGTTCCGGACGGCTGTCGCCGTGGCTCGATCCCGCGCTTGGTGCTTTCGTTTCTTCTGCCATTGGTGCTCCTTCTCAAAATTCGCTCGTTGTGGTGGCCCTAGCTCGTAGTTGCATGGCTCGTGTGGTGGCCGGGCTCTGCCCCGCGCTTGTCGAAGGCTGCGGCACTACCCAAGCCGCAATCCTTCCCGAAACCACCTCCGACTAAACTGGCGTCGAAGCCGGAGCTTCCGGCGCGACTTCCGGCGCTGCCGGAACGACCGGAGCGACTGGCGTTACCGGAGCGACAACTGCCGCAGCCGGTTGCGCGCTGACTTTCTTCTTCGCGTCGCGCAGCTTCTTGACCTTGTCCAGCCGCTTCAATTCTTCATCCGTGCGCACGGTGAGGAACTTGATCACCGGTTCCGTGACGCGCAGCCGGCGTTCGACTTCGTGCACGGCGGCGCCGGTGGATTCAATCAACATCAGCACAAAGATGCCGTCGTTGAACTTGCCCACCCGGTACGCGAGGCGGCGCTTGCCCCAGACCTCGCTCTTGGTCGTTCCGCCCGCCGAGGTTATGGAGGATTCGAGGGTGGAAATCAGTTTGTTCAAATCCTCTTCGACCATGTCGGGCCGGACAATAAACATCAGTTCATACTTACGATTCATTCGTTATCTCCAAAATCTTAGTACAGTCATTAGTCGTTCGGGATTCATCGTGGACCGTAAGAGTTTGCCGGCGACCGACGACTATCGACCAACGACTTAATTTCTCACTCACCCGCTTCGTTCTTGCGATTGAATCGGTTCATCGCCGCCGCCGCTCCATCTTTCAAAATCACCTCGACCGCTTGCGCTCCTAAATCGATCAACTCAGCCACTGCCTTTTCTTGCGCCTTGCGGAACGGCGTTAACACAAATTTCACGCCGTCCGTAACTTTGCGCTCGGGCGAAACTCCCAGCCGAATCCGCAAAAATTCATCCGTACCCAGAGCGCCCAGGATGGATCCCATCCCGTTGTGCCCCGCCGAACTCCCCCGCTGCCGGATGCGAATCGCGCCCAACGGCAAGTCCAGTTCGTCGTAAACCACAATCAAGTCCCGGCTCACATCCACCTGGTGTTCCGCCACCAGTTCCCGCACCGCAAGCCCACTCAGGTTCATGAACGTCTCCGGCTTGGCCAGAACCGCAGCCTCCCCGGCAATCGTCGCCCGCGCCGTCAGTGCCCGGCACTGGCGATTCCTGACTTC
>PLUW01000099.1:5652-17735 GCA_003162935.1 Acidobacteriaceae bacterium
GCTATTTTTTATCTTTCTTCTCGGCCTTTTCAGCCTTCTCGGGCTTCGCCTTACCCTTGGCATCGCCCTCGGCCTCGCCTTCACCCTCGGTCTCCTGCTTGCCCTTCTTGATGACTTCGGGCTCTGCCGGAGTCGCTGCCGCATCCGCCACCGCATCCGGAGCCGCAACCACTTCCTCTTTCACCGTGGTGATGTGCGCGATCATCTGGTTTTCGTCGGTCAGGAACTTCAGCTTCTCGCTATGCGGAAGATCCTTCACGCGCACTTCGATACCGAACACGAGGTGGCTGATGTCCACTTCGATATTCTTTGGGATGTCCGCCGGCAGGCACTCAATCTCGATCGCGCGCAGCAACTGCTCGAGAATGCCGCCCTCGGTCTTGATGCCGATGGCCTCGCCTTTGAGCACCACCGGAACCGTGACCGTCAGCTTCTTGTCCATCGCGATGCGCTTCAGGTCGACGTGCAGCAGCGTTCCCTTGATGGGCTCGAACTGCCAGTCGACGATCATCGCCTTCACCCGATCGCTGTCGAGCGCCAGGTCGAAAATCGTGTTGTGTCCGCTCTCCGATTTCAGGATGCGCAAAACCTGCCGCGGATCGACCGCCAGTGAGGCCGACTCTTTGCCCGCGCCATACACCACTGCCGGAATCTTCCCGCCGACGCGCACCCGCCGCGCCGCGTTCTTCGTGCCGGGCTCCCGCTTCTCCGCTTCCAGTATGCTGATGTCCGTTGCTGTCGCCATAATTCCGTTTCCGTCCTTCTCTAAAATCGTCGTTGGTCGTCAGTCGATGGTGGTTGGCAAAACCTTCCTCGTGCTAGCGAGTCGCGAACGACTATCGACCAACGACTGTTCCTAAATAAAAAGCCTGCTCACCGATGTCTCTTCGTGAATCGACTGGATCGCCCGTCCAATCAGCCCCGCAATCGAAAGCACCTTGATCTTCGAGACCTGCCGCGCCGCTTCACTCAGCGGAATGGTGTTCGTGACCACCACCTCGGCAATCGGGGAGTTCAAAAGATTTTCCACCGCCGCCCCCGAAAGCACCGGATGCGAGCAGCACGCATAGATCGTGGTTGCCCCATTGTTCACCAGCGCCTGCGCCACCTTCACCAGCGTTCCCGCCGTGTCGATCAAGTCGTCGATGATCAAACAAGTCCGCCCGTTCACGTCGCCGATCACGTGCATCACCTCGGCCACGTTCATCTCTACCCGGCGTTTATCCACGATGGCCAGGGCTGCATCCACCTTCTTCGCGAAAAACCGCGCCCGCTCCACGCCGCCTGCATCCGGCGAAACCACTGTCAAGTTCGGCAGATTCAGCTTCCGGAAGTGATCCACCAGCACCGGAGACGCGAACAAATGATCCACCGGAATATTAAAAAATCCCTGCAACTGCGGCGCGTGCAAATCCACCACCAGCGCTCGATCCGCCCCTGCCGTAGTCAGCAGGTCGGCCACCAGCTTCGACGAAATCGGCACCCGCGGCTTGTCTTTCCGGTCCTGCCGCGCATACCCGTAATAAGGAATCACCGCCGTAATCCGCCGCGCCGACGCCCGCTTCAGCGCGTCCATCATCAACAGCAGTTCCATCAGATGCATGTCCACCGGATGACTGGTGGGCTGCATCACGAACACATCCGCCCCCCGCACGTTCTCCTGAATCTGTACGTAGGCCTCACCGTCGGCAAACCGCGTCACCTGCGCCTGCCCGCGCGTCAGCCCTAGAAACTGACAGACCTCATCGCAGAGCGGCTCATTGGCGGTTCCACAAAAAACCTTGAATCGGTCGTCGACCCGGGCGCGTTGCGGCTTCCGTTCCGTTTTTTCGTCCGTCGTCGGCTTTTTTTCCGCAGTCGGCTTTTCGGCGGTCACTTTTTCGGCAGTCGTGGTTGCAACTGTGGCCATGGTTAAGGTCTCAGGGTCTTAAGTTCTCAGATCCCAGCCTGAAAAAGCGACAGGTCCTGAGACCTGACACCTAACACCCGAGACCTGGTTTTTCTGGCTGGGCCGCTAGGATTCGAACCTAGACAAAGTGCTCCAAAGGCACTTGACCTACCATTAGTCGACGGCCCAGTGAAGCAATCGAACACTCGGATTGCCCTTCGATTGTCGTTCACAACCATCCAGGATTCAAGGTCGTTTACATCGAAACCTTGAAACTTTGAAACCTTGAAACCTGTTTTCTCGTCAACGTCCGGGTCGCCACTGCCTTCAGCCCCTGCTTTCGCAGAATCCCAGCCGCCTTCGCAGCATCGACTGGCGACCGGAACAGCCCATACAGGGTTGACCCTGACCCGGAGAGCGAGGCGTATTTCGACCCCGCGCGCTCCAGCGCACCTTTTATGTCACGCAATTCGGGATATTTAGGAAAGACGACCTTTTCAAAGTCGTTTCCAATCCCGGTACGGACAAGGTCGGAAAGCAAGTTCCCGGCCCGGCTCCCGCCTTTTGCGGAAGCACCGGTGTTGGGGTAACCACTGGTGAAACTAGAAAGCCACGCCGAAAGCGCGCAGCCAACTTCAAACAGTCTATCGGAGGCTGGGGGCTGCGTCAATTGCTCCGTGCTCATCAGTTCATCCCAATCCGCAAACGCCCGCGGCGTCGACACTCCCACCTCCGGAGTCACCACCACCATCGCTACAGAAGCCAAATCCACCAGAGGATAAACCTCTTCCCCGCGGCCCACTCCCAACACAGTTCCGCCGACAAGAAACAAAGGCAGATCCGATCCGACTTCCGCCGCAATCCGCAGCCGTGCAGCGCTAGGCAGCTTCTTCCGCAGCGCCAACTCCAGCGCGATCATCGTCGCCACCGCATTCGACGACGCCGCGCCCATCCCTCCCTGCACCGGCAACCGCTTCTCAATCTCAATCCGAACTCTGCCCGATGCGCCGAGTTCGCTCATCACCCGCTCAGCCATGCGCCAGCAGGTATTCGACGAATCCAGCGGAACCCGCGCATCCGCGCAAACAATCTCAATCCCACTCCCGCGCCCCGATCTTCGGTCAATGCTGACCCGGATCACGTCATGCAATGCAATAGTCTGATACACCGTCCGCAGCGAGTGAAATCCATCCGCGCGCGCCGCGCCAATGTAGAGCCCGAGATTGATCTTCGCAAAGGAACGCACCGCGATGGTCATGGAAGGGGAATTGTAAGCGATTTCGCGAATGGGCAGGCCGTTCAGGCAAATCGTGCGGCATCTTCCATGACGCTCGCTGTCCACTAAGTTCTGATACCTACTCGGGGAGTCGCAGCCCGTCGCCCGACGGCGCGAGGATCGGATGGAGGGACGGAGAGCGTGAGCGAGACGAGACGATCGGGATTTGAGAACTAATCCACGACGCGGCTTATTCCGGTTCTCGAAAATGTCCGCCCAACGGGCCAAACGCGACCTGTTTCTTTCATCACAATTTTCCTGTGCCGCCATCACAGACTTCCAATCGCAACCCTGCGAGAATCCTTCGAGCGTGCAACATCGAACGATCCCGTCTCCAGAGACGGATGTCGCCGAAAAACTGTTCTCGGCTCTCTTTGACAACTTTCGTTTTCCCTTCAAAAACCTCGCCAAATCGAAGAATGCCACGACTAAGTCCTTATTTTTGAATATTTTGCAGTTAAGTATTTTGTTTACAATATTTTAGGGCGAATCGTGGGGGGGGGGGAACCTACCGGGGTGCGCCACTTCTCACGCTTTTCACGTCGGCCAGCATTTCCGCATCCTCCATCAGCTTTTGCAGGGCCGCCACCGGAATCACCGCGAATTCCTTGCCCTTCTGAACCGAACCATAGGGAAACTCCCCCGGCTCGAAGTGAGCAATCTTGAACAGACGGCGCTGGGAGGGTGCGGCAAAATATGAGTAATTCCATTGGGGGTAATTCAAGTTGTTGGCGAGCCGACGGCGGTGGCTCAGCTTTTATCGCCCATGGTACATGCCCTTCCCCTGTGATGGGGCTGGGCCACCGCACTGGGAGGACTCATTGGGTCAAGCATATCGAGGATCGAAGCGAACCATCCTCTGCATCGATGACGACAGCATCGTTCTGCAATATGAAAGAGCGCTGCTCGAAAAATGGGGCTATCACGTTCTCTCGACAGCATCGGCGGAAGAAGGGCTCTCGCTGGCAATGATGCTTCCGATCGATGGCGTAATCCTCGACTTCCACATGCCCGGAATGAACGGTCACAACGTCGCCGCCGCGATCAAGAAGTGTCGGCCGGACATTCGGATTGTCATGTTCTCCGGCAGCGAGATTCCAGAGGAAACCTGCGATCTGGTCGATGCTGTCGTACTTAAGACGGATGCGATCGCACAACTCGTGCCGACAGTTACACAACTCTTGCAACCGGGCCTGGACGTCCGGCGTTAGTGTGGGATCCCACCGCCGCATGAAGCTTGGGATTGTTCCCGCCGAACACCCGCGCCAAAGTTTTTCATGACATTGGTCTGACGGGAAATTTACCTCTTCCAAATGTCATACTCAGAAGAAATAAAAAAGTGNNACCTATCTCGAGGCCATCCGCCAGGGAATCTGGGAGGAAATGGCCCGCGACCCCACAGTCTTCTGTCTGGGCGAGGACATCGGCATTTACGGAGGAGCGTTCAAGGTCACCGACGGATTCATCGACCGCTTCGGCCCCGAGCGTGTCATCGACACACCCATCGCCGAGTCGGCCATCATCGGCGCGGCTTTCGGAGCCGCCCTCACCGGCCTGCGTCCCGTAGCCGAATTTCAGTTCATGGACTTCATCGGCTGCGCCTTCAATCAAATTGTCAACATGGTTGCAAAGTCGCACTACCGCTGGGGAGCTCCCGCCCCGCTGGTCCTGCGCGGTCCCAGCGGAGGCAACGTCCACGGTGGCCCCTTCCATTCGCAAAATCCCGAGATGTGGTTCGTACACGCTCCCGGTCTCAAAGTCGTGTGCCCCGCAACCGCCTATGACGCCAAGGGATTGATCAAATCCGCCATTCGCGACCACAATCCCGTGATCTTTTTCGAGCACAAATATCTCTACCGCAGAATTAAAGAAGAAATTCCCGGTCCCGATTCCCCAGACGCCGATTACACAGTCCCAATCGGCAAAGCCCGCATCGCCCGCGAAGGCCGTCATCTTAGCGTGATTACCTACGCCGCTATGCTCTACACCGCGCTCGAAGCCGCGGAAATCCTGAGCAAGGAAGGAATCGAACTGGAAATCGTCGACCTGCGCACCGTCTCGCCGCTCGATCGCGAGGCGATTGCCGCCACGGTGAAGAAGACCAACAAAGTGATCGTCCTCCACGAGCACGCACGCACTGGAGGATTGGCCGGAGAAATCTCCGCTATCGTCAACGAAGAAGCTTTCGACGATCTCGACGGCCCCATCGTCCGCCTCACGTCGCTCGACACGCCCGTTCCGTTTTCGCCGCCGCAGGAAGAATTCTTCCTGCCCAAAGTGTCCGACCTGGTCCGCGAAGCTCGCCGCCTCCACGCTTACTGATCTAGTGCTGCTTCATTGCAGGTAGAATGAAACTGTTCGTGTGGTGACTGGGCTCCGCAATGCGCAACTTCTTTCTAGGAATTGTCGTCGCCATCCTCGTTCTGCTCATCGGCACACTAGGCGTTGCCCTGCTCGGCTTTCTGCCCACTCGCGCCAATAGTGCGCCGCCCAAGCTGGAACGCCACCTCGCCATGAGCGCGCTCGACAATTCCGTCGACCGCCATGCTCCCCGCATCAATAATCCCGTGCCTCCCACGGACGAGAATCTGATCGCCGGCTTGAAGCTCTACACCATGAATTGCGCCCAGTGCCACGGCGGCATCGACCGCCAGCCCTCGACCCTGGAGAAATCGTTCTATCCTCCGCCTCCGAATCTCATTCTCCATCCGCCCGACGATGAGGAGTGGCACCTCTTCTACGTGATTCGCACCGGCATCCGCTACACTGGCATGCCCGCCTGGGAAAAGACCCTCTCCGAGCCCGACATCTGGAAGCTCACGGCCTTTCTGACCCGCGTAAACAAACTGCCGCCCGCCGTGCAGGAATATTGGAAGAACGCCACCGGAGTGACCGCTCCCACCGGCGAGGCGAAGGAACAGACCCACCCATAAGCATTATGTGTTAACGAGGCTGACGCTACCCCGGCGGATAGCTGAAATTGATGGTAATCACGGTTTGCGTAGCTGCCGCATGGCCGTTGATGGTGTAGGGCTGGAATCGCCACTGCTTGACCGCCGCGATCGCAGCCTGGACGAGAATAAAGTTTCCCCGGACAATCTTCAGATCCTCGACGCTGCCGTCGCGTCCAATCACCGTCTGCAGCACCACGGGACCATGCAACTTCTGGGCTAGCGCGGCGGCCGGATACACAGGGTTCACTGTATGGACGAGCAGAGCCCTGGCTAATTCCTCGCTTAGCGCCACGGGTTCGCTGAATTGATCGGCGGAGGGCGGCGCTGGCTGCGGTGCGGAGACCGGCATCATTTGCGCCGCATTCACTGTCACCACCACCGGCGGCGCAATTGGCGGAGAGGATCGCATGCTCTCGGGAATGGCCGCTCGTTCCCTGCGGATGGTAAGCGCGGGCTCTTGGCGTTCCAGCGCGGCCACGGGCAGCGGGAGGTCGGGAGCCTTCGGCAATGGCATGCGCGCTTCCGGCAGGTTGGACTCGGTCGCAACGACTCCGAGCGCCGGTGGCCGTACCTCGGAACTTGCGGGACCTCGGCTGAAATATTCGTCCTGTCGCGCGTCGTTGCCAGCGGCGCCGACCGGCGATGCTGCACCATTGTTCCAATAAAAGAACGCCGCCACTGCTTCCCGCAAAACCTGAAGTCTTCCCTCCCGCGTCCGCGACAGGTACTCGATGGTCTCGTGGGATCTCCACAGGCAAAACACCGCCGCCAGAATGACAATCGCCGCAAGAACACCGCGTGCCACCCGCGCAAAGCTGTAGGATCGAGGCCGATCTTTACTTTCGTCGTTTTCGCCGGTGTTTCCATCCGCCGCAACGTCGCCGCCGCTTTCCGGCGCTGCATCCTCTTCCGGAAACATTTGCCGGTGACTGTGCTCCGGCTCGGCGGCAGGAGCTGCGTTCGCCTTTGGGGAGGTATCGGCTCCCGCTGGCGAATCCTCATCGTCCCCCGCGCTCGACGGTTGCATCTTTTCAGACGCCTTGGCCAGCACGGCGCGGGCGGCCTCGGCGGCTATCGGGCGGTTGATCAGAAAATCGAGACGGTTGTCGCGCACTTCGGCCGCGGTGGGTTCGCGATCAACGATGGCCACGACCACTGTGTTACGGTTCGCTACGGACTCACGAGCGCGCCGCAACAGGAAGCTCGCTTCGGGCTGGTCGGCCCAATCGACGATCACGCACGAGTAGGCTTGCGTCTTCCCTTTTTCGATGGCTGAAAAAATGTCGGCGCAGACTTCCGCCCGGATCCCTGCACCCTTGCAAGCCGCCGCCATGGCGGCATTCGTCTCGGACTTTTGTGAGCACACCAGGGCGCGGAAAGCCATTGCGGCATCAGATTATCGAGATTCCCGCTGCCGCAACAGATAACGAGTGGGTACTTCAGGAAAGGAATTTGGCCATTTTCCAATAAATTCAACACATCCGCGTACCGGCACAGGTGACCTTCGTAACCTGTCGCCCGGGCAAAGTCAGATCTCGGTCCACTCACCCGAGAGCTCATGGTTCAGCTTCTGTTGCCGGTCCCGCATTTTTTCTTGCTGGTCATGTAATTTCCGCTGCGAGCCTTGCAGCTGCTTTTCCATGTCTTTTTTGCACACGCCCAGTTGCTGCACCTTCTCGATGATGGCCGGGCTCAAGCGCGCGATCACTTCTCCGGCGCGGTTGATGGCTTGTTCGGTTTCTGCCCTGAGTTCGGGAATCTCGAAGCTCTCTTCGAGCAGGCTGCCGGAATTTTTCTTGTCGGGAAGAGTTAGGGTGAGATTCTGCTCTTTCTTCTCACGCATCACCGTCACCGAGGCCGAACCGCCCGATGAGGACCGGATGGCATGGGTGAAATCGGAGGCATCGTGCACCGGCTGGTTGTTGACCTTGACGACCACGTCTCCGGCGCGGAAGCCGGCTTTCTCGCCGCGGCTGCCTTTTTCCACCGAGCGCACCAGCACGCCCTTGCCCTCTTTGACGCCAAAGAAGTCTCCCAGTTGCGGCGTGATGTTTTCCAACAGCAACCCGCTGCGCGCCAACTGGTGGACCACCACCATCGACACGGGCATGTCGAAGTCCGGAATTGCGGGCATGGCCGGAATTTTCGGCATCTCCGGAATCTTCGGCTCCCAGGCCATCGACTTCTTCCGGTCGGCAAGTGGCACCTTGATCGTCATCGGTTGGCCGTCGCGGCTGATGCCGAGGCTGACCACGCGGCCAGGCGGAGTTTCCTTAATCATGCGGCGCAGCTGCGCGGCGCTCTCTACGGCCGTGCCATTCACGCTCACGATGACGTCGTGCTCGTGCACGCCGGCTTTTCCGGCGGGCGCGTCCTCGTCAACCATCGTAACTTCCGCTCCATGCTCTTCCTTGAGCTTCAGTTCGCCGAGGCGCTCAGCCGAAACGTCGGCGATGTCCACCCCCAGGTAGGACGATCCTCCGCCTTCGTCGGAGTTGTAATCCCAGACCCAGGTTTCGCCGTTCCGATCGGAGTTCGATGCCGCTGGTTGGGCGCTGAACGCCAGGGAAGCGGTCAGCGAGAAGAGAAACAAGCAAAATAAGAAACGATGGATCATAGGCCCTCCGACCTTTCCTACCGGCTGATACGGCGGAAGTTCACATTCCCCGAATTGGTGCGCACTTTCAGCACTGGCCCACCTCCGTTCAGTTGCCCCTCGGCAGTCACTGTCTTCGGCCCCCAAGAACTACCCTCACTGGAGACATGAATGTCGGTGAAATCGCTGCGGATCGTGTGCCCGTTGGCGATCTCGATCTCCGCCCGGATCGAGATCGGAAGATCGTTCGCAAGATAAACCGTAATATCGCCTGCCGAAGTTTCCAGAGTCGAATCGCTGCGAACGCCCGCCGATGAGAGCAGTTTCACGACGATTCCGCCAGCCGAAGTTTCCGCCTGCACCGAAGTCGCTCCGTCCAACTGGATACTGCCGCCTCCGGTCTCCGCCTGCACCCGTCCATTCGCCGAAGCCAGACGAATGCTGCCCGCGCCCGTCTCAATCTCCGCCGGACCTCCGATGTCGCCCAGTTCCACGCTCCCGCCGCCCGTCGTGGCTTTCACGTGCCCGCTGCACTTGTCCACGTGAATGCTGCCCGCGCCCGTCTGTAGCACCGCTCCTCGCAGTCCGGAAAGGACGACCACGCTTCCTCCGCCGCTTTCGGCCTTAATCTCGCCGTTGGCGGATGCGATCTTGATGTTGCCTCCGCCGGTATGCAGACTGACATTGCCTCCGACCTTGCCGACGTCGATCGTGCCGCCGCCGGTTTCCGCCGACAGCACGCCGCCGATGTCATCCAGGCGAAGATTTCCGCCGCCACTCCCGATGTCGACCCGTCCGGCAATTCCCGCGGCGTTGACGCTGCCACCGCCCGTGTCGATCTTGGCGGAATCGAGGCTGCGCGGCACATTGATGACAAAATCGTCGGCACACTTGCGATCCCGGTCGCCTGCTTCCGCCACGATCCACGCGGTGTCTCCCTTTACCGACGCGCTGACCCGGTACGACTCAAATTCGCGACGCGCCTCCTGCTCTGAAGACGTGTACGCCTTGCGGTGAATTACGTAGGTGATTCGATCCTGTGCTCCGCCCTGCATGTGCACCGAACCTGCCGCCAGTTTCACCCGCAGATTCTTCGCCGCACCCAGATCTCCCGTCATTTCCTGAACCCAATTGCTGCCTTCGCGATACACCCGAGTTTCCTGGCAGAACGCCAGCGATGCCAGCGCAGCCATCCACAGCGTAACCTTAACGAGTTTGATTGCTTGCTTCAATGAATGTTCTCCTNNCTAATCCATCTCCGGCATCTGCGCCATCATCGTCCGCGCTTGCGAGCGAATCGAGACGTTCTGATCGGTCTGCGCCAGCTTCGTCAATACCGATCGCACATTGCTGTCGGTTTTCATCGGCTCGACCAGCCGCAAAGCCTGCATCCGCACGCCGGAGTTCGTGTCGCCGATCAGCGCCCGCAAAACCCCATCCCGCACCTGATTATCCTGCCGCACGAAACCGCTCAGCCCATCCAGCGCTTTCAACCGCACGCCCGGGTTCGTATCGTTCTGCAAGACATACATCAGCGCTTCGCGCACATTCGATTCGCCGGGCGCCTGCGTCAGCACATCCACCGAATCCATCCGCACGCCCGAGTTGTAGTTGTTGCGCGCCGCGAACAGCAGCAACTGCTGGATGCGCTGGTCGTTCAGCGAACCTTGCGCTTCCTGCGTCAAAACCGTGTCGTACTTGATATTCACCTGATTCGATCCCGGCGCCTGCGTCACCGAACGGATCCCGGTAATCGCGGACGCTTCGACCGGAGACGCCGGATTGGAATATTTGTCGTTGCCGTCATTAGCAACAATCGAAGGGCGATTCGCCACCCAGTTATAAGTCGCCCCAATGCCGCCGCCAAATCCCACCATGAAGATCGCCGCCGCGAGCGCGGGCGCCATGCGAATCTGCCGCAGCCAAATTGCCGGCTCAAGAATCAGACGCTGCCAAAGTCCTCCCTGCCGCGTCGTTTCGAGCGCTTCCTGCAACCGCATGCGCGAGGCCGCCAGCAGGTTCGGCGTCGGCTCGGCCACCGGAGTTTCCGAAAGCTCCGCCTGGAACTTGCGCGTCGCCTTCAGCTCGGTGGCGCATTCCGGGCACCGCCCCAAATGCTGCTCGATCTCGTAGCGAGCGTCGTCTTCGATCTCGTTGTAGACATAGAACAGGATGTTCTGCCGCACCCAATCACATTTCATGTTCGTATCCCTTCGGGACTGCAGTTCAAAATAAAGTTCAAAACTCATCGCATCTCCGCCAGCGACGCCCGCAATTTCTGCGTCGCGCGAAACAACGTGTTCTTCGCCGTCTCTTCCGTCGTATTCAGCATCTCGCCCACGGTGCGCAACTTCAGCCCGTGATAATGCTTCAACTCAAATACCATGCGCTCCCGAGGCGTCAGCGCCGACAACGCCGTCCCGATCTTCCGCCCCAGTTCGCGTTGCATCAGATCGCGTTCCGGATTCGCTCCCGAGCGCACATCCGCGAACTGCTCCAAGCGGCTGTACTCCTCGCCCGAGGCGTCCACCGCAACCGGAGCTTCTTCCTTGCGCACGTTCCGTTTCCGCAGATGATCAAGGCAGAGATTGGTGACGATCCGGTAGATCCACGTGTAGAACGAACACTCAAATCGGAAGCTGCCGAGATTCTTGTAGGCCTTGAGAAAGGCTTCCTGATACACGTCCTGGGCGTCGGACTCCGATCCGGTGAGATGCAACGCCAGCCGCAGAACCGACTGATCGTAATGACGCACCAGAACCTCGAAGGCCGCGCGGTTGCCCTCCTGCGCCTCGCGGATCAGACTCGTGTCGTCAATGCGGTTACTCTGCGCTGCCAAGGAGCCCCTCATTGTTATGGGGTTCTGGTTGCCGCTGCCCTGTTCCGCCCGCCTCGGACGGGAACTCTCGCCAACCGGAAATGCAACTGCGTAAGAATCGGCCGGCATGTCTGTCTCTGTCCTCTACAAGTGTTGAATCCTTGCCTTGCACAGAAATAGACGGGGCTGCCACCCGAACGTTAGCAGATTATATGGAGTTGGCCCTTGGTTTGCTTGACAGTGGAAGACAGGGGTTGTGTGGCCGTGGAAGAGCGGCCCTTTAGGGCCGCGTAAGCCGAGCCAAAGTCAACGGGGCTTTAGCCCCAGGGTTCGCGGCCCGCATGTACTAAACTATGCACGCGTTGAACTTCGGGCGGAATTGAATTCACCACATCAAAACCGCAGCCGCATTTCGTTCGTCGCCGCAAACCCCAGCTTTTCATATAAGCCCCGCCCCTCGGCGCTGGCGTGCAAATTGACAGAGCGCAAGCCCCGCTCCTTGATCCACGCCAGGATGGCCTGCATCACTTGCCGCGCAATCCCACGCTTCC
>PLUW01000007.1 GCA_003162935.1 Acidobacteriaceae bacterium
TTTGAAAACCTGGAGGCCGGTTCGAGCATCGAGGAGATCATCGAGCAATTTCATGTAACGCGGGAGCAGATTGTCGCCGTGCTCGACTTTGCCGCGCGCAGTCTTGATGCTACTCCGGTCCCATAAATGGTCTTGGGAAGGGCACGGCTTCAGCCGTGCCGCTAACGACCGCCAGAAATGCGGGCTTTAGCCCCTGAGGCACTGCTCATGAGTCTGCGCGAACGATGAAAATGGCTAGCGTTGCGCCCAGTAAATCCGCGACACAAGATTAATTTGTCATCCTGAGCGAAGAGAAGGACCCATGTATTCTGTCGGCGCTGGCGAAATGCACAAGCATAGCGTGGTACGGCGTGCCTGCTAAGAGAGGCCGCGCATGAAAACGAAGAACATCCTGCTGCTCTCGGTGTTGTCGGCTCTCATTATCTGCGCAGCGTTCTGGGGCTTCAAAAGGCATCGCGACCGCCCTGAGAGGGACCTGCTCAGGAGAGCGCAAGCTGGTGATGCCAAGTCCCAATTCGAACTGGCGAAGGCGTACCAGAATGGCTGGAGGCATTTCCCCAAAGACGGGAAAGCCGCGTTCGACTGGTACTCACGAGCAGCCGGGCAAGGCTATGCAAAGGCACAGACCAATCTGGGCTATATGTATGCAAAGGGTGATGGCGTCAAGAAGGACGACGCTGCCGCCTTTCAGTGGTTTCAAAAAGCCGCCTTGCAAGGAGATCTGTATGCCGAGCGGAACGTGGGAGCGAGGTACGCAAAGGGGATTGGCGTTCCGCAGGACTATTTGGAAGCGGCCCTCTGGCTTCGGAAGGCAGCGGAGCAGGGGGATGCTGGGTCACAGATGGCCCTCGCTTCAATGTACGCAGCAGGAATAGGCGTCCAGCGCGATCGGGCGATGGCCCTAGCCTGGTACCTCGTTGCACGGGCAGGGGGGAAAGTAGACGACAAAGACAAGGGGCACGCGGACGAAATTCAGAAACATCTAACGCCCGCGCAGGTGTTGGAAGCCCAGCAACTGGCCTCGTCGTGGTGGACATCCCATTCGAACGGTACGAAGATGCCCGAGTATTCCAAGAGCGCCCGGCAGACGCAAGAGTCCGACCAGGTCCCTGTTCGCCACCGCCGCACTGCCGCCCAGGCCGATATCGACCGCGACATTGCTGTGCCGAGTGTCCCCCGACCGAGGCGCGGCGACTGCGAGACAGGGCACTGGGTGCAATCAGTCTCCGATGACGGAAGTATTGTTGCCCTAGAGGATGGCTCAGTATGGCGTGTGTCAGATACGGACACGGTTGACACATTCACCTGGTTGCCGACCGAAGATGTAATTGTTTGCGACGGCAAACTAGTTAACACTGATAGCAGCGAAACGGTTGAGGCAAGTCGGCTGAAATAGGCTAGCGCAACGAGAGAAATGCAGAATGTCGCAAAAATCATGCGGGAGTTACTTGCGTGCAAGAAGATTGCAAGAGCTAAGGATGATTTACAAGGTGAAATTTAAGCATATATTGTTAGCCGCTACATATTCGTTTGGGTCTTCCTGCTAGTTTCAGCCCCTTCTACTTTTAAGGCGTTCCAATATTTCCCCAGCCTTCACAAAATTAGACCTTGTAAACTCCTCAGCCGCTATACAGTTGTGCCTAGACTCGTGTCTAGATTCTGAGGCGTTTCGACTATCTTCCCATCCGTTGCTGCCGACACCAGCCATCCGATTGATTCAACAGGAGATTTACTTCTTGACGATTAAACTATCTTATATTATTATAGATAATAGTAATTTATCTAATGTATGTTTGGACGGTGCATATGTCGGACGGCAACCGGAGCGGAATCAGACTGTTTCGAATCCGTATGGAAGCTCTTAGAGACCCTTGTGACTCAGACGAGCTATCGATAGCGATAGAGCCCGCTATAGATTGCGATGGCTCTGAATGCGGTGTGGCCTTCCCCGACAGCGAGGGGGAGTTGGAAGACCTCCAACCGCACTTCCACCTGAAAATTTCAGGGAGACAACCGGATGCAGGGCCGGAGATCTACGCCGTGGACGGTGTGCTACCAAAGGTGATCGATTGATGCCAAGTCGGGAGTCGAAATGAAGTATCGAGTCAGTTGGACAATAGAAGTTGAAGCAAACTCAACAGTAGATGCCGCCTTTGACGCTCATAGAATCATGGGAGATCCGGACCGTTTCTCAACCGCGAGTCTAACCGTATTCGATCCCCAGGGCCAGATGGAGATCTTCGAATTCGAGAAAGAAATCACCACGACACAAACGCCTGGACACGCATGACCGGTAAGCGTCTTCAGTCTAGCCGCGCTCGTCCACGCTGCGTCACCTCGCGGGCAAGTTCCCGCATGGATTCCTGCGTGATCGCGCGTCCTTCGCCACGGGCCAGCGATGCTTCCGCCTCATCGACGGCGGCTAGGATTTCCGCGCGGCCACGTTCCCGCTCCTCCCACAAAGAAAGAGCTTCCTTCACCGCGTCTTCCTCGCGCAGAAGCCGTCCGCTGTCAATCGCTTGACGGACAAAGGCCCTTTGGTCGGGGGTAAGTTGCACTTCCATAAGCGTTAGCGTAGGAGCCGGAGGCGCAGGTGTCAAGCCACTTCTGACTTCTGATTTTTCATCACAAACCACCAGCGCGTCCTGTCACAGGCACGCCCCTCCAGCGCGACAATAGCCACCGATTGGGGCGGCCGTGTGCCGCACGCACCGCGCCCTTTGCGACAAGTGGGCTTCGTCGCGACCATGCACACGGGCGCCCCGTGATCCGACCCCTTGACACCCTCTCTTATAATAAAAGTATCAACACAATGAATTTCAACCGCGCGGCTCTCCGGCCACTAAGTCGAGGTCCGCAACCAGAATTGTGGGGAACGCACTAACTCATTAGGAATCAAGATTTTACCTATAACTCCTTTCCGCTCAAGATTTTGGCGGGAATTTCCCGCTAAAATCTTGATTCCAATAGATCGAGGGGGGGAGGGGGGTGGGGGGTACCCGAAAGCTGGCAGAAAGCAGGAAAACCCCCGGAATACTAGGAGCGCTCATAACTCATTAAGAAATAAAGACTTTACGAGTAACCCGTTTAAACTCAAAGACCTGGCGTGATTCACCTCCAAGTCTTTGATTCCAAAAGACCGGTGGAGGGGGTACCACCCTACCTAAGTGGTTATTGCACCCTTAGTAAATAGTCGACCCGAAGAAAGGCCAAGTGCTCTAGCGGTACACTTCTGCAAGACTCCGATGAGCATTTCGCCGCGCACCATCTTCCACGTCGACATGGACGCCTTCTTCGTGTCGGTCGAAGAACTTTTCGACCCGAGCCTGAAAGGCAAGCCAGTCGTCGTCGGCGGACAGCGCGACGAGCGCGGAGTAGTCTCCGCCGCATCCTACGCCGCCCGAAAATTCGGCGTGCACTCGGCTATGCCCCTGCGCACCGCCGCGAAGCTTTGTCCGAAGGCAATTTTTGTCAACGGACATCCCGAACGCTATCGCGAGTATTCCGCCAAAGTTCACGAGGTGCTTGGGCACTTCTCTCCCTTGGTAGAGATGGCTTCGGTCGATGAGGCGTATCTCGACATGACGGGAACCGAGCGCTTGCACGGCAGACCATTGCAAGCCGCGCAGCGTCTGCATGACTCGATGAAGTCGAATACGCATTTGAACTGCTCGATCGGAATCGGCACCTCGCGCCTGATTGCGAAAGTATCCTCAGCGAAAGCCAAGCCCAACGGAGTGTTCTGGGTGTTACCGGGAAGAGAAGCCAAATTCCTCGCGCCGCTCGCGGTTGGCGACATTCCCGGTGTAGGCAAAGTGATGGAAGAGAAGTTGCACGCGATCGGCATCCAGAAAATTGGCGACCTGGCTAAACTCGACGACCGCGATCTGGAAAATCGCTTTGGGAAATGGGGCCTGGCGCTGGCCGGAAAGTCACGCGGTGAAGACGCAGGAGGCTGGTTCGACAACGAAGTCGGAGAAAACGTCGACCCGAAATCAATCAGCCACGAGCACACGTTCGACGAGGACACAGGCGATGCCGAGCGCCTGCAATCCACGTTGATGCGCCTCAGCGAGATGGTGGGAAGGCGCCTGCGCGAAGGCGGATATTTCGCGCGCACGTTGCAGCTGAAATTGCGCTACAAAGATTTCACAACAATCACGCGAGCGCATTCCCTCGACCAGCCGACGCAGATGGATCACCACATCTTCGAGCAAACGCGACGTCTGTTTTTCGCCAACTGGAAGCCGGGCGCTCCGGTGCGCTTGCTCGGCGTGCAAGCGTCAAATTTCGAATCCGGTCCCGGCCAACTCGACCTGCTGGAGCCAAAGCGCGACGAGCGCTGGAAAAACGCTCTCGCCGCCGCGGACCATCTGCGCGACAAATTTGGCGAAGCGGCAATCGGTCTCGCCCGAGGCATGAAAGGCGGATTCCGCGAGCGCATCCACGAAAATCCGGCAGCGCTGCCGGGGAAGGGAAAGAAGAAAAGGCCTGAAGCTTGATTGAGCGCTTACAACGCCTCTGACGCAGACAACCTCTGCAATCGAACCTCTGACCTCTGCAATCGCTACGAGATATATTCCCGAATATACTCGTCGCGCGAAGCAGCCAGCTCGTGAGCGTCGCCATCGAAGATGACCTTGGCGTCCTTCAGTATCAGAAAGCTCATCGCGACTTCGCCGCGTTGGCCTTTCGGCAGAGCCACCATCTGATTGGTGGCTTGATCGAATTCGTGAGTCGCCATGGTGAAGGCGTCCTGCAGGCGGTGCGTCACCATCAGGGCGCTGGTCTTGGCAACGTCACGCTGTTTCATGATGAGTTCCACGATGGTGTTCGAAGTCACCGGATCGAGTCCGCCGGTCGGCGAGTCGTAGAGCAGCACTTCAGGTTCGGTGATGATGGCGCGGGCGATGGCCACGCGCCGTCTCATGCCGCCCGACAGTTCGGAGGGACGCATATCGTAAGTTCGTTCCAACTCCACGAAGCGCAGCACCTCGCGCACTCGCCGCTCGATTTCCTCGGGGGAGAGTTTCTCTTCCATCAGACGGAAAGCGACGTTCTCATAAACCTTGAGTGAGTCGAAGAGGGCGCTTTCCTGGAACACGATCCCCACGCGACGCCGCAGTTCGAACAGTTCCTGCTCAGACATTCGCGTGACTTCTTCGCCCAGTACGAAGATGCGTCCGCTATCGGGCCTCAACAGTCCGATGGCGAGTTTGAGCAGAGTGCTCTTGCCAGAACCAGCGACGCCGAACACCGCCTTGGTTTCGCCATGCGCCAACCGAAACGAAATGCTGTCGAGCACCACATTGTCATCGAACGCAATGGAAACATTCTCGAACTCAATGGCGTAATCGGAGGGACTCACCACCGCGGCCGCCGTGTTCGCGCTGGGCAGAGTGGGAGCGGGCATGACTTACCTGTACCCAAAGATCGCGAAGATCAACTTGGTCACGAAGAAATCCACCACTAGAATCAGCACCGAGGAAGCGACCACGGCCTGGGTCGTGGATCGTCCGACTCCCTGGGTCCCGCCGCGCGTCGACATGCCGTAATAACAACCGACGGTCGAAATGATGAACCCGAACAGCACCGGCTTGATGAGGCCGGTGAACACATCGCGGAACACAAGCGTCTGCCACACCGAGGTCCAATACTGCTGCGTGTCGAGCCCGAACAGCAGATGCGCCACCCCATAGCCGCCGATCAGCCCGAGCAGGTCCGCGATAATGGTCAGAAAAAAGAGCATGAAGGCGGTGGCCCCGATGCGCGGCGTAATCAGCTTCTTGGTGGGGTCGGTGCCCAGGGCGCGCATGGCATCGATCTGCTCGGTCACGATCATGGAGCCCAATTCGCTCGCCATGCCGGAAGCGTTGCGCCCCGCCACCATCAGCCCAGTGATCAGCGGCCCCAGTTCGGTGACCATGCCGAGCGACACGAGCTGGCCGATCAGCGTGACCCCGCCAAATCGTTGCAACGTGCTGGCGGAGTTCAGCGCCAACAGCGCGCCGACGGAGAGTCCCGTGAGAATGACGATGGGGAGGGAACCGACGCCGATCAGGTCCGCCTGCTGCAGCATATCTCCCATGTAAAGCGGACGGCGAAAGAAATTCGCGAGGGACTGCGCTGAGAGCAGCGTGTATTCCTGAACCGCCAGCGCAAATTCTTTGGCGACTTCAAAGGGCGAGATCAGTTCGAGTTCGAGCGCCATGTCGGATGGGGGAACTGCTGCTCAAGAAACTATAGCAGAGAGGGAAAGCATCGGGTCATCTCACCATCGGGTCATCGGGCGATCGAAAACCCGAGGGGCCTAGCCGTTTTCAGGTGACCCGATGGCCCGATCTCACTCACTCCCGGCTCTTCTTCTTGATCTCGATGGCCAGCCGTTTGATCTTCTGATTCAGCGTCGAGAGTGGAACATGGAAACGCTCGGCCGCTTCGGTCTGGTTCCAGCCGGACTGCTCCAGCATGTCGACGATGATCCGCCGTTCGCAGTCTTCCATGATGCCGAACAGCGATGTCCCGGCGCTGGCATCGATGGTTGCAATCGTGTTTCCCCGGCCCACGACGTGGTCGGGCAGCAAATCGACGCCAATGTCGCTATCGGAAGACAGCACGACGGCGCGTTCGATTGTGTTCTCCAGTTCGCGAACATTGCCCGGCCAGGAGTAACTCATCAGCGGCCGCAGCGCCTCGGTGGCGATGCGGCGAATCGGACGCTCGTTCTCTTCGGAGTATTTCTGGAGAAAATGCTGCACTAGCAGCGGAATATCCTCGCGGCGCTGCCGCAGCGGCGGCAAGTCGATGCTGATTACGTTCAGGCGATAGAACAAATCTTCGCGGAACTTGCCTTCCTTCACCATCTGCCGAAGATCCACGTTGGTGGCGGCGATGATGCGCACGTCCGCTTGAATTTCCTGCACGCCGCCCAAGTGCATGAACTTGCGATCCTGCAACACGCGCAGGATCTTCGCCTGCGTGTCCATGCTCATAGTGCCGATCTCATCGAGAAAGAGCGTGCCCCGGTCGGCCACCTCGAACAGCCCCTTCTTCGACACAACTGCGCTGGTAAAAGCGCCTTTGACGTGTCCAAACAGCGTGGATTCCAGCAGGTCGGGCGGCGTCGATCCGGAGTTGACAGGAACGAAGGGCCGGTCGCGCCGCGTGGAATTCAGGTGAATCGCCTTGGCGATCAACTCCTTGCCCGTCCCGCTTTCGCCTTGCAGCAACACCGTCGAGCGGCTGGGTGCAACCTGCGCGACCAGGTCGAAAATCTTGAGCATGGGTTCGCTCTTGCCCACGATGTGCTCAAAGTTGTAACGCTGTTTGAGCGCGCGCTTGAGCTGAACGTTTTCTTCTTCCGCTTTCTGGCGAGCGACGGCCGCACGCACGTCGGCCAACAGTTTTTCGTTGTCCCACGGCTTCTGGATGAAGTTTGTGGCTCCGGATTGCATGGCGCGCACCGCGTTCTCCACCGTGCCATAGGCCGTGATCATGATGACGGCCTGCTGCGGGTGCAGCACTCGAATCTCCGCCAGCACGTCCATCCCGTTCTTATCGGGGAGCGCCAAGTCGAGCAGGACCACGTCAAAGGTACGTTCTCCAACATGCGCCATCCCTTCACGTCCGTTCCCTGCCACCGCGACTGTGTAGCCCTCGAGTTGCAGGAGCGTTTCGAGCGATTCCCGAATTTCCGCTTCGTCGTCGATGATGAGGATTCTGCCCGCGCTTTCCGGTTGCGTGCGTTCCGGCGTACTCCGCCGCGGGATTGTCGTGACTTCAGATACTGCTGCCAATTCAGACATGGACGGCCTTCCTCGTCGATATCAATGGAAAATCCAAGGTGAAGGTAGTGCCTTCGCCCGGACGGCTCTCCACGCGAATGTTGCCCGCGTGTTCCTGGATGATGCCGTAGGTGACCGATAGCCCAAGGCCTGTGCCGCGGTTTTGGCCTTCCGCGGGCGACGTCTTGGTGGTAAAAAATGGATCGTAGATGCGGTGAATGTTTTCCTGGGCAATCCCCGAGCCGGTGTCGGAAACGCGTACGCTGACGAATTCGCCATTCAGCGTTGCTACGTTCAGGACTCCCCCTCCGGCCATCGCATCCTTGGCATTGAGAAACAAATTCAAGAACACTTGTTGCAGGCGCCCGGAGTTGCCCTGAATCAGAGGCAGTTTTTCGTTCAACTCGGATTGCACCTGGATGTGCGCCACTTTGAACTGGTGCTCAAGCAGAGCAAGGGTATCTGCGATTACTTTATTCAGGCTGATTTCCGTCAATTCCGTGCCCGAGGTGCGCGAGAAGTTCAGCAGGTTGTTGACGATCTCCGAGGCGCGGAACGTCTGCTTGGTGATCTTGTCGAGCACGCTTGCTTTCTGCGGATCGGACTGTAGTTGCTTGGCCAGCATCTGCGTATAGGAAGAGATCACGGCCAGCGGCGTGTTCACTTCGTGCGCCACGCCCGCGGCCATGAGCCCAATGGAAGAAAGTTTGTCGGCCTGCGTGAGTTGGACTTCAAGCTCGATGCGCTCGGTGATGTCGTCCATGATGACCAGACGTCCCACCACATTGAACTTGCGGGTCACCAGCGGCGCCATTGCCACGTTGACGACGCGCGATTCACCCGTGGGCGTCGCCAGCCGGAACTTGTAAAGATTGTGAATTCCCGGATTTTGCCGGACGCGATAAAACTCCTCGACGAATGCCGCTGGAAAAACCTCGCTCAACGATCGCCCCACCACCTGCCAACGCGGCTGCGCATACATCACTTCCATCTGCGAGTTCCAGGACTCGATGCGATCCTGCAAATCCACAGCCATGACGCCGACGTTGATCGATTCCACGATATTCTCGTTGAAATCCTTGAGCCGCTCGTACTCGCTCACCTTCTGTTCAAGGGACGCGTACAGCCGCCCGTTTTGGATCGCGATGCCAATGTAACCCGCCAGCGCCTGGAGCAACTCCACATCTTCGCTAGAAAGGAAATCTCCTTGCATCGTCTTGCCCAGCCCGAGGAAGGCGATGGTTTTTTGCCGCGCGTGGCACGGTATGTAGTAGTTCAAGTCCAGGCGTCCGATCGCCTCTTGCGCCATCGCATTCTCGCGCGGCAACTGGTGCGTGTTCTCGAAGAAGATATGTCCGACGGCGTCCTCGATGCGCGGCTTTGCCAGAAACGACAGATCGAGACCGGTGACGTGGGCGATGCCAAACGACTTCGACAGTTCAAAGCGCGAAGAGTCGCTGTTGGCGAGGAAGATGGCAATTCGATCTACCAGCAGCGTGCGCGCCAGCCGGTCCACCAGCGACGACAACATCTTGTCGAGATCGGTCTCCGAACTCAACTCGCGTCCGAATTCAATCAGTGTGCGCCTGTAGTCGTAGCCCGTCCGGAAGAAATACTGGTCCAGCTTCTCCTGGATCCATTTTCGCACCGGATCGAACAACAGCGCGGTAACTACCACCGCGATCATCAACCCGTACGGTCCGGAACTGGGCACGCGCGTGTGCACCAACTCCGCGATCGAAGCGACGCCGGCGAAGTAAAGGCCGACGATGGCCGCCGCGGCCAGCGTATACGCCATGCCGCGCTTGAAGATCAGATCCACGTCCATCAGCCGGTAACGGAAAATGGCGTAGCCAAACGTCAGCGGCAGCAATCCCAGCGACAGTACCGACACCTTCATCGTGAGCGAAGGCATCACTCCGAACAGATACGGCAGAACATAGAACAACGTAAACGGTGTTATGGCAAGAATAGTGCCGCGCGTAATCCACTTGAGCTGCTGCCGCAGAATGGGGGTGGTGGCCGCGCGCGAGTTGTCCCAAAGGACGGCCGCTGCCGAGACAAAGAAAATCGTCAGATACGCCCAGTGCACCCGATTCAAATTAAACAGCAGCGAGTTGCTGGCTTTCAGGTATTCCAGCGCCAGGAACTGGATTACGAACAAAACCACTCCCGGAACGTAGAGCGCCGGAATCGACCAGCGATGCCTGCCGACGAACGCCCGCCGCTCCGGAAAGGTCAATACGAAATGCAGGAACAGCGCCGGTTGCAGCAGCCACGCCACTTCATTGGCCCATAGCACGGACCAGTCAAAGACGTTGAACTTGCCGGTGTAGTGCAGCGAGTAGAAAACGAACGAGACCAGACAGAAAATGTAAAAATGCGTCGAACCCACCGCCGTCCAGCGCCGCAGAAGAACATAAAGCCCGATGCCCAGGTAGATGAGCGCGATCAGGCGCAGCCAATCGTTCATGGAGCGTTCGGCCGGAACCAGCACCACTTCCACATCCAGCGGCACCGAGCCGCGGATCAGCGAATAGGTCGCCTTGGAATAGACCCCGGAGTAGTAGAGTTGCCGCGTCACCGTGGCCGCGGTATCCACCGAACGGCCGTTGATGCTGACGACCTTGTCGCCCCGGCGAATGCCAGCCCGTTCAGCCGGGCCGCCCTGCTCCAGGCGATCGGCGACCAGTTGGCCGTTCCGCTCCATCCACCACGCACCGTCGTCGGGAACCGTGGTTTGGTGTTCGATTCTGTAGTTGAAACCGGCGAACAGGATCGCCGCTACTGTGAGAAGCGTCAGCAGGATGGCGGTAAACCGAGCCTCAAATTCACGGTTCATGGGCTGGGACGCTGGTGCGGCGTGGCCAGATACTCGACGCCGTTGAGGCATCAGCAACTTCACTGCCACCCTCCAATCTCGCCCGGAACTGGTAAGTCGCTGCTATAGAGCGAGTTTCACGATTATAAAGAGAATTTGGATTAGCGGCTATGGAAAATGGAATGTGGTTTCTGGTTTTCGGGATTCCCCGGTCACCACGGCCTCAGTCTGCGGCTTCTGTGGTTCGCGCCGATATCCGCCCAGCGCTGCGACGTTCTACAATGAACCCATGTCCCGCCTCCATCATATTGCCGACATGGAAAAGCGCTTTCTTCTCCCCACCTACAATCGTTATCCCGTGGCCTTCGAGCGCGGCAAAGGTGTTTTCCTCTACGACTTCGAAGGCAAAAAGTATCTCGACTTCGTAGCCGGACTGGGCGTGAACGCGCTCGGCCATGCTCATCCGCGCATCGTGAAGACGATCCGCGAGCAGGCCGCTCGCGTCATTCACCTTTCGAATCTCTACTACAACGAATATCAGGGACAGCTTGCCGAGCGCCTATGCCAGCTTTCGGGGTTCGACCGCGTCTTCTTCTCCAACAGCGGCACCGAGGCCATGGAAGGCGCCATCAAACTGGCGCGTCTCGCCGGACACAAAGCGGGCGGCGCGGCCAAGTCGCAACTCGTGGCGCTCGAAGGCTCGTATCACGGCCGTACCTTTGGCTCCTTGTCCCTGACCGGGCAGGACAAGTACCGCAAGGGTTTTGAGCCGCTGCTCGAGAACGTGACCTTTGTGGCGCAAAACAACGTCGAAGCGCTGCACGCCGCCGTCAATGCCAACACCTGCGCCATCGTGCTCGAGCCCATCTTTGGCGAAGGCGGAATTCTCGAATGTTCCGAAGACTTCCTCCGCGCCTGCCGCACCCTGGCCGATCAGCATCATGCGGCGCTCATCTTCGACGAGATCCAGTGCGGCCTCGGGCGCACCGGCCACTACTTCGCTTTCCAGACTTTCGACGTTGTGCCCGACATCGTCGCCATCGCCAAGCCCATTGCCGCCGGAGTGCCGTTAGGCGCGTTCCTGTCGAAAGAACATTTCGCCTCCGCGATTTCACCCGGCCAGCACGGCACCACCTTTGGAGGAGGTCCGCTGGCCTGTCGCGTCGGCCTCGAATATCTGGCAATCGTCGAGGAGGAACGCCTGCTCGAAAACGTCGCGAAAGTCGGCGGCTATCTGCATCAGCAGCTCCAGGGACTGGTCGACAAGTACGCCGCTACCCGCGAAGTACGAGGCCGAGGATTCATTCAGGGCCTCGTGCTCGACATTCCCGCGCGCCCTCTGGTCGAACAGGGTCTGGCGGAGGGTGTACTTTTCAACGTAACTCAGGACACCGTCCTGCGCTTCCTGCCTCCCTTCCTTCTGGAAGAAAAGCACGTGGATAAAGGCATCCGAGTATTAAAGAAACTGTTAGGCAAGAAACGGAAGAAAGCGCGGAGCGCACTGTCAGAAGTTGCGACGGCGTCATAACAGCAAAAAAAGGGGAGCCAGAATTTAGCTCCCCGGAGTCGATAGAGGCGATATCAATTAGTAAGAACCTGTCCGCGAGGATTTCGTTGCCCATCGAAACGCAAAATCCCGAAGAAAAGTTCGTCCCCGTCGGCAAGCCCAACTCCAGCCCCGGACCCGCGCCGACGGCAGCCGTGATCGAAGAGCATTGGCTCGATCTCCCCGACGGACGCATGCGCTACCTCAAGGCTGGCTCCGGCCCGACGCTCATCCTGATTCATGGCCTGATGGGCTACTCCTTTTCCTGGAGATTCACCATCCCCGCTCTCGCGCCCCATGCCACCGTTTACGCCATCGACAATCTGGGCGCTGGATTCTCGACGGCCAACGACGGCATGGACTGCACTATGCGTGCCACCGCCCGGCGCGTCCTCCAGTTCGCCGACGCTCTCGGCATCGAAAACTTCGACTTGCTGGGAACCTCGCACGGCGGAGGCGTCGCCATCATGGTCGCAGCCATTTGCACTGAACGAAACCTTGGTGGACAAAACGACGCGCGCCTGCAGCGCCTGATCCTGGTGGCGTCCGTAAACCCCTGGTCGAAGCATGGCAAGCGGCTCGCACCGTTTCTAGGCAGCGCTCTTGGGTCGCTGCTGTTCCGCGGCACAATCGAACAGTGGCGCTCCCTGGACCACCTGTGGCTGCGACGCCTGTTCAGCGACGGAGCCAAAATTCCGCCCGATTCTCTCGATGGCTACCGCATGCCGGTATTCAAGAATCACGCCTTCCGCCACGCTCAGCGCATTGTAAGAAACTGGACGGCAGACCTTGCGGAACTGGAAACCACGCTCCCGAAAATTCGTGATTACCCCACACTCATCGTCTGGGGAACGAAAGACCGCGCCGTCGATTTTCCATCCGCCGAGCCGCTGCGCCGGAATTTTCGCGATTGCCGTCTGGTGGCGTTCGAGGGCGTAGGCCACCTGCCCTACGAAGAAGCGCCCGAGGACTTCAACCGCGCGCTCGTCGATTTCCTCACGAGTTCGCAGTTCCCAGTTCTCAGAAAAAGCGGGGTTACTGAAACTGACACTGAAAACTGACAACTGAGAACTGAGAACCAGCTCTTCATGCACCACGCCATCATTCAATCTCTGCGCGCCTTCATCGCCGACTACGGTTACTGGGCCGTGGCTGTGGCCTTGCTGTCGGAAAGCGCCGGCATCCCCGTCCCCGGTGAGATCACTCTCCTGCTGGCGAGTTTTCTGGCGTATCACGAACATCGGCTTCAACTCGGATGGATCATCGTGATCGCCACCGCCGCCACCACGCTCGGCGGCGATCTGGGCTACGCCGTCGGCTACCATGGCGGACGCCACCTGCTCGATCGGTATCAGCGCGCCTTCCGGATTTCTCCCGCCACAATCAAACGCGGCGAGCAGATGTTCGCCCGCCACGGAGCAGCCGCCATTTTCTTCGCCCGCTTCATTTTCGGGCTGCGCGTTTTCGCCGGGCCGCTGGCCGGCGTTCTCCGCATGCGCTGGCGGGCTTTTGCGATCTTCAACTTCCTCGGCGCGGCCGTCTGGGTCGCCGTGATCGCCAGCGCCGGATACCTCTTCGGCCAACATTGGCACACGTTGCTGCGAACCATGCAGCGCTTCAATATTGCAGTGTTAATCGTCGCCGGGGTCGTGATCCTGTGGTGGAGATATCGTCGCCAAACCTTGCCGGAAAATTAAGAGCGTGCCCAACTTGGCTGCTCCGACAAGTTGAGCGTTAGAACCCCGCCCCAGTTGCCTGACCCAACCGCTGCCCGTTATCCTTCTGGCCATGCCCAGCACTCTTGTCGAATGCGTTCCTAATTTTTCCGAAGGCCGCGATGCGGCCAAAGTCGATGCCATTATCGAAGCCATGAAAATTCCCGGCGTCTATCTCCTCGACCGCGAGATGGATTCCGATCACAACCGCTGCGTCATTACCCTGGTCGGCGAACGCGACGCCATTCAGGAAGCCGCCATTCGCGGCGTCGGGAAGGCCGCCGAGTTGATCGACCTCACCAAGCATAAGGGCGCGCACCCGCGCATGGGCGCAGCCGATGTCATTCCCTTTATTCCGATCGACGGCGTCACCATCGAAGACTGCGTCGCCATGGCACGCCACGTGGGAGCCGAGATTGCGAAGCGCTTCCAGATTCCGGTCTATCTCTATGAAGCCGCCGCGGCCACGCCCGAACGCCAGAACCTGGAAAACATTCGCCGCGGTCAGTTCGAAGGCATCCGCGCCGACATCGCGACCAATCCCGCGCGCAAGCCCGATTTCGGCGAGCCTCGCGTGCATCCTACGGCGGGTGCTACGGTGGTTGGAGCCCGCAAGGCTCTGGTGGCTTACAACGTCTTTCTGAATACGCCCGATGTCGATATCGCCAAGAAGATTGCCAAAGCTGTGCGCTTTTCCAGCGGCGGGCTGCGCTTCGTTAAGGGCGCGGGGTTTCTGGTGCGCGGCCTGGCTCAGGTGTCGATGAACCTGACCGATTTCGAGCAGACTCCCGTACACCGCGTCTTCGAATACGTGAAGCGCGAGGCGGCGCGCTATGGTGTCATTCCAGTTTCGAGCGAGATCGTTGGGCTGATTCCGAAGAAGGCGTTGGAACAGGCGGCGGAATGGTTTCTGCAAGTTGAAAATTTCGATTCCTCGCTGATTCTCGAAAATCGCCTGACTGCCGTAATGGGGGGCAAGATGGCCGTCGGCGGTTTACGCGCGGGAGTGGAGCCCTTCATCGAGCAACTGGCCGCTCCCACCGCGACTCCCGGAGGTGGGAGCGCTGCTGCTGCGAGCGGTGCGATGGCGGCGGGGCTGGCAGGCATGGTCGCGTCCATGTCGCGCGGCAAGAAAGCTTACGTGCAGTACGAAAGCCAGCTCAGCGAAGCCATCACTCGACTCAGTCAGCTTCGCGAAGAACTCAAGGCTGCGATTGACGCCGATGCCGAGTCTTACAATCTGGTGATGAAGGCGTACAAAGCGGCGAAGGAATCTTCGGGTGGGGATACGGCGATTAACGCGGCGCTCAAACAGGCGACCAGCGTGCCTTTGGGCGTGGCTGAAAAAGTAGTTGAGGTGGCGAAGATCGCTACGAAATTGGCGCCGATCACTAACCCGAATATGAAGTCCGATCTGACGACCGCGATTGCGCTGGCAAAGGCGGCGCTTGAAGGCGCGCTGGCGAATGTGGAGGTCAACCTGGATTCGATGAAGGACGAGGCGTTTGTCAACGAGACGCGGAAACGGGCGGCGGCGCTGAAAGGGTAGATCGGCGAAGACTGGAAACGAGTTCACCCATGAGTGACGATACAGTCGCAAGCCTGCCACCTCGCTCCCCGCGGATGCGGACATTCTGGAAAACTCTAGCAACTGTCCTGGCTGTGACAGTGTTTGCGTCAGTCTTAGTTAACCTCTCTATGCCTGCGTGGCCGGACATGACGCGCTCACCGCGGCCCTCTGAGGGCAGGGTCTATCGGGGGATCCTCAACGGTTCGGACACTTACATGAATAGGCGAGAATACTTGCTCCACTGGGTGCTAGAGGATGTGAACTTTGCGGGCGTAGCTGCATTTGCGGCAATTTATTTCTTTGTGGACCCATTCGACTACAAGCGTCGCTTGCGCCCGCTCCGTCCGCCCCGGCCGTATTGACCTGCCTGTTTTCCACGCAAACTCAGCCACCTGAAGCGTTCTAACACCAGTCCGAGGCGGAAACACTTTAGTTACCGTCCTGTCGTGCGAATTCGGGACTAAAATGGCATCAGAACCGGGAGAACGAGGAAAGACCGTCAAGATCGCCAACGCACAGATTGCGGTTTGCATCTAATCTTTGCAGGACTTGGCAGAACGTGCAGTCCCGTTCTTTGGAAGTCGACTCGGACGTTGTTCTGGCTTTACGCTGCATTTCGAGAAAATGGTTTCGAGGAACTCTATGAAGAAAATGTGTTTTGCGGTACTGCTTCTCTGCGCGACGGCTGGTTTCGCCATGCCCATCGCATCGTCGGCGCGCGCCATGGTGCCTTCGGAACTTCAGCAACTGATTGGCGTCGACTATCGCGCGCTCAAGGATTCGCCCACGGCGCAGGCGCTGAAAGACAAAGTCATGCCGCAAAACCTCAAGGATCTTGAGACCGCGCTGAAGGGCATCGGCATCAGCTCCGACCGCGATCTCGACCAACTCGATTTCGCTTCCTTCCGCACGGAGAAGAAGGGCATTCAAACCATCGGCGTGGCGCAGGGGTCGTTCTCCGCCAAGGCCGTCCTCAAGAAGATGAAGCTCAAGAAGATCTCAGGCGTCAAATACGGCACGGCCACCATTTATCCGATGGATAGCGGTCTGGTCATGACATTCCTCGACGACAACACTCTCGCCTTCGGTGAAGAGGCGTCGCTGAAGAGCGCGCTCGATACCCGCGACGGCAAGCGTCCCTCGCTCGATTCCAATCCGGTCATGTCGGAACAGATGGCGGCGGTCGATAGCGGCCCGCTGTGGAGCGTCCTCGATCAGCAGGGAACCCAGGCCATCATGATGTCGGCGATGGGCGATGCCGCCGGGAAAGTCGGCGACTACGACAGCCTTAAGAAGCGCATTCAGGCGTCCCGCTACACCATGAGCTTTCAGACCGGAGTGAACTTCGATCTGACGGTTCAGACTGCGGACTCGATGACCGCAGCCACGTTGTCGACGGTGCTCAAGGGCGTCATCCTTTATAAGAAGATGGGCGCCAGCAAGGACGAGAAGACTGCCTATGATTCCGCCACCGTCGACTCCGACGGCTCGAACTTGCAACTCCACTTCAAGAGCGACGACCAGAAATTCCAAGCGCTGATGAGCACGCCGCTATTCGCGGCCGTTTCGCACTAAGCAGTATCGAACCGTCAACCACCAAGGGCACGAAGAGGCACGAAGGAACGGCCGCAGTTAGACACCTTCGTGATACTTCGTGTCCTTTGTGGTTAAGGACTGTGGAGCCGGCCAACTCCCTCACCAAAACTGAACATATTGACCGTACACCCGTCACATTCTGACGCGGCGCGCTTTGCTATAAGAATGGACAGGGTCTCAGGAATCCCCTCCGATTCCGAAGTCTCGGACACGAGGGGATGGGTATGTGCGGCCGCTGTCAACCATTTCTGTTCACGATTCGCAATTTCTTCCGTGTAGTTATTTTCCGCGTAGTTCTCTTTCAACTCATTTTTATTCTTGTCGCTTCCATCACCTGGGGGCAGGACGCGTCCACGGGCGCGTTGCGCGGGGTCGTGTTGGATGCCTCGGGCGCCGCGGTCACGAATGCGGACATCGTGGCGATTCGGGTGGAGACGGGAATCCGCTATCACTCGGCCACGGATTCGGCGGGGCGATTCGTGGTCGACATGCTGCCTCCGGGAACGTACTCGGCGCGGGCGGAGGCGGAAGGAATGTCGCCGCAGATTTCTCCGGCGATTCGAGTGGAGCTGGGAGCGGCGACGCAGCTGACGTTCAAGTTGAGAGTGGCCGGCCCGAGGGAATCGATCACCGTGTCGGACGATCCGCGGGTGGAGACGAATCCAAGTTCGATCTCGGCGCTGGTGGATGATAAGGCGATCGCGGATCTGCCACTGAACGGGCGACGGTTCACCGATCTGCTGCTGCTGGCGCCGGGAGTAACGCAGGATCCGCGAGATTTGACGGGAGGTTCGAACGGCGATCTCTCCTATGGCGGCATTCGCGGATACAACAACAGCTTCCTGGTGGATGGTGGCGACAACAACAACGGTTTCTATGGGCAAGCGATGGGGCGATACCGCTCGCCCTACCAGTTTTCAAACGAATCGGTGCAGGAGTTTCGCGTGCAGTCGAGCGGCTATGGGTCCGAGTCGGGACGGGCTGGCGGCGCGGTCGTGAACGTGGTCACCAAGTCGGGCACGAACACGTGGCACGGCAGCACCTTTTATTATTTGCGCGACAGTTCCTTAGGGGGAGCTGCGCCTCCATTTGTGGGCGTCGATCCCCACAATGAGCAGCACCAGTTTGGAGCGACGGTTGGAGGGCCGATCCAGCGCAGCAAGACGTTCCTGTTTGCGGGTTACGATCAGCACATCTTCAATGTTCCGGCGGTGGTGGAATTCCTCAACGGTTCAATGACGGTCGCGCCGCAGCAGGGCACTTACCCGAGTATTTTGGATTACGAAGTCTGCAATCCGGCGATTGGAGGTTCGGCGTGCGATCAGGCCATTGTGCCGGGATGCCCGCCTGCCAGCGAAGGTGGGCCGCCCTGTGCTGCTCCGAACGCGTTGGCGGCGGCGGTGCAACTTTCACAGAATGGAGGGACGAAACGCGCGCAATTGTTGGGAGAGACGGGATCGGTAAAGCTCGACCGAGTACTCTCGGCGCATCAGTATCTTTCGCTGCGGGTGAGCACGGCGCGGTCTTACGGGACGAACAACGTCACGTTCGATTCGGGGAGTCCAATTACGAATGATGCTCTGAGCGCGAATGGGGAAGAGAACGTAGAGACTGAAACCGCATCGCTCAGTTTGTCGAGCGGCATTACGCCGCGGCTGACGAGCCATCTACGGGCGCAGTTTTCGCAGGATCGGGAACAGCTGTTTCCGAATACGACCGGAACACAAGGCGACATCTACGACTGGATGGAGGATTTTGGCCAATCCTCGACTTTGCCGCGGCAGACGCGGGAGCACCGGCTGCATCTGGCGGAGACCTTGAGTTGGAGCCGAGGGCGCAACGAGTGGAAGTTCGGCGCCGACGGGATGCGAACCTGGGACTATAACTTCTTTCCCTCGATGTTCGCCGGAAAATATATCTTCGACGACATTTATGTGGATCCGTTCACATTTGTGCCGGAGCCCGCGAACGGGGGCAACCTGAAGCTGACTCCACTGCGGGCGTATGCGCACACCATCATGCCGAGTTGGGATTGGGATGCCGGCAGTTGGACTGGACCTTCCGCGAACCTGGCGCGATATTACGAGCAAAGTTTTGGCAATCCGGTATCGCATCCTGACAGCAACGACTACGCGGCGTTTGTGCAGGACACGGCGCGCCTCACGCCGCATCTCAGCTTGAGCCTGGGAGCGCGCTACGATTTGCAGACATTTTCAAAGCAAGGAATGCAGGTGAATCCGCTCTGGCCGCAAGTGGGGAAGATGCCGCTGAATGGGACAAACTTTGCGCCGCGGGTGGGACTGGGCTATGCATTCGGCACCGACCGTCCGGTGATGGTGCGGGCGGGATTTGGAATTTTCTATACGCGGCTTCCGGGAATTTATCAGTCGTCGGTGATCAACAACAATGGGCTGAGCGACAATTTTCTTTCCCTGGACAACGCGGATTACTACCAGAACCAGGTGTTTCCTTCCTATCCGAATGCGGCGGTGAACTGTCCGCGGGGTCCGGTGGCATGCACAATGCCGACTTGGCTGCAGCCGTATGCGACCGCTGAGGTCTCTGCGTTTGCGCCGGATTTCAAGACGCCTCGGGTGCAGCAGGCAAGTCTGAGCATGGAGCGCGAGGTGAGCCGCGGTTTGACCGGCACCGTGTCGTATTTGTATGTGCATGGCGTGGATATGATCCGAGCGGAGGACGTGAATCTTCCGCCGCCGACCTATTACAGTTATCCGATTTACGATCCGACTGGCTCTACCTTTCAAAATGCTTTTTATAACGTGGAGTCGTTTGCGACGTGGCAGACGAGTGCCAGCATCAGTTGTCCGTATCCGCCGTGCATCAATCCACTGGCGCGGCCGATCCCGCAACTGGGAGCCGTCGACCAGTTTCAGAGCGCGGGCGCGAGCTTTTATAACGGCATGACGGTGTCGCTGCGCAAGCGAATGTCGAAGGGCATGGATTTCCGGTTGGCGTATACCTGGGCGCACGCGATCGACAACGGACAGGATGCTCCCACGACAGCAACGTCAACAGTGCAGAACCCGTTCGCCCCGAAACTCGAGAAAGCGTCGAGCGTGACGGATCAGCGGCAGCGGCTTTCGATTTCCGGAATCGAGGAGCCAAATCCGTTTGCGGGGGGACAGAAAGTCTTGGCGGCGCTGTTCGACCACTGGAAAATCTCGGGGATCATGACGTTTGGCAGCGGCCGGCCGGCAAACGCCACGGTGGAGGGCGACCCCAATCAGGACGGGAACTTGGGCAATGACCGGTTAGCGGGCTACGGGCGCAATGCGTTTACCGGTCCGGACTACGCGACCATGGATCTGAGGTTGGGAAGAACGTTAAATCTGGGCGAGCATCTTCATCTACAGTTGAATGCCGAGTCGTTCAATCTGTTCAATCGCGACAATCAGACCTACCAGGTGAGCGACAACGGCTACTACAATCTGGCGGGACAGTTCATCAAATACACGCAATACCCGGTGTCAGGAGGAGCGCCTTATCCCGCGTATTATCAGCAACCTGCGAGCTTAATGAAACCCATGGGCGCGTTTGCTCCGCGACAAATGCAGATGTCGATGCGGCTGAATTTCTGAAAGGAAGTGAAGATTTCTGCACATTCGACTTGACTTAGGGGTAGATTGCTTGCCATAACTAGTGAGTCCCGTTGGACGAGCAGGGGGGTGTAGTCCCGTTGGCGGAAATTCGACTGCAAGAGGGAGAGTCCCTCGAAAACGCATTACGGCGGTTTAAGCGGAAGGTACAAACTGAGGACATTATTAAGGAAGTAAAGCGTCACTCGTTTTACCTGAAGCCCGGCGAGAGAAAGCGCGTAAAGGAAGCGCTAGCTCGCAAGCGTAGCCGCAAGAAGGCACGTAAAGAGCAGGACTAAGCAATTACGGGCCGTTCGCGCAGGCGGACGGCCCGTGCCCTGTTAGGTTTAGGCGGTATCGAAGTTCTTGTTCGGAAAATGTAACAAGATGGATTTGTTGCTTCGTAGATTTGTAATACGCAGTAAGCTTCAAAGCTTTGAGAGTTGGAGATGCCGCAAGTAGCGTCTCTGAGAAGCAAAAAAAGCAAGAACCGCGCGGGTGCACACCGCACGGCGGGCCGAGTCCAGGGGTAAGTACGAGGGGATATAAGTCTCCTGCCCACGTTGTGAACCGGATCCTTCCCTATTCGGGTCTCCCGTGCAGAGCAGGGATGCGCTGGGAGCGCCTCTCCAATGGAATACCGGGATAAGGTTTTAAAGTGCATCGACTGTGGCACGGATTTCGTGTTCACCGCCGGCGAACAGCTGTTCTTCCACGACAAGAAGTTCACGAACGAACCCAAACGCTGCAAAAACTGCAAGGGCAAACGAGTCTCCGTGCTCGGATCGGCGTCGCACGGTTCGCCGCGCGGACACTCGTACGTGAAGACCGAAACCCGCACGAACTGTTCGCAGTGCGGTAAGGATACGACGGTGCCGTTCCGTCCGACGCAAGGACGCCCGGTGCTATGCCGCGACTGCTTTCAGCAGGGGCGGCGGGTCGCCAGCGCCTGATTGTTCACTGACGTCTGTCGAAGTGGGGCCAGTGGGACTTCTCATCCCGCTACGCGGTCTGCTTGTTGTGCCTTGGAAGTCCCGACAAATACCTCACGACGCTTTCTGTGCACCCACGGCGGCTTCGGCCACAGCCACCATTCGTTTAGTAGTATAGGAGCGTGGCTCGCTTCTACATAGAAAATTTCGGCTGCCGCGCTACGCAAGCCGACGGTGCGGCGCTAGAACGGCAATTTCTGGAGCGCGGACTGGAACGCGCTCGCGCGGCGCGCGATGCTGAGATTGTCGTCCTGAATACCTGCACCGTGACCGAGGGTGCCGATAAGGACGCTCGCGCGTCGATACGGCGGTTACAGCGCGTCAATCCGGATTGCCGCATTCTGGTAACCGGCTGCTATGCACAGCGTGCGCCGCAGGAACTGGCGGCGCTGCCGGGCGTGACGTGGGTGGTGGGTAATTCGCACAAGCATCAGGCAGCGGAGATTGCGACTTCTTCCTTTGTTTCTTCCGACGACCAGCCTTCCTCTTCGGCGGATTCGCCCGCAACATCCGGCTTCGTGCCGCTCGCGCAAATTTCCGGGAGTCAAACTGGTCAGGTGACGGTGGGCGATATTTTTGCGCACACGGAACTGATGGCGGCTCCGGTATTTGAAGCGGCCAACGAGCGCACGCGTCCGAACCTGAAAGTGCAGGATGGATGCGACAATCGCTGCTCGTTCTGCGTGATTCCTTACGTTCGCGGCCAAAGCCGTTCGTTGCCCAAGGAGCGAGTCATCGCCGAGGTGCGGACGCTGGTCGACTCCGGTTATCGCGAAGTGGTGATTTCGGGAATCAATTTGGGACGGTGGGGAAGGGACTTGGAGGTCGTTGGTCGTCAGTCGTCAGTCGTTGGCGAACAACCGCCTTTCAGTTCGGTGATTCCCTCAGCGGGGCAGCCTGAGTGGAACCGTGAGCGACCAACGACTAACGACCAACGACTTGTCGATCTGGTTCACGCCATCCTTGATCGCACTTCTTTGGAGAAACTCCGAATCAGTTCCGTCGAACCCATGGACTGGAGCGACGTTCTGATTAATCTCGTCGCCTCCTCACCGCGGATCGCGAAACATGCGCATGTGCCGATGCAATCGGGGAGCGACGCCGTGTTGCGACGGATGCACCGCAAATACAGGCCGTGGCATTACCGGGAGAAAATCCTGAAGATTCGAGCGGCCATGCCCACCGCAGCCATCGGCGCCGACGTGATGGTCGGATTTCCCGGCGAGACGGATGCGGAGTTTGACGAAACGCGGCGCCTGATCGAAGAACTGCCGTTTACTTACCTGCACGTTTTCACCTATTCGGCACGTCCCGGAACGCCTGCGGCGGAGCAGCCAGCGCAGGTTCCTGTAACAGTGGCGCGGGAGAGAAACCGCGTGTTACGGGAGATCGCATGGGCGAAGAAGACGGCATTTATGCTGTCGTTGGTGGGGACAACAGTCGAAGCGATTACGCTGCAGACGGGCGGATCGGAATTCACCGAGGCGCTGACGGAAAATTATCTAAAAGTAAAGGTTTGCGGACGACACGAAGCAAACCTCTGGATGGATTTGAACATCGAAGGAGTGGATGGCGAAATGCTCGAAGGCCGGCCCGCCACGAACGGTGCAAGCTTGTCGTTAGAAGCGTTGGGTGCCGCATTGAGTAACTCAGGAGTGCACCGCACCGAACAAACGAATTGACCTGTAACCGTTTAGCGGCTTACTATACCCGTAGTTCTTAAATGCAGGAGAGCTTCGAACTCATGTCGCAGTCAGCGTTTCGGTCTGCTCTGTGCTGTTTGTTGATGGCCGCGTTTCCGGCGCAAATGATGCTGGCCGGCGAGACGCCATCGGCCATGTTGTACACGAATGGCGCGGCTTGGTTGAACGGGAGCGACGTGCCGAAATCGGCAGCTGTTTTCTCTGGAGACCTGTTGCAGACGCGGGCCGACTCGACGGCTAGTATTCAATCCAATGGATCGAGCGTGATGGTCCTGGCGGATTCGCTGGTGAAATTTGAAGGGCCGGTGGTGGAACTGGAGCATGGTGCGGTGCGCGTGACGACGTCGCGCGGAATGGCGGCGCGCGCCGGCGATGTGACGGTGAAACCCGCAGCCAATGCGTGGACTGAGTTTCAGGTGACCGATGTCGACGGACGCGTGCAGATCGCCGCCAACAAAGGCGACCTCACGGTGCAAGACGACAAGGGAACGACCACCGTGGCGCAGGGGACGCAGACCACGCGCGACGACACGACCGACACCGCGAAAAAGAAGAAAAAAGTCCGGCACGAGAGCGGAGCCGCGACGGCCGCGAAGGGTGGGATTATGAGTTCGACGCCGGTGGTCTACGGCGGACTGGCAGCCATAGGCGGGGCAACCGTATGGGTGTTGACACGGTCGGGAGCTCCGGTGAGTCCGAGTTGCCCGTCAAGCTGTCCGTGATTGCTTGCCAGTGAATGTTTTGCCCGTGAATGTGTTCCCGCAATTTCTTGGTGTGAGTTTTCCCTCTGAGCCCCGTCCCATTTTCTCCGGGGTGGGCGACTGATCCATGTCCCGCTACGTATCCTACCGAGACTTCGATTGGATCCTGTTGGGCTTCGTTCTTGTGATCTGCGCGCTGGGCGTGGTGCAGATTCACAGCGCGACCGAACACACCAAGTTCTCCGGTGCTCACATCAAACAAATCTATTGGGTTCTGGCGGGCGTGGGCGCGATGTTTCTGGTCAGCCTGCTCAATTATCAGGCCGTGCTGGAGCAAGTTCACTGGATGTACATCGCCGCGCTGGCATCGCTCATCGCGGTGCTTCTGTTCGGCCAGAAGTATCTCGGGGCCAAGCGCTGGATCAAGATGCCAGGAGGCGGACATTTTCAGCCCTCGGAGTGGGTCAAGCTGATCCTGATTCTGGCGGTGGCGAAGTATTTTGCGGATTTGCATGAGCGCGAACTCTCGTGGCCGGATTTTCTCAAGGCGGGCGCGATCGTCGGTTTTCCAATGTTGATGGTACTGCGGCAACCGGACCTGGGGACGGCGCTCACCTATCTGCCTGTAGCCGTCATGGCTCTGTTTCTGGGCGGACTGCGCTGGAAGCAGGCGCTGATTGTGCTGGCGATCGCCGGACTCATCGTCCCGGTGGCCTGGCACAAAGTGCTGAAGCCGTATCAGAAGGAAAGGCTGACGAGTTTCATGCATCCGGAAGCGGACAGCCAGGGCTCCGGGTATCAAGTCGATCAATCGAAGATTGCCGTCGGTTCCGGAGGAATCTTCGGCAGCAGCCAGGGTTCACAGACGCATCTGGCGTTTCTCCCCGTGCCGCAGACCGACTTTATTTTTGCCGCGTTCGCCGAGGAACATGGGTTTGTAGGAGCTCTGGGGGTTCTGCTGTTATACTTTATAGTGCTGATGCGGTTGACTCAGAATGCCCAAACGGCGCCCGACCGCGCCGGAGCATTTCTGGTCATGGGTGTGGTGGCTGTGCTTAGCTTTCACATTCTGGTCAACGTCGGCATGGTGGTGGGCTTTATGCCCGTCACTGGAATACCTCTGCCGCTCATGAGTTACGGTGGATCTTCCGTTCTTTTCATGTTTTTGGCGCTGGGAATCGTAATGAACGTCCGCATGCGCCGGTTCGTGAACTGAGACGGTCGGCAGAAGTTGGGGTGCCATTTTTCACAACGAAAACGGCGCCGTGAAATAAGATTAAGCTGGAATTACAAAAATCAAGCTTCAGGAACGAAACGAAAGATAACGAAGGCCCTCGCGAAAAAGGAGGGCAGAATGCCGGCAGAAGTCAAAAGCCGGACAGGATTGAAGCCGGTCAGGCGGGGAACGGCCCCCTCAGCGTGAACGCGAGGAGTGGCCACAGACCTGACGGAAGGCTTAACGCGATCAGTGCAGACGAGGAATCACAATTCACTGCAGTGTGTGTCCCGGGGAGAACTCCAGGACCGCGCCCGCTCCCACCCGGAGCGGCGCTGAACGCTATCGATCTCTTGGTCCGCCTTGCGCTTCTGTTCCGGTAAAGAAACCGGAGTAGAAATGAACAAGGAATTGTACGTATCGACCACGCCCCACGAAACCAAAGTGGGGATCACGGAAGACGATCAACTCGCAGAAATTTACCTCGAGCGGGAAAACGAATACACCTTAGCCGGCTCGATTTATAAAGGCCGGGTCACGCGCGTGCTGCCAGGCATGCAGTCGGCCTTTGTGGACATTGGATTGGAACGCGACGCCTTTCTGTACGTCTCCGATTTCATGGATCTGGAACAGCAGGATGAAGACCTGGATGAAGCGATCCCGGCCAATCGTCCGGTGACCGAGGCGCGTCCGCGCAACGGCGCGGAGGCGGGTGGCTCGGCAATAAATAATGATGAAGCGCAGCCGGGTGAATTTGGCGCCGCAGCCGGTGAAGAACTGGAAGCCTCGTCGGCGGCAGCGCCGGGCAACAGCGCCGGCGCTTCCAGCGACTTTCGCGGACGCCGGCGTCGCCGTGGACGTGGCGGAGAACGCGGTGGGCGCGGCGAGCGCCCGGCGCGCAGCGAGGTTAGAAGCGAAGTCGGCAACGACGTTCGCACCGAATCCAGCGCTGATTTTTCCAGCGAACCAGTGACTGAACCGCGCCCTGAGCCCCGCACCGACTCACGCAACGAACGCTCCAGCCGCGGCGACCGCGCAGGTCGTGACTCGCGATTCCAGCGCCCGACGCCGGCCGCGCGCACGGGCCGCGATTACGATTACGGGCCGCCTCCGGGATATCAGCCGATTGTGCTCCCCGGCGAGTCGATTTCAAAATACCAACGCCAGGGGCTGGGCCAGAGTCAGACTCAAGGCGCGGCTGCGACGGCGGAAATTTCACCCACTGGGACGCTCCCGGTTTCCTCCTCCATCCCAGCGAATTTCCCGGAGGATGAGCCGATCTTTGCCAGCGACGGGTCTGCCGCCGCTTCCGCCGTGGCTGCCGAGCCGCTTCACGAACATGAGCACGCGCTGCAAGCGGAAGTTCATCATCGCGACGAAGCGCATCTGAGCGCTCCGAGCCAAGCACCCGAAGTCGGGCACGAAGCGCACGAAGCAATCGAAGCGCGCAACCAGACTCGACCGCAGGTCGAGGATTACCCGGCTCTGCGGACGCCCGAACACGATTCGTCGCACGGAACTGGCTTTGCGGCCGCTCCGAAAGTTGCCCAGGACTTTACCCAACATCCCGCTGAGCTTTCGCATGAAGTTATGCACGCGGCCGGCCACGGCGCGGTGGAAGAGCAGGAGATCGAGGAGGAAGAGGTCGACCTTGCGTCCTATGGAGAAGAGCCGGGTGACGACGACGGTTTCGAGGAGACGGAAGAAGAGACGCACGCGCCCGGCGGAGAGCGATCGGGATCGGATGTGATGCAGCCCGCTCCTGGGGAGGTAGCCCTTGAACCGGCAGCGAATGGCGAAGCGCTTCCCGAGGCTGCTCTTGAAGCCCAAGTCGAAGCCGAAGAGCGAGAAGCCGAGGAATTGGAACTCGAAGAGGCGCAAGCGGAGGCCGAAGCGTTGTTGGAGGCGGAAGCGATTGGCGACGGTACGGTGGATGCGAGCGCTGTAGTGCGCGGTCCAGCGCCGGAAGCCATGCTCGTGCAGCGCACCCAGCGCCGTGCACCGGAGCGTGGGCCCGATCGCGGAACCGATCGAGGCCGCGGACGCCGCGGCGGTGGACGCCGCTTCCGCAGTCGCGAGAACACGGTCGTGCCGCAGATCAGCGAACTGCTCAAGGAAGGGCAGGAAGTGCTGATCCAAATCGCGAAAGAACCGATCGCGAAAAAGGGTGCGCGCATCACCAGTCATATCGCGCTTCCCGGACGCTTTCTGGTCTTCATGCCGACCGTGAATCACACGGGCGTGTCGCGCAAGATCGCATCGGAAGAAGAGCGGCAGCGTCTGAAGCGGATCATTCAGAGCGAGCGCGAAAATGGCGGCGGCGGTTTTATTGTGCGCACCGCGGCGGCCGGCGCATCCGATGAGGAACTGCGTGCCGATATTCGCTTTCTCAAAAACCTGTGGACCGAGATCAAGTCTCGCTCCGACAGCAGCAAGGCTCCAGCCCTCATCTATCACGACCTGAACGTGGTCGAGCGGGTGCTGCGCGATCAGGTGAGTTCGGATTTCTCCGCCATCTGGGTCGACACCGAGCAGGAATACGAACGCATTCTGCGCTTTGCGAATCGTTTCCAGCCCGGCCTGGTCAGGCGCGTCAAACTCTATACGAAGGAGACGCCCCTCTACGATCAGTTCGGTTTGAACGAGGAAATCAACAAGGCGCTGAAGTCGAAAGTCTGGCTGAAGAGCGGTGGCTACATCGTCATCAATCAGACTGAAGCGCTCGTCGCCATCGACGTCAACACCGGCAAGTACGTCGGCAAGACGGCGCGCCTCGAAGACACCATCGTGAAAACAAACGTGGATGCGATCAAGGAGATCGTCCGCCAGGTGCGGCTCCGCGATCTGGGCGGCATCATCATCATCGACTTCATCGACATGGACGAGCGCCGAAACCGGCAGAAGGTGATGCAAGCGCTGGAAGAGGCGCTACGCCTGGATCGGGCGCCGTCCAAGGTGCTGCAGTTCAACGATTTCGGGCTAGTGGCGATCACGCGCAAACGCGTGAAGCAGTCGCTCGAACGCACGATTGGATCGCCGTGTCCATATTGCCAGGCCACGGGCTTCGTGAAAGCGGTCAACACAATCTGCAACGAGATCTATGTCGAGATGCGCAAGATCTCGAGTCATCTGGAACACACCGACGTGATGCTGCGCGTGAATCCGGAGGTTGCGAAAGCGCTGAAGGCGGACAACGCGCGTCTGCTGAATGAAATGGAAGAACTTACAAAGAAAACGATCATCGTGAAATCGGATCCGGCCCTGCATCAGGAGCAATTTGATATTCACTAGAAGCTAGCGTTGGCTGCAGTTCAGAATACTGGGTGCGATCGAAAGGGACAGGCGTGCCGCCTGTCCCTTATTTTTAGCGGAGGCTGTCGAGACCGTCCAGTCTTCGCCAAGGTGTACAAAAATGACCATTCTGCAAGGCTGAAATCCGCCATACTCCTAGGGAAACACCAAACCATGTGCAAGACCGGCCGGGCGCCGGATTTCAGATCGCTTCCAAGGAGGCAACAAGATGAGGCCAAGTACTCAGGATCAGGTTGCAGGCAAGATTCACGAAGTGAAGGGCGCAATCAAGCAGAAAGTTGGTCACGTGACAAACAACCCCGACATGGAAGGCGAGGGTACCGGCGAAAAGCTAGCAGGGAAGGTGCAAAAGAAAATCGGCCAGGTGGAAAAAGTCTTCGAAAAGCCGTGAAACCCGTTGTTGTTCCGCATCGGGAACAGGCGTAACGATAGGTTGCTTCTTATGCCACCGCGATAAGAGTTGCCGCCTCGGCGATGCGCTCACGCAGCTTTTCGACCGAGGCACAGAGCGGGGCACTGTTCGATTTCGTTCTCTGTGACACGCCCGCGTCCGAACCGATCCGGTCTCGTAGTTCCGCGAGATGTTTGCCCAGGTCAACGAGAACTACCAGAGAATCTGCATGCACCTTCCAGGCAGATACGGAAGTCCTCGCGCGTTTCAGTTCCTCAATCTCTGTCATGATGCGCGCGGTGACGGCGGCGGCCCGCATCAACATGCGGGTGTCGTCTGCCGACGTTCCCGTGGGTTCCAGATCAGTTGCAGCGTAGGCTTCCACCTCGGCGGGACTGAGCATCAGATTGAAACAGCGCATGGGCACGATCTGACGGAACTTGGGATCGGCGACGCGCACGAAAACGCGGATCGATTCCTCCACGCGGCGCAGCTTCGCTTCTTCGGCCGCGACCGCCTTCGGAGTAGGGATGGCGGGAGCATACTTGATAGCGAGTGCCGGAGCCGCTGCCGCGCCGCCCGCCCCGACCGTGCGAGCGGCAGCTGGGGAGGCCGAGGTAGTGCGCCGAATCGGCGGCCTGCGGTCCAGTTCCACTTTCAGCCGCGCGACGCGACGGAATTTTTCCAGAGCCAACGCATAGTCGAGTTTCAGCAGCGCATCCTGGTTCAGTGCGGCGACATGCTCCACGGTGACTTCCACCCCGTCCACGATCCCGAGGATGCTGCCGCCCAGTTGCCCAAGGCGATCGGCAAAATCCCGGATCTCTTGCGTAGCGGCCGCGAACAGTGTGTGGAAACGATGGCCGAAGGCGACGTTGTAAGTCGCGAGCGTGGCGAGTACGCCCGGGTGATACATCGATTCGCCGAGTCCGGCTTTCAACTCCCGAATCCGCGGGATGATGCCGGAATCCATCAGCGCATGGAAGTCCCGAAAACGATTCGCCTGTTCGAGCAAGGGGCCGAATTCACGCAGCCGCTGCCAATCGGCCTCCGAAAGCGCCGGGACGTCGGATTCCGACAGTATTTCCAACAGCGCAATTTCAAACGGCGAAGCAGGGACCGTTCCGTCAAGGCCGAAGCCGCGCTGCTCCCACTGTCCAGCGACTCGCGGATGGCGAAATAGAAAAGTGGCGACCAGGTCGGCCTTGTCGCGATTGCAGGCGGAATCGTCGCGACGACGAGCGAAGTAGCGCAGCAACGCCTCGGCAACCTCCGGATCAAGATCGGACTGCACTCCAAGTCGCAGCATGGCTGGAGTGATCGCCATGTCCAGCACGTGGATCCAAAGATGCATTTGACGCAGGGTCGAGCGCACGTCGGAGGTGTTGCTGAGGACTTCAGGAGCGAGTTCCGCAGGCGCCGGCAGTTGGCCGCCAAGCTGGTCGCTCAGCAGTCGCTGATAAAAACTCTGCACCGTTGCCAGCAGCGCCAGTTCCCACCGGGGATCCTCAACCAATGCCCACTCCCTCAAGATCGCCCGTTTCCGAAACGGGACTTGTGACCCAGTAGAGCCGAAACAGAACCGCGGCGCAATTGCCTACCTGGTTACGGAGATGCAGGACTCAGTTTCCCAGTGCGGGCTATTGAAAGACGACGGTCTTATTGCCGTATAGAAGGATGCGGTTTTCCACGTGCCAGCGCACGGCCCGCGACAGCACGACCTTCTCGATATCGCGGCCCTTCTGTACGAGATCGTCGATCGTGTCGCGGTGGTAGATGCGGACAACGTCCTGTTCGATGATGGGGCCATCGTCGAGCACTTGTGTGACGTAGTGTGCGGTCGCGCCAATCAGCTTGACGCCGCGCTGAAACGCCTTGTGGTAGGGCTTCGACCCAACGAACGCGGGCAAAAAAGAGTGATGGATATTGATCAGGTTCTCCGAACCCACGGTCGTAATGAACTCGTTCGAAAGCACTTGCATGTAGCGGGCAAGTACGACGAGACTGCATTGGTGTTCGCGGACCAGCGCGAGTTGCTTCTGTTCCGCTTCGGCCTTGTTCTCTTTCGTGACCGGTACGACGAAGTAGGGGATGCGATAGAAGTCCGCGATCCGTTGATTGTCAGGATGGTTGGAAATAATCAGCGGAATTTCGCAATGCAGTTCGCCGCTCTGGTGCCGGTAGAGCAGGTCCTGCAGGCAGTGGTCGTACTTCGAAACGAAAATGGCGATGCGCGGCCGGTCGGACGAGTGGGCGAGCCGCCAGTCCATGTGAAATTCTCGGGCGACGGGAGCAAAGCGTTCGGAGAATTCCGCTAAGTCAAAATCAAAGCCCGCAGGATCAAATTCGACCCGTGTAAGAAAGAGGTTCGATTCCTCGTCGCCGTGCTCATCGTTGAACAGGATGTTCCCGTTGTGGCGAAAGATGAAATCCGCAATCGAAGCGACAATGCCTCTGCGGTCGGGGCATGAAACAAGAAGAATGGCGGACGTGGGCATAGAAAAGTTCCGATTCAGCCGGTTAGCGTTGTGCACCCTTTATTCTCTGGTGGTATCGAATCGAGGTCACATCACGTCGACTGCTGGATAGTCTTCGATATATTCCTCGCCGTTGCAGCCGTAGTAGGCGACCTTGCGGGCCATAACACCCACATCGTAGCGCACAACACCGGCTCGCCATGAAGCCTCCAGAAATTCGGGAAACGTACTTTTTCCAGCCTGGTCGATCCGCAACGCCGCGATGAGAGCCTCGCGGTTGAATGGAGGTACATCGACGGTGCCGGACGACAGTGGCGTGCCCAAAATCACAACCGGACCATCCTCGGTCAGATAAAGACTCTGGCATGCGGGCAGGTACCACAGATTGCGTGTAACGCCCGCCCGCCGCAGAGTTTCTGCCAGGTACGGGAAGCCGCCGATTTGTGGCCGGCCTGCCATGGCTTGCTTAAGCGCCGCTTGCAGGTTTTCAATTGCTTTGCTCATAGAGAATCTCCTGCCACGGTTTTTCTAACCATAGTGGCGAGGGGTGTACACGGGAACGGGAATCATTTCTTCAGCGCCTTCGCAATCTCCCGCGCCGCGTTGGCGCCGGATCCACCGGTGAGTCCAGTGCCGGGGTGCGTTCCACTCCCGCACAAATACAGGCGTTCGATCGGCGTCCGATAGCGTGCCCAGTCAAGCAGCGGCCGCATGGTGAAGAACTGATCGAGGGCAAGTTCGCCGTGGAAGATGTGTCCGCCCGTGAGGCCGTAGGTTTCCTCGAGATCCTTGGGCGTGATGATCTGGTGGCGCAGGATGGTTTGCGGCAGATTCGGCGCGTACTGCGCGATCGTCTTTACCACGGTTTCACCGAGCGCTTTCCGCTGACTTTCCCAGTCGCTGTCTTTCAATTTGTATGGCGCGTATTGCATGTAGATCGACATCACGTGCTGCCCAGCCGGAGCGAACGCAGGATCCGAAAGCGACGGGAACGTAATTTCAATATACGGATTGCGCGAGAAGTTGCCGTACTTCGACTCGTCAAAAGCGCGTTCGAGATAATCGATCTCCGGGCTGATCAGGATGCGTCCGCGCAGCAAGTCGGTGCCGCCCCTGGTCTTGAGCGCCGTGAATTCCGGCAGCGCGGAAAGCGCAAGATTGATTTTCGCCACCGTTCCCATCGACCGGTAATTCTTGATCTTCTGCAAGAAATCCGGTGTGAGATGCGCGGGATCGACCAGTCGCATCAGCGTGCGTTTGGGGTCGGCATTCGATACCACGGCGCGCGCGGAAATTTCCTCGCCCGACGCGAGCACCACTCCAGTGGCAACTCCGTCCTTCACGCGAATCTCGGCAATGTCAGCGCCGGTGCGAATCTCCACACCCGCCTGCTTTACCGCCGCAGCCATAGCCAGAGTGATGGCGCCTGCGCCGCCGGCAGGGAACTGAACGCTTCCGGCGGGTGTCGCATCGGCAGCCGCGCGCAACATCAGCACCAGCGCGGTGCCCGCCGACCACGGGCCCAGGAATGTTCCAAAGATGCCGCGGGCGGCGATGGTGGCGCGCAGCGGTTCGGTGTCGAAGAACTCGGCCACCAAATCGGCGACGGCCATCGGACCCCAGCGCAGCACGCGATACAGATCTTTCTTGCCCAGATTGCGAATCGACCGGCCCGTTTTCAGCATTCCCCAAAGATCGCCGCTGCTGGGGCTGTCAATGTTCGGAGGCGTGAGGGCAAGCGCTTCGCCGATCACTTTGCCGATCTTGCCGAGCGCCAGACCAAAGTCCGCGTACGCGGTCGCATCTTTCTGCGACCACTGAGCGATCTCTTGCGCAGCCTTCTTGGCGTCAGAGTAGAGCACGAGCGCCCGGCCGTCCGGCAGCAGAGAAACGGTACCCACATCGGGAGTTGTCAGCTTCAGTCCGTGCCGCTCCAGTTGCATGTCGCGCACAATATCGGCGCGCAGCGGGCCCGTATTGTGCGCGAGCGTCGAGCAGCGGAAACCGGGATGTAATTCTTCCGTGATGGCCGCTCCGCCCACTTGGGCGCGCCGTTCGAGCACCAGCGGTTTGAATCCGGCTTTCGCAAGATAGAAGGCGGCGACCAGACCGTTGTGTCCGCCACCGACGATGATCACATCGCGCGTTTCGGCCATGTGCTTATGCGCCCCCGTCTTTCAGAATTTCGAGCGCCGCCAGCCGTCCCGGCGCGCCCATGATGCCCCCGCCCGGATGCGTCGCCGATCCGCACATATACAAATTCTTGATCGGCGACCGGAATTGCGCCCATCCAGCCACCGGCCGCAGGAAAAATAACTGTTCGAGTGAAAGCTCGCCCTGGAAGATGTTGCCTTCGGTCAATCCCCAAGTACGCTCCATATCGAGAGGCGTGACGACTTGGCGATGCAAAATGATGTCCTTGATATTCGGCGCGTATTCGGCGATGGTGTTGACCACATTGTCGCCAAACTTCTCTTTTTCCGTGTCCCAATCCAGCCCCGGCGCGAGCTTATAAGGCGCGTACTGTACGAAGCACGAGAGAATGTGTTTGCCCGGAGGCGCAAGCGACGTATCGGTGAGCGTTGGAATCACCATGTCGATGTACGGATGCGAGGACCAGTGCCCATACTTCGCCTCGTCGTATGCTTTCTCCATGTACTCGACGCTGGGCGAAATCGACATCGCGCCGCGAAGATGCGCGCCCACTCCCGGCATGCACTTGAAATTCGGCAGCCCGTCCAGCGCCATGTTCACCTTGCCGGAAGAGCCGCGGAACTTGTAGCGGTTCACGCCTTCCATGAATTCATCGGGCAGATGCCCGGGCTCGATCATCTTGGTAAATGTCAGCCGCGGATCCACGCTGGAAGAAATCACGTCGGCGTAAATCTCGTCGCCGTTCGCGAGCGCAACGCCAATGGCGCGTCCGTTCTTGACCATGATCTGGGCAATCGCTGCTTCGGTGCGGATCTCCGCTCCCGCCTCGCGAGCCGCGTCGCCAATCGCGTTCGAGATGGCGCCGGTGCCGCCGCGCGCGAATCCCCACGCGCGAAACGCGCCGTCGATTTCTCCCATATAGTGATGCAGCAGAACGTAGGCGGTGCCCGGCGAGCGCACGCCGAGAAAAGTCCCGATAATGCCCGACGCCGACATCGTCGCCTTGAGCACGTCCGTCTCGAACCACTGATCCAGAAAGTCGATCGCGCTCATGGTCATGAGTTGGACCTGGTTGTACTTGTCCTCGCCCGACATGCCCTGGAAGCGGCGTCCGATGAAGAGCAGCTTCATCAATTCTTTCGGATTCAGCGTCGCCGGGTCGGGCGGAATCATGCTGAGGATCGGCTTCACGAAGCGGCACATCGCCTGCATCGCCTTGCCGAATTCGTCGTAAGCTTCGGCGTCAACCCGCGAGTGGCGGGCGATCTCGCGATGCGTCAGGCCGTGATCGTTCACGCGCCACAAGTGATCGCCGTTGGGCATGGGAGTGAAAGTGCCATCCAGCGGCAGAATCTCCAGTCCGTGGCGGGGAAGATCGAGATCGCGAATGATCTCGGGCCGCAGCAGCGAGACCACATACGAGCAAACCGAAAACTTGAAGCCGGGAAAAACTTCTTCCGTGCAGGCCGCTCCGCCGAGAATGTGGCGGCGCTCCAGCACCAGAACCTTCTTCCCCGCTTTCGCCAGATAGGCGGCGTTGGTGAGGCCGTTGTGGCCTCCGCCAATCACGATCACATCGTATTTCTTACCGCTCGAACCAGCAGGCATAATTGGACCCAGATAAAATTCAAACCCAGATTGACCAGGAACTCCAGCAGAAAGTGACTCGCCATTCTATCGAGAAACTATCCTTTTGTCTCTACTTACAAGTGATTGCTGACTGCGGGTCAATCTATTTCTGCGCTTGCCGGGGGAGTGGGTGGGTGCATATAATCCGGCGTCAGGGTTTCTACTAGATTCCCTCTGTGTTCCCCCGTGTCCTCTGTGGTCGAGAAGCTCGTCACCACGAGGACAAAGGGTTCCACTGGGGAAATCACGCGAGGTCGCTTTGCCCATTGGAACTGCATTTCACGAGAGAACTTTCGCCCTCTGCAACAGTCTGAATTACCGCGAGTGGTCGGGATACTACACGGTCAGCGTCTACGAAGTGCACCACGAGCACGAATACAACGCGATCCGCAACGCCTGCGCTCTGATCGATATTTCGCCGCTCTACAAGTATCTGATCACCGGCAAGGACGCGACCAAACTGGTCAATCGCGTGATCACGCGCGACGTCAACAAAGTCGCCGTGGGGCAGGTCATCTACGCCTGCTGGTGCGATGAAGACGGCAAGGTCATCGACGATGGCACGATCACGCGCCTCGAAGAAAACAAATATCGCTGGACCGCAGCCGATCCTAGCCTGCGCTGGTTTCGGCAGAACGGCCTGAACATGGACGTTCAGGTCGAAGACATCTCCGAGCAGACCGCCGCTTTGGCGCTGCAAGGCCCGGCTTCGGCAAAGCTCTTGAAGACGGTCGCGGAAGCCGATATCGCCAACCTGAAATATTTCCGCAAGACCAGTGGCAAGATTGCCGGCGTGCCCGTGGATATCTCGCGCACCGGATACACCGGCGACTTAGGCTACGAAATCTGGATCCCATGGAACGAGGCCGTCAAAGTCTGGGACGCGCTGATGGACAAGGGCAGGCAGTTCGATATCCACGCCGCCGGAATGCTAGCGCTCGATGTATCGCGCGTAGAGGCGGGACTGCTTCTGATCGAGGTCGATTACACCAGTTCCAAGAAGGCGCTGATTCCGTCGCAGAAATATTCGCCCTACGAGTTGGGCTTCGGCAAGATGGTGCATCTCGACAAGGAAAACTTCATCGGCAAGCGCGCGCTGGCCAAAGACAACAAAGATGGCGTCACGCGGCAGTTGGTCGGCCTCGAAGTGGATTGGGTGGAAGTGGAAGAGCAGTTCGACAAGTTCGGACTCTCCCCGGCAGCGCCCAGCCAGGCTTCGCGCGTTGCGGTGCCCATTTATGCGGGAGAGAAGCACGTAGGCAAGGCGACGACGACGGCGTTCTCTCCACTGCTGAAAAAGTTAATTGCGCTGGCCAGCGTGGGCACAGAGTTTTCCAAGCCCGGCACCAAGCTGCAAATGGAATTAACGATCGAAGCGCAACGCATGAAGACGACTGCGACGGTAGTGCCGTTGCCGTTCTTCAATCCGAAGCGGAAGACGGCGACGCCGGTGTAAGTGCTGCGTTCGCGCGCCGTTTTCCTGCCCAGTACAGCCATACCCCGATCAGCACAAGCGCCCCGCAGCCGCCGACGATTTTGAAGACCGCCAGCGGCTTGTTTGGTTCGTCCGGCGGCGGCAGAACCGACAGGGCGATGGTGAACAGCGTTGTCGCGAATCCCAGAATGGACAGCGCATGCGCCGCTGGCTTTCCGCCCGGCACGCGAATCACTTCTTCTCCCGCCGGTTCCCCTTGCAGTTTGAACATCGATGCAAACAAATATAAGTACGGAATGAAATACGTGATCACGCCCATGCTCACCAGCACGTCGTAAGCCCCCTTGACGGACGTTCCCGCCTGCCCAAGAAAAATGAAAATCGCGCCGATGACCGCCTGGACCAACAGCGCGACCCAAGGCGTCCCCCAGCGGCGATGCAGCTTTCCGAATGCAGGCGGCAGATAGTTATCAATGCCAGCCACAAAAGGTAAACGTGCGACGGCGGCCAGATACGCTCCCGATGCGCCAATGTTGCTGAGCGCAATCAAGAACGCCGCGACCGGAAGAAAATAGGGAAGTCCGACGCGATCGCCCGTCTTGGCGATGGCTTGCACCAGTCCTTGCAGCGGGCTCACTTCTGACGACGGCAGCGCCAGCAGCACGCAGACTGTTCCGACGATGTAACAGAACGCAACCGTCAGTCCTCCAAAGAACAAAGCCAGCGGAATTGTGCGGCGAGCGTTCTTGATTTCTTCCGCCATGAACGACGCCGTTTCGCATCCGCCAAATGCAAACGTCAGCACCGACCAGAAGATGATGTCGTCGAGGCGCACGCTGGGCTTCATCGTGTGCAGAGAAAACGTCGTCGCAGATCCGAAGCGATGCCAGGCCAGCAAACCCATGCCGATGACGATGAGTACGGGAATCCACATGGCGAGCGCGCCGACGTTGTGCAGCCATTTGCCGACGTCGAGTCCGACCACATTCAGCAGCGTGGCCGCTGCCAGCGTCACCAGCGCAAACACAATGTAGAAAGTCGGGTTCGCGGAAAGATGCGACCACTGCGCCTGCCGCATGAAGAGAATATTGCTGGCCGCGAAGTACAGCACGGCAGGGAAGTAGGGCAGGTTCGAGGTCCAGTAAGTCCAAGCCGCCATGAAGCCGGAAAAGTCGCCAAAAGCGCGCTTCGACCAAACGTAGAGGCCGCCTTCATTCGGATAGCGCGAAGAAAGCTCAACCACCGAGAGCGCAAGCGGCGTGTAAAAGGCAAGCCATGCGCCGATCCAGATGACGATCGAGCTGGGTCCGGCCGCGGCCGCGGTGGCAATCCAGCGCAAGCTGATGCCGGTGACTACATAGAAGAGCACCAGGTCGCGAAATCCCATGACTCGCTTCGGGCGGTTGGGATCTTCGGCTTCGGCGATGGAGATGCCGGAGCCAGCGAGTGGCCTGTGGTCTTTTCGAATTTCGGGTTGTCCTTCCGGCCGTGGGTTGCTCACGCGCGAGTGTCGGTTCACCGGGCAAAAGGTGAGCGCCTAGAATTACAGAGAAGCGCAGGATGGGCAAGATGAATTTCAGCCGGCAATTTCCGCCCGGCCCTTTCGCTTCCAATACAGATATCCCGGCACCCCAATCAGCACAATCGCCGCGCCCCAGAATGCCTCCGTCGGCCGCTGAATAATCGTGTTGAGCGTCCACGCCACTCCGACCAAGACATAAATTCCCGGCAGCCAGGGATAACCCGTGCAGCGGTACGGGCGCGGAACATCGGGTCGTTTCCAGCGCAAGATAAACAGGCCGATCACGGTCAGTGTGTACGAGAGCACCATGCCGAAGATGACATAGGTATAAAGCTGGTCGTAGCGTCCGCTCATGGTGAGCACCGCCGCCCAGAGCCCTTGTCCGATCAGGCTGAAGGCGGGCGTGCGCCACTTGGGATGGATGGCGGCCATGCTGCGGAAGAAGACTCCGTCTTGTGCCATGGCGAGATACACGCGAGACCCCGCCAGCGTGCATGCCGCCGCCGCGCTGAAACACGAAACCGCGATCATCGCCGACAGCCACCCCGCAGCGCCCGACGAAAACAGCATGGTCGCGGCGTCGTGAACAATGGTTTCGTGTTTGGCGATTTCACTCAACGGCAGCGCATAAACATAGGTCATGTTCATCGCCAGGTAAATCGCGCCCACCACCAGCACTCCCAACACCATCGCCAGCGGCACATTGCGCCGCGGATCTTTGACTTCGCCCGCGACCCATGTGATGTACACCCAGCCGTCGTAAGCCCAGAAGACTGCGATCAAGCCGACGCCGAGCGCGGAAATCAGCTGCCCAGCACTCAATCCCATGCTTAACCCGCCCGGCGCCCGCGCGCTGAAATTCGACCAATGTCCCTTGCCAATGGCGAATCCGAGCACCACGAATGCCGACATGGCGATGAATTTTGTCCAGGTGGAGACGTTCTGGATGAGCGCGCCCCAGCGCAACCCGACCACGTTGACGTAAGTGAGGATCACAATCAGCGCCAGCCCGACCGCATGCGCGCGTGTGAACGGCATGCCTGCCAGTGAGAAGATCACATGGTCCTGCGAGATCGCAGGAATGATATTCCCCATGTAAGCCGCGGACGCAACCGAGAGCGCCGCGATCGTGCCGCCATTGGCGACGGCAAACAGCATCCAGCCATAAAGAAACGCCACCAGATCGCCGTAAGCTTCGCGAAGATAAATATATTGTCCGCCGGAGTCGGGGAACATCGAGCCCAGTTCGGCGAAGGCGACGCAGGCACACAGCGAAATCACTCCGCCGAGCACCCAAACTAGAAAAAACAGAATTGGATTCGGCAGAGGCCCGGCAATATCTTTAGCGGTCAGAAAAATCGAAGAGCCAATGATGCCGCTGACCAGCAGCAACACCGAGTCCAGCAGACTTAGCCCGCGGACGAGGCCCGGCTTTTGACCGGGCGTGACGCTTTCGGTGGCCGGGGAAGCAGCGTTCATGGAGTAGTCGTTCAGCCTGTTACCAGCACACCACGTCGTTCGCTATTCGCCGTAACCTGCCAAAGCCAGGTGTCCCTTGGTGTTGCGAACCGCGAACGACGAACAGCGAATGACGGCATCATCCCATGCCCAGTTCATCGGAAGACTCTAACGGCGATCCACAGCGGCGGCAGATTACAGCCGAGCAATCGCCGCAGGTCAGCGGGTCGCCCACTTCCGCAGCGCACACCGGGCAGTAGAACAGCACTGCGGACTTCTTGGGTGCGGGCGTTGCTTGCGAAGAGATCTCCATTGAAGAGAACGACGAGCACAAAACTGTAACACAATTTCCCCTATGCGCCCCTGCACTTACTCGGGCGGCTTGCGCAGGATCAAGTCGCCTTCCGTCGGCGGCAGCGAAAACGGAAATTGCCAGATCTGATCCTTCATCCCGACGCTGAGAATAAAGTCCTCGCGCTCCTTCCATGGCCCGATCCACTTGTTGCTGGTCTTGAACAGGACCCAGCCATGGGTTTCAGGATTGCCCGGATTCAGTATGACCGCGTCGGATGGCAGGGTCTGCGTGCTCAGAAATTCGATAAACTCAGCCGCTTCCTTTTGGTACTGGCGCAGCAGCGCCGTTTTTTCTTCGGCGATCTTGGGATTCTTCTTGATCTGGCGCTCAGTCTCGAAGACCTTAGTATCCACGTCATTCTGCAATTTGTTGGCGAGTTGTCCCGGATCCTCGTAGCCCTCAACCACATCGTGATGACGAACGAAGTCGATCCGTGCGCCCGCAGGAAACTCAAACTTGTCCTGCCCCATATAGGTCACGCTGATATAAGCGCCGAACAGGCGATAGAAGCGGTGGCCGCTCTTGGCCAGTTCCTGCGAATCCATGAGGAGTGTAACCGTACGGTCACGCTCCGTCATCGTCCACGCATATTTCCCATCGTCGCGGCGCTCGAATGTGCAACCTAGAGCGCCTGCGGTCCAGCGCACCGAGGGCGGATCTTTCTTCGGCGCCGCATGGCCAAGTGTTGGCGACAGGATCGCATAAAAAAGAATCGTGCCAAGCCCAAACGCAAGTCTTGCCCAAAGTGAATCCAAACGAACCATAAATGCCGAGTGTATAGCTTTTGCTCGCGAAACGTCACGGGCCGCCTCATCCGGACGAGTACGCGCGGAAAATATGTTAGATTGAAATTGGTGGGGCGCGTAGCTCAGTTGGTAGAGCAACGCCCTTTTAAAGTGCCGCTAGCAAGGCGCGTCACGCATTTTCAATAGCATAGAACGATGCAGAGGGCCGCTGGTAGCGGTCCTTTGCTGTTGGTAGCCGCTAGTCTGCAATGGAGTCTGCAAAATTTTTTGTCGCCGCTCGAAGATTCTCCCCTACGAAAAAACCATCCCGCAAAATTTGCTCCGCGCACTCTCTGACTGCTACGTTGCGAGCATGGGCGCTGATCCGATCGCGCAACCGAAAAAAGCAACGCTCTTAGGCGGGCTCCTGGCCGAGCGCAGACGGCAGAAGGCGCGCAACTCATTCCTGGCGTACTGCGAGTACGTTTACCCGCCTTACAAGCCGAGCCGTCACCATAAGTTCATGGTCGCGAAGTTAGAGCGCATCGAACGCAGTGAGCAACCGCGGACGATGATCAGCCTTCCGCCACAGCACGGCAAGTCACTAACGGCAAGCATCCTGTTCGCTTGCTGGTATCTCGGTCGCAATTCGCGGCGCCGCGTGGTCGACGCGACCTATGGCGACGATCGAGCAATGGACCTTGGCCGCGCTGTGCTGCGGACGCTGCGAGATGCACGTCACCGCGAAATCTTCCCCGAGTGCGAAGTAGACGACAGCGCAGCGAGCAGCAACCGCGTTGATCTTGTCGCCGGCGGCGGTTTCCTCGCAGTCTCGCGCAATGGCGCACTCACCGGGCGCTCTGCCGATCTGATCATCATTGACGACGTTTTCAAAGACGACAAAGAAGCGCGCAGCGCGGCGATCCGTCGCGAGGTCATTGACTGGTATTGTCGCGTCGCGCTCACGCGCCTTGCTCCTGATGGCTCGGTAATTCTAGTGGGCACACGATGGGGATGCGGCGATCTGTTCGATTACCTGCTCACCGAACGCCAGGAGGAAAGCTGGGACGTTACAAACCTGGCCGCACTCGCAGAAGCAAACGACCCGCTAGGGCGCAGCGAAGGCGAGCCCTTATGGCCCGAGCGCTACGGTTTGGAAGTTCTGACGCAGAAGCGCTTTGAGGTGGGCTCTGCCGCGTGGACGTGCCTCTATATGGGGCAGCCGGCCGCGGCCGAAGGCGTGGTCTGGCATCGCGAGTGGTGGCAGTACTACACCGTCGCGCCTGAAAAGTTTGTCCGCAAGATCGTCTCGCTGGATCCGGCATTCAAAACTGGCCAGCAGAACGATTTCTCGGTCATGCAAGCTTGGGGGAAGACGGAAACGAGTTTCTATCTGCTCGCGTGCTGGCGCGGGCGCGTGGAATATCCCAAGCTGAAAACCATGCTAATCGCGTTTGCCGAGCAATGGCGCCCGGATGCGGTTTTGATCGAAGACACGGCAAGCGGTCAGAGTTTGATTCAAGAGTTGCGCGCTACCACGTCGCTACCTTTGCGGCCGATCAATCCAGATCGCGACAAAGTAGCGCGGGCGCAGGCGTGCACTCCGCAACTGGAGTGCGGGAGCGTCTATCTGCCACAGGCGGCGCCGTGGCTCAATGAGTTTTTGGACGAAGTGAGCGCTTTCCCGCGCGCGCCGCACGATGATCAGCTCGATTGCGCCAGTCAAGCGCTGAATTACTTCCGCGAGGATGGCGGGCTCTACGTGTGGGCTTCGGCGATGGCTGCAGCGCACGCGGCCGGGGATGCGGCGACTGAGCAGCAAAAGGCGCAACTGGAGAAGTTCGCGAGTCATGGATTGCCGTCGGTTCCTTATCACGGTCCGCTGGGCCCGGCAAGGACGCGGGAAGAGGCAGAGGAACAGTTCACAACCTTGGCAGAGGCGCAGAAGGCAGCATTGAGCGGTGAAGCGCGCGGCCAATTCACTGCGGCGCGCAACTTAGCCAAGGCGAAGGCGGCCGGGAAGAGTCTGCAGCGGTGTCCCGCGTGCAAAGCATCTTGCGCCGGTACGAGCGAGTTTTCGCACTGCAATCTGTGCGGATGGGATTCTAGGACTAGGGCGGTCGCACAATGAAAGCACCGGTGCGAGACAAGACGTTCGCGGCGTTCGCGGCTGCAGTGCGGGCATCGTGCGAGGAGCACGCGCAGCGCAAAAACTATACAAACTCCAATGTTGACGGCGAATCCCTGTTGACGGTGATCATGCAGCAGATTGGGATTCACCGCCAGCACTGCATCGCGGAGATCGTCACAAAGGCAATCGAGTACTTAAAAACTCCGCGGCGCGTGCTGCTCGAAAAGATCGCGGGATGGGCGTTTATTTTGTGGCGAGAAACTGAGGATGCGCAATGAACGCGCCAGAGACAGCTTGGTATGAACGTCTGCTCTTTGGCGCAGCGTTCGCGAAACTGCTGGCCAGGGCGCAAGGTCTGCCCGCACCTTGGACCATTGACCTGGTGGACGGAGAATTACGACCGCTGGAGCATATTGTCTTCGAGCATGGGATAGACGCCGATCACGTCACGCCGATCACGTCTTTTTGCAATTGGCCGGCAGACTGGCGATTGCCTCTAAGTCTGATTCTCACGAGCGGTGACGAAGATATCGTGGTAGTGGAAACGGAGGAGTACTGTGCGCAGTGATGAACTTTTCGGCGGGACAACCGGGAGCGGCTATGACAAACCTTTCGGAGTTGAGCGCGGGAGCGGTTACGAACCTAAGGCGATCGCGACGCAGAGCCCGCTCGTGTGCCCGCGCTGCGGGAAACCGTGCGCCGGCACAGCCGAGCGCAAAACGTGCGCCAGTTGCGGCTTTTCGACGGTAGCGCAGCAAGCGGAGAAGGCGACGGCAAACCAGTGTCCGAAATGTTCGCAGCCGTTGAGCGTTATCGGAGATAGCAAGCGCTGCAATGCGTGCGGATGGACCTTGCAGTCGGAACCGGCATCCGTTCAGCGGAGAACATTGCCAGTAAGTTGAGCGACGCGCGCGAGTAGGCGTTGTTCGATTTCCTCGCGGCGTTCTTTCATGGCGCGCAAGTCTTCGCGTTCCCGCTCCTGGCGTTGCTGGCATAAGCGGCTAATCTTCTCTCGACCGGTGCGCGCGCCTTCGATCTGTGCCGCTGTTCGTTGTCTCGCAGTCTGCATTTTTTCCCCCGACAATTTCGCGACCATCGTAGTCGGAGAATCGTCGCCGCGTCAAAGACGGCCAAAAAAATAAAGTGGTTGCGCTCGCTCGCGCGTCGGCTACGATGCGAAAAAGGGAGAACAGAAAACGATGGACGCAGACGAGATCCAACAGCTTGTAACTAGCATGGCGATACCGCGACCGCCAGCAAGTGCAGCGGACGCGATCAAGTTGCAATGGCTCACCCTTCAACTCTTGCAGTCGATCGCGATCTCGCTGGCGACGCAGGCAGCGACTAACAGCAAGTAATAACCCTTCCCGCTTGGGGAGTTACTCAGGAGAGCAAACGACGATGGCAACGGCAACCGCAGCACCTGAAGAGTTAACGGCGACAATCGATCAGCGCATCATCGCGGCGACTGCGAAGGTCCGAAATATCGAGCAACGCATCGCAGAGGCCGCGGAAGAGTTGGCCGGACTGCGGACGGAATATTCGGGAGCGTGCACGAGGCTTGCAGGCGGTGCGAATGGCGCTGGCGATGATGTCGAACGCTATCGCGCGAAGATGCTGAAAGTCGAGGCGAAGATTTCAGGATTGAGACAGTTGCTTGCGATTCCGAAGGGCGAGCTCGATCGGTTCACTCGGGAGCGCGCAGAGTTGGCCGCGCGCGAGGAAGAGGCGCGCCAAGCGGAAGCGATCGCGGAGGAGACGGAGTTCATCGCCAACAAGATCGAGGCGGGATTAAAGGCGATCGCAGAGCGCGACAAACAGCAAGCGATCATTGACGCGATCGTGGGGCATCTGAGAACGCGCCAGTATCTACATGCGCGGAACCAGTCTGACGGGCGAAATGCGGCTTCGCGGATCGAGCGCCTAGCGGTCGGAATCCATACGTCCGCGGCCTAGAACCGCAAGAAAAATTCAGCGACAAAGGAGAGACAGGTTATGCAGAGTAGAGCGGCAATTTTGGACGCGATCAATAAGACGATTACACGTTCGGAGAGCTTGACGGAGCAGGCGAAGGCCACGCACCGCGGAAGTGTTGAAGCGGCATTTTCTGGCGCGGGTTTTCCCGCGGAGACCAAGGCGAAACTGGCCATGATCAGAAAGATTCAGCCAAACAGCGGTTTTGCGAAGGGCAGCGTTGCCGACACGTTTGGTTCGACGGGCCATCCGTCCGATGAACTGTTTCCGCAGGGCACGGGCGAGATTCACGAGTTCTCTGCAGAGGATCTCGTAAGCGTGGGACCGAAGCCGGACGCGCCCGAATACTACGCGCGATTTCGCGAAATAATGGCTTCGCAATATCCGACGATTCAGGCGATGCAGAACGTCACACCGCCGACGCCTGGCGGCACGTTTGAACAGCGTTACAGCCAAAGCACGGCGCCGCGATACGAGCCCACGTCCGGCCCGCCAATTGTCGAATCGCCGGACAAGGCGCGCACCTCGACGCTGCAGAAATCTACAGCACAAACGCGACTGGCGAAGCTGGCACGATTGGAAGAGCTTGTCACTTTGTTGGCGCTTTACGCTGGCGGAAACGATGAGGCAGGCGCCGCGCTCGGGATTCGGTAAAGAGAAATTCGCCGCGGGGTGGATGGCCTCCATGGCCGTGGCGGGTTGCGCTGTTTGACGAGTCGCAGCGCAAAAGCGGGAGCGGGCGGCACCGCTCCTGCTTTTAGTTTACGTTCGCCAAGGTGCTCCGTTTCTCACTTGGCGCGGCCTGCCGGCGGCGTCCATCCGCTGTGAGTGGGCAACAGGTGGCGGGAGTTTTTGGTGATTCATAGCCACCAATCCTCCTCCCGTCACCTGGAAAAAGTTGGTGCTGGGCGTGCTTTCTCCTTGTGCGCCGCGGCGCTAGGGGCGGTCTAAACGGGCCGCCTTTTTTAAAGGCCCATGAATGGCACAGCAGAACTTCGCAAAATACTTACCAACTCCGCACGGCGGGAAACCACTGGCGACACTCAGTCAGCGCGCGGTCTATGCACTGTGGCGTGCGGACCTGATCCGGCACCTGGAAACCATCGCGAAGATCACGAGCGCGGCGCGCGACTGGCAGTTGGCGATTCAGATTCGCAAGTTGCTCCCTCGCTGAAAGTTTTCCACAGGGAACTCCACAGTGGGAACTCAAAATGAGACGCGCCTGTGTTTTCAATGAGTTGAAAAACGAAAAGTTGGAGTTTTCCCACAAGCCCGCTTTCTTCTCCCGTCGCCGCTTTTCTGACGCCCCAAGGATCAAGCTAAGAGCTATCATCCCAGACTGGGACCAGATGCAGACCTACCAGCTTGAAACTTTCCTGTCCGAATCGTTCCCCACACCGCCAGACTATTTCTGCTGTACCACGATACACGGAATTGTGGACCCGGACGCGGGACCACTGCTCTACATCTTTTCTCGAAAGACCGCGCTATCGGTTCAGAAGGACGAACACTTCAAAACAGCGGTGCAGCCGCTTCAACAAGTAGGTCAGCTAAAAATCGTGCTAGCGGACGAGCCTCTGTCTTTTGAGGAGTGGGATGCATTTTGTTGGCAAGAGGTCCGCGCGTCTGCGGTCATCACCGACCTGCTGGCGGTGAAAAAGCTAGATCATCGATTGATGTTACTCAATCCGACCCAAGTATTAACCAACGACCCCAAAAGCATCGTCCGCCGTTCGTCCCAAACCGGCCGCAACCGTCCCGAAGGAACGGTTTCCGAGATCTGCGATCACTGTCTTGACGTGCTCACTCGTCACCCTGACGGAGATCGCGCTGCGATCAGATATGACATGCTAATGGGCCCGCACTCTGGTTACAGGTGAGCGTTTTGACTGGCGCGCGACAACCCGAAACGCTACTTGTTGATGATCGCTTTAATCTGTGCAACGGTCAGTTCGTGCCGATGCTGATAATCACCGGCTGCACGCCACTTAGAGAGCATCTCGACGTAGCGGCCGGTAGTCTGCGAATGCGTATTTAATTCGCAGTCCTTCAATATCTTCGTCCAACGTTGTCCCTCGTCCCTTAAAAACCGGATGAAAACGTAGTGAGCAGTCTCGTTGTTCCCGTCGAAGCCATGGAAGGTCACGTCTTCAAGAGCCAACCCTTCCTTGTCGGCCAAGTGCTCGAAGCTCTGGCGCAGCGATGTGTGCATATCGAGTACGTCATAGACGTACCGGCAATCATCGAGGCTCATTTCCTCAACGATCTCCTGGGAAAACTTGCTCATACAACAGCGTGTACCCGTCTTCGAGAATCTTGCGGTTCTTCGCGAAGTGCTCACCGTTAGGGTGATAGAGCTTTTCGAGGATCGCAAACTGATTGGCTAGTTGTAGACGTTCCACTGGTGTGAGAGTTTCAACTTTCATTTTTCCATCCTTCCCTTCGCGTCGCTGACGCCGATCCTTTACAGAACCATCTAGTGTAAACGCGGGCAACGTCTACAGCCTACGCCCGACGCGCACAGCCTAGCCAGGGCAGCGCTCCAGCGCCCGAGCGACCGATTACACCCCCAAAACCGTCCTAGACCCTCTACAGCGCTTCTTACTCCCCAAAACTACGACTCCCTGCTCACTTACAACGCCCGGAACCCCGTTGCGCAACACATCACGCGATTACGCAACAGATTCGCAACAATCTATAATCCGGATCAGAACCGTAGTTACTCGCAACACGCGGAGAATCACGCTATGCCTCCAAGTTGCACTATCTGCCGTCATCCTGAGAAGTTGGCCATCGAGGATTTGCTCTTGCGCAACAGGCTGAGTTTGCGCGTTGTAGCGGAAAGAACCGGCGTGAGCGCGTGGGCCCTGCATCGACACAAGCGGCACCTGTCGCAAGCGGTGATTGACGCGGCACAGGTTGCGGGCGCCAGTTCTCTCCTGGCGCGAATTGAGGCGGTGCTAGCGGAAGTGCAGGACATTGCGACAAAGGCGAAGCGCTCGAAGGACTGGCCCGCGGCGCTGCAAGCGCTGAAAGAGTTGCGCGCCTGCTTACAACTGATCGGTCGCGTGAGCGGTGAGTTACAGCAGCAGCCAACCGCGGGCGAACTGCATCTGCATCGCCACCAGCATGTGCACCTGGCACCGACACAGAGCCCGCATGAGCTCGATCTGCAGATCGCAGAGCACGTGCGCGAGGCGACGGATAACTTCAATCCTCGCGAGATAGAGCGACTCAAGCAACTTGTGGAAAGCGCTCTGCCGGCGTTGCCGGCGTAGGTTACTCACGCCTAGCGCAGGCGTTGTTCTACGCAATCGCGTGATTCCATGCGGCTAAAACTGGCCGTTGCAAACTCTTTGCAGACTCACTCCCGTTCCGAAGGTTTTTCCGCGTCGAGGGTCATCAGTTTCCGAGTAGTAAGACTTTATCCGTCTGCCATTGGCCGCGAATCAGAAAGCCGATCGTGACTTTATCCCCCGCCGAACGGTTCACTAGTGCCGCTGCTAGCTCCATTGGAGTCCTTACGGGCTTGCCGTCCACCGCGTTAATTACATCGCCTACATGGATGCCAGCGAGCGCCGCTACGCTGTTCGGCGCTTCGTCCGTAATCTCCGCCCCTGGATTCGCTCCCACCGTGACCATGATTCCGAGTGAGGATATTTTCATTCCTGCGCTTGGAGCCGTTGGAGCCGACTGACGCGGCGATGCAGGCGCGTGCTCTGTGCGGCCAAAGCTGTACACGATTCCGACTGAGGCTCGGACGTTGTTCTGTGTTACCGATGGACCGCCTGTGATGTTGTGCCGCGTGAAAACGTAGTCAGCCGATGCCCGAACAGAAAGTGGGCCAGACACTTTCCATTGCACTCCACCGCCGAACGCTCCCGCTAGGCTGTCTTGAGACAGGGACATTCCTGACGCGCTCCCGGTGAGATGATCGCCGCCGATCAGCGCATGAACAAAGAACGGTTTGAAATTGATGCGCGGGCCGGCGCCATAGGAATAGTCCGTCACAGACACACCGCTGAGATTCTTGTAATAGCCCGCTACGTCGGCCTCTGCCGCGAACCACTTGTTAAAGTTGCCAGAGATTGATGTTTCCCAACCATTGATGCTCTGACGGGACTTTGTGAGTCCGTTTGTATCGATACTTCCATAGGAGTATCCGCCAAATAGATCAGCGCGTGAGTCTTGGGCGACGGCGAAACCGGAAACGACAAGGCACACTAGGAAGGCACAGATGCAGCGCACGGTAATCACCTCTTTCAGGGAACCTACCTATGGCACATCAACGCGTTTGTTCTGTCTATGGGGCGGGTCACATCTTGATGTGCGGCAATCACGCACAGCCGGAACACGAGCCAGACTGCCTTCCATTCGGACCGATTCGTGACAGAAAAAACGCTGGCGATCGCGTCCAATTCGGCTAGTATGTGGATATAAGAACCCGAAGCGCGCTTGTAACTGCAGCACCAGCGGGACGCCCTACCGTTTCGCTGGCTTCGGGACTCACTGTAGGGAGTGAGCAGATGCCGCGCAGATCATCACCGCTTCGCAACGTGCCACAGATCGTTTCTCAGATCCCCCGGTTTGCCTACCGATCGCCGGAAGTGCTGAATCCCGAAGTTGAAAAGCGTTTTTTGCTGGTGCTCTTGGGACAACTCACTCCCGATGAGCACGCTGAGCTTGAGAGACTGTTGACGTGCTCCGAGACGGAGCGCAAAGCGGCTGCGGGCTCGGCAATCGTGCGCTCGATTCACGCAAAAGTGGATGAGTTACTGATCAATCAAGTGGTCACATTCGGCTGGACTCTTACACAAACCGCGATCGCGAGCGACCGCTTCAAGGCATGGGATAACGATCTGGACGGGCCAGACAAAATCATGCGATTCGCGCGAGCATGGAAGCGCTCGGTACTTATCTCGCAGGGCAAACAGAACGCACCGGACGATGATCCGACGCTGTATGTCTTCAAGCAAGAGACAGTCCCACAACTGCGCCAAGTGCTCAGGCAGTTACATCATTGGTTCGCCGTTCAACGCATGAGCGTCTCCAACGATGCGCTCATTAAGCAGTTTGAAACGATCGTGCGGAGCGATGCTGGCGTGTTCCACTTGGCCGGCAGCAACCTGGATTTATGGCTCGCCTTTCTGCGCTCTGATCCGCGATATCTTCTGACCGCGATCAGCGCCAGTCGTCACAAGCCGGGCTCTATGTTCGATGATTGGTGGACGTGGTTGCGGCGTCGGAATGATGCGAAAAAGACGCGTGACAACATCTCGAAACTAGCCCCGATTGCCTCTGCTGTTTTTGTTCCCCGCCTGAATCCCTAAGCAGCACTTTTCCACAAAGCTTCCCCCTTTTTGACTCTTACGAGGGGGTAGATTGCCGTGCTGCGCCCGATCTAACATCCGCCCATGATTGCGACTGAGACTCCCGAATATCTGCGGCGCGTGCGCGGTTTTCTTGGCCTGACGCTGCGAGGCGTGGAATTGGCAACCGGGATTCCCGCCTATCGGTTGTCCGAAGCGGAATCAGGCCGACGCGCGCTCACTCAGGGGCAGTCCATCACTCTCGCCAATTTCTACCGGCAGCGAATTTCACATGTGCGGATGCAGGCGAGGGAAGGCTGCTTGGAGGGATTCGTTTAAAGGAAAGCGCGGCGCCCACGGTCCGGTCAGGTTGCGGGCGCCACAAAGGAGAAACGATGGAACGGCTTGAACGTAACACGACAGCGGTTGAGGAGCAAGTTTCGCGACTGCGTAGTCATCTCCTCGGTGCCGCGGCCGTCCTGCGCGACCGCTCCCGTAATTTGCTATCGGGAAATCATGCGAAGAGATTGCGACGGCTGGCAGCGCTGATCGAGGCGGCAACTCCTGGCCTGGCCATCCTTGTCGGGTTACCAGATCATCCGTCGGACCGGCGCGACCTGGACGCGATCGAGGCGTCACGGAATGCGCTGTGCATGGCCTGCAGGCTCCCGAGGGAACGTCACACGACGCGCGGGCGATGCATGACGGGCAAAGGGCGGTGGAGTCCGGTCTCCGCGCAACTCTTGCTTCTTGAGAATCCGAAAGTGGAGGTGCGCGCGTGACTGGCATTATCCCCGATGAGACGCAAGAGGGCCGCATCCTTCAACTACTGAAGCAGAGCGGGACGTGGGTATCTGCGCGTGATTTATCCGAAATCAGCCTTCAATACTGCGCGAGGATCAATGGGCTTCGCAAGCGCGGCTTCGCGATCGAAAACAAGTTGGAAGTTTCCGACAGCGGGCGCCGTCGCGGGTTTTATAGGCTGAAACCGCTCCCAGCGATGCCGCGGAGCGCTCCGAAACCAATACGCGAGACAGAGCCACAGGAGCGTCTTTTCAGTGAAGCGGTGCGTTATCGCGATCCGGAAGAGGTCGAACGGTGAGCGGAGAAATTCCCGACATGGCCTTCATACGACACCGGATTCCGATTGCAGAAGTAGCGAGCGCGCTGGGGATTCGCATCGCGGGGCGCAATGTCGCGCACTGCTGGCGCGTTGGAGCACACCAAAACGGGGACCGCACCGCGAGTTTATCTTTCTACCGCAACCGCGCGAAGTGTCACGGCTGCGATGCGGATTCGATGTCTGTGATTGATCTGGTGATCAAGCATGAGGAGTTCGAGCCGAGCCGTGCGCTGCGAGAGGCGACGGCATGGATCTGCGCGCGCTGGCCAGTTCCAACGATTGCGAAGAACGCGAAACTGTCACGGCCGGAACGCTGGGCAACGTCCCCGGTAGGGCTTTCGTCTTTTCCGCTGGAGATGTTTGTGCGCAGCGGCGTTTGGGCGGCGCTTGACGATGCGGGGCGCGCGATTCTACCAGTCCTATTCTGCTTTGCCGAGAACGGCGAAGTTTCGATCTCGTATCGCGGGCTCGCCCGCTATTCCGGCAAGGCGTCTGACACGACGATCGCGAAAGTCTTGCAGCGCTTCGCGCAGATCGGGTTGCTGCAGGTGTTACCGAAGGCGCGCGAGAATTTCCGCGACGTTAACCACTACCGTTTCACTCCTGACAGTCCGAAATTTCAGACCATGCTTTCGAGTGTGCATGAGCGCCTAAGAACGGAGCGCGACAAAGAGCGCACTCTCCGGTCTGAGTTGAGGGTGACTGCCAGTTCTAACCGTTCAACCAACCCCAAGGGCAACCCCCAAGGCGGCCCAACCCATACCCAGGTAAACCCTCTCTCCACCGTAGTGGAGTGTGAGCAAAGTGCACGCTCCACCGTGCTGNNGCGTTGAAAAGAAAACCACTTGGAAGACTCCACACTCCACCGTAGTGAAGTGTGGGGAGTCGGAATCGATTCGAACTGGCGCAGACGAAGCGCCGAAGGCGGCGCGGACATGAGCCCGATCGCGGAATTAAAGAAACTCGAACCGGCACCGCAAACGCACGTCCCGAAACTCGTGGACCTGGCAGAGTTGGCGAGGCTCTGGAGTTTGCCGAAGACTTGGCTGCAGCATTCGACCCGCGCGGGCGCAGTCGACCCATTGCCAGTTGTGAGGTTCGGAAAATACGTCCGGATTGACCTAGCGGATCCTCGCCTGGCCGCGTGGCTCACGCGCCGAAAAGCTGGCGGGCGTCAATGAGAAATGGAAACGTTGAGCGGACGGTTGACCGGATGGTGGAGCGGACAGTCGAACGCGTGGAAGAACTAAAAGTGCCGTACCAGTTCGACAGTTCGCCCCTGCCGGCACATCCGCCGGATGATCGCGAAATCGGTCCGATGCCGAAAAACTTGAACGTCTACCAGCAGATTCTTTGGCTGATCGAGAGCATGGCCGATCCGCGGGCGCATGGCGGCGTGACCGCGAACGCTGCGCCACTGGCGGCGAAGGTCGCAAGCAAGTTGAACGCTCAACAGCGGGAACACTGCGTCATGATGCACGTCATGAAACTGGCGCGCGAGCATCTGGAAGCGATCGAGCGCGGGCGGTGAGAGGTTTTTCACTTGCTTTCTAAGCCGGTTAGTTTATATTTGTGCCTATCTAAGCCGGTATGATTTGAACGGCTCGGATAGGAGAACGTCATGGACAAGGAAGAGTTAAGCAAGTACCTCGCGAAACTGGGAGCGAAGGGCGGAAAGGCTTCGGCGGCGGCGCTCAGCAAAAAACAACGCATCGAACGCGCCCGCAAAGCAGGCAAGGCTCCAAAGGCCAAGAAAGGCGGGCGGGCATGAACACGAGAGTGCAGCGAGGTTATGTCTGGAAAGTTGGCGGTTTTTGGTGGATCCGCTTCCACGATACGCGGGTTGAAAACGGCGTTGCTGTGCGCAAGCAGTGTGCTCAAAAGCTCTGCGCCGTCGCGCCCGAACATCGCCGCATGAAACGGCCGCCGGAAGTGGTGGAACAGAAGCAGGCTGAGTTCATGGCGAAAATCAATAGCAGCCGTGACAATCCCGAGCGCGCTTCGACGCTGGAAGAGTTTGTCACTCAGGTTTGGTTCCCAACGATCAAGAACCGGTACGCGGCTTCGACGGTGCATGTATATCGCGGCTACTGGAAAAACAGCCTGGCGCCGCGGTGCGGCTCTCAACTCTTGCGCGATTTCTCCACACCGGAAGCGCAGCGAGTCTTAGAAGGCGTCGCGCGGGACAATCCCGAAATGACGAAGGCGACGTTACACAAACTTAAATCCATCCTGAGCGGAATTTTCAAGTTGGCCATTCAGCAGGAGTATCGCCTTGGCTCGAATCCGATGCGCGAAACGTCTCTCCCGAAGGCGAAGCCATCGGCTGAAACCGTCGCTTATGATTTGGATCAAGTGCTCGGGATGCTGCGCTTTGTTCCCGAGCCGTCGCGCAGCGTGATCGCCGTCGCTGCATTCACCGGGCTGCGCCGCGGGGAGATCGAGGGACTGCAATGGGAAAATTACGACGGCGAAACCCTGGCGGTGACTCGCGGCATGTGGCGGGGAATTGCGGGCGAACCGAAGACGGAGAAATCAAAGGCCAGCGTTCCGGTNNCCCACCTGTGGCATAATGTTTAAGACCCGCAACAGTACGCCCCTTGCTATGAACAACCTGTTAAACGATCAGATCCTGCCGGCGCTCAACGTCTGCGCGTGCGGGTTGGAAAAAATCGAGCACGGGGGCGCCAATCACGATTACACCCGTGACAAGGCCCGTCCCGAGTGGCACGGCTTTCATGCTTTTCGCCGTGGGCTCGCGACGAACTTGCACGCGCTCGGAGTGGATGATTTGACGATTCAGCGCATTCTCAGGCACAGCAACGTCGCAGTGACGCAGCAGTGCTACATCAAGACGCGAGACGCGCAGAGCATCGCGGCGATGGACCAGATGAACACCTTGGTTGATGGTCGCGTTGAGCTAATCTGCAATGAATCTGCAAAGAATGCCGGGGAGTCGAGGTTGGTTAACTGATTGTTTTCAATGGTGTGGGCGCGTAGCTCAGTTGGTAGAG
>PLUW01000089.1:0-2161 GCA_003162935.1 Acidobacteriaceae bacterium
TGGTGGCGGCGGTAGGACTCGAACCTACGACCTACGGATTATGAGACCGTCGCTCTAACCACCTGAGCTACACCGCCAATCCGGAAATACGCGGAAGGAAACCAGGAACAGCCCGGAAGTGGGCACAGAGTCCCGCAGACGCGGGTGGGCGCGTCCCTAGTGCATTCTAAAAGTCGATGGAATGCAGTGTCAAACGAAGGCACTGTCGAATGCCGTATCCAACCGCACGGCGCCGAGTGAAATATGCGAAACTGGGCGCATGAAAGTCATCGCTGTGATTCCCGCGCGCCTCGCGTCTACGCGGTTGCCGCGCAAGATGCTGCGCGAGATTGCGGGCGAACCGTTGCTGGCCTGGGTGTATCGCGGAGTGCGGCGGTGTTCGTTGGTCGACCAGGTGATTGTCGCCACGGATTCGGACGAGATCCTGCGGTTCTGCGAGCAACAAGGTTTTGTCGCGCGCATGACATCGGCGGCGCATCGGTCAGGAACGGAGCGGGCACACGAGATTTCAACCGTCATTGCGGGGGACATTTATTTGAATGTTCAGGGCGACGAGCCGCTGACCCGGCCGGAGCACATCGAGAGCTTGATCGCGGTGATGCAAGGTCCCGAGGTCGAGGTGGGGACGCTGAAAACCGCGGCGGCAGAGTGCGACGTCGATAATCCGAGCGCGGTAAAGGTCGTGACGGATGCGGCGGGACGGGCGCTATACTTTTCGCGGGCTACGATTCCGCATGATCGCGATGGCGTGAAGCCGTGCTACTACAAACATCTTGGGTTCTATGGCTATCGCAAAGCCGCGCTTGATCAGTTCGTGCGCTGGCCGGAGTCCTCGCTGGAGCGCAGCGAGCGACTGGAACAGTTGCGCTTTCTGGAGAACGGGGTTTCGATTTACGTGGCGGAGACGCCGTTCGATACCGTAGGCGTCGATACGGAGGAGGATGTGCGGCGGGTGGAAGAGATGCTGAAATTGCAGAAGTAAGAAGTCAGATTGCAGAAGTAAAATCTTTAACGCGGGGTGCGCTGAGAAGATTTTCACTTCTGCAATCTGACTTCTGCAATCTCAGTGCGACTTCGCCCATGCTTCAGCGGCGGCTACTCGTTTTGTGATCGCGGGATGCGAGTGGAGGAGCCACTCCACCCAGCGCGATGGCGTTTTCTCTGCGAGATTCTGATCAGCCAACTTGTTCATCGACGAAATGAAGGGTTCGACATTGACCACCGACTCGAAGCAATAGCGGTCGGCCTGGCGCTCGTTGAAGCGCGAGTAGGCGTTGAGCGCAGGCATCAGCAAGAACGAAAGCACGGTCGAGACCAGAATCAGCAGGGGTAAATCGGCGAAATCGTACATGCCCGCGAACATGTGGCGGCGATCCACGGCGTAGTGCAGAACTTCGTTGGCCAGCCAGAAACCGAGGAGCGTAATTCCCGCCTGCACGAAAATACTTTTCAGGATGTGACGGTGCACGTGGTGGCCGAGTTCGTGCGCGAGTACCGCTTCGATTTCGTCATCGGAATAGTTGTCGAGCAAGGTGTCGGCAAGGATGATGCGGCGGGTTGCGCCGAGGCCGGTGAGCGCGGCATTGGCCTTCTTGCTTTTCTCCGATAGATGCCACTTGTAGACGCCGCGCACGCGCGTGCCGGCCCGTTCGCTCAGAATAATCAGGCGACGCTTGAGTTCTTCGTTTTCCAGTGGTTCAAATTTGTAGAAAATCGGAAACAGTACCACTGGCGCAATTTGAGCAAGCAGCACCATGAGTCCGAGGAACACCGCCCACGCGATCAGCCACCAGTGCTGCGGGGACTGGCGCATCAGCATGTAGAGCAGTTCCACCACTATCGCGGCCATGACCAAGCCGATCAGAAAGCTCTTGCATTCGTCCCAGAGCCAGGAGCGAAGCTTCTGGTTGGAGAGGTTATAGCGGTGCTCCAGGCGGAAACCGTAGTACTCGAGCGGAGTCCCCAGCACTTTGCTGATCAGCATCAGCATCAGAACATAGAGGAAGACGGCGAAGGAGTAGTTTTGCGAAGCGCCGCGCTCGGCCAGATCGCGCAGCGTTCCGGTCCATCCGGTGGCCAGGAGCACAACCAGCAGTCCGAAGCCGAGCGCGAAATCGGCGATGCCCAACCACCGCTTGATGCGGTTGTAGCGGCGCGATTC
>PLUW01000089.1:2195-4268 GCA_003162935.1 Acidobacteriaceae bacterium
GCTTTCTCAGCCACCAGCATCGACTGCAGAATCTGATCCGAGACTTCCTTCACCGCCGCAGGCGAGTGCGACAGAAACAACGTGCTGGTCTTATCGTTCTCCCCAATCGACTTCAGAGTATCGAAATACTGCGTCACCATCACTAGCTGCATGACTTCTTTCGCCGAGGCTCCCTCCACCACCTTTTGGAACTGTTCAATCGAGGCCTGAAGGCCTTCGATGATGGCTTTCCTCTGATTTGCGATCCCCTGTCCCTGGAGAGCTTTGCTTTCCGCCTCGGCTTCGGCCTTCTTTACCACCAGAATTTTCTCGGCCTCGCCCCTGGCGTTCGCCGCCACTTGTTCGCGCTGGGCCGCGTTGATGTCGTTCATGGCCGACTTCACCTTGGCATCGGGAACAATGTCGGTGACTAGCACATTTACAATTTCGTATCCGAAGGTCGCCATGTCCGCATCCAGTTCCTGCTTGACCGCCGCGGCGATGCTCGATTGCGAGGCAAACACTTCGTCCAGCGTCATTCCCGGGACATGGCCCAGGATTACCTGCTCAACATAAGACTTGATCTGCGCCACTGGATCGGACAGTTTGTAGTAGGCGTCGTAGACCTTCTCCGGGCGCACGCGATTCTGCACGGAAATCGGAATAGTGACGAACACGTTGTCTTTGGTCTTCGTCTCCATGGTCAGAGTGATCTGATTTACGCGCAGACTGACCGTGCCCGTTACGGTGTCGAAGAACGGTCTCTTCCAGTTCAGTCCGGGCTCGGCAACGCGAAGGAACTTGCCGAATCGCGTGATCACAGCGACTTCGGCCGTACGCACGGTGAAAAAGCTTCCCAGGATAAGGTAGAGCACAATGAGAGCGACAATTCCCACCGGAACCCATAACAGCTGATCCATTGGCTTCCTCCGCTTCTTAGTTGAAGCAAGCCAGATTATAACCCTCATTGTTTTCTTAGGTTCGTGGAAGTGCGTGCGGGATCGGGCAATGCGGGCATTCGTTGAAAACGGCTTGTATCTAGACCTGCCGCACGAAGCGCTCGCCGCTTTCAAGAATCTCTTCGACCAGTTCGGGTTTCGCCGCTTCCACATAGCAGCGCAGCATGCGTTCGGTACCCGAAGCGCGAAACAATACCCACGGGTCAGCGCCGTTGCCATATTTAGGAGCGTCGAGATAGAACTTCACGCCGTCGCGATTCTCCTTGCGCAGGATGGAATATGCTCCGAGCTTCGTGGTCTGCGGATCGGCGGCGCGGCGGATGGAGCCGTTTTTCATCTCATCGGAAATGTGCAAGTCGCGTCGGCCATAATAATGCGCGCCGAATTCGCGTTGCAGGTCGGCGACCAACTGGCCGAGCGGCTTTTCTTCTTCCGCCATGACATTCGCCAGCAGCAGCGCGTTTAAAATGCCGTCGCGTTCGGGGAGGAAACGACCGTAGCCGATGCCGCCCGATTCTTCTCCGCCAATCAGAATGTCGTGTTCCATCATCAGATCGGCGATGTATTTGAAGCCAATGTTGCACTCGTACAGCTTGCGTCCGTATTTGGCGGCGATGCGGTCCATCATGCCGGTGGTGTTGAAGGCGCGCACCACGTCGCCTGGCCACTTTTTGTACTCCAGCAGCCATTTCAGCAGAACGCACATGCACTTGTGCGAATCGACGAAGCTGCCGTCTTCCGCCACCGCGCCGATGCGGTCGGCGTCGCCGTCGGTCACCAGTCCAGCGTGGCATCTTTCTTTCACCACCGCTTCCTGTAGCAGCGCGACGTGTGGAATGATCGGTTCGGGATTGATGCCGGGGAAGAGCGGGTTCACTTCCTGACGAATCGCAACGTAGCGAATGCCGTGGGCGTCGAAGATGCCCGGCAAGACTCCGCGGCCGGAGCCGTACATCGAGTCAATGGCGAATTTGAAATTGGCGCGTCGTATGAGATCGAGATCCGCGAACTCTGAAATCGCCTCGACGTAGGCGGGCTTCAGATCGACTTCTTCGATTTTCGCAGCCTGCCCTTTGGGCATCGTTCCTGCGGCCAGTTGCTCTTCGATCGACTTCATGATCGCGGGCGTGGCCGA
>PLUW01000020.1:0-16033 GCA_003162935.1 Acidobacteriaceae bacterium
CAAAGCTCAAGCTCAGGATGACGGCTCTCAAGCTCAGGCTGACAAACCGCAAGTGGGTGCGAGTTGCGGGCGCTCGGTCTGGTTCAGTTGCTCACGCCGACTTCTTCTTTTTTTCTGGCGGCGTAGTGGGAGTCGACGTAGTCGTCGAGGATTTTGATGAACTCGGCGACGATCTTGTCGCCTTTCAGGGTGGTGAAGAGGCGGCCGTCGACGTAGACGGGGGCTTTGGGTTCTTCGGCGGTTCCGGGGAGAGAGATGCCGAGGCTGGCGTGTTTGGATTCTCCTGGGCCGTTGACGACACAGCCCATGACGGCTACTTTCATTTCTTCGACGCCGGTGTGAGTTTGTTTCCAGACGGGCATCTGGTCGCGGAGATAGGTTTGAATCTGCTCGGCCATTTCCTGGAAGAAGGTGCTGGTGGTGCGTCCGCAGCCGGGGCAGGCGGTGACTTGCGGGGTGAAGCTGCGAATGCCGAGCGATTGCAGGATTTGCTGCGCCACGCGGACTTCTTCGGTGCGATCGCCTCCGGGGGCGGGGGTGAGCGAAACTCGGATCGTGTCGCCGATGCCTTCCTGCAGTAGCACGGCCATGGCCGCGCTTGATGCCACGATTCCTTTGGCTCCCATGCCGGCTTCGGTAAGTCCGAGATGCAGCGGATACTCGCAGCGCGCGGCTAGTATGCGATAGACATCGATCAGATCCTGCACGCCGCTGACTTTTGCGCTGAGGATGATCTGGTCGGAGCGCAGTCCGTGCCGCTCGGCCAGCTTCGCCGAGCTTAGCGCGCTTACTACGATTGCTTCCATGGTGACTTCGCGGGCGTCTTTCGGCTCGGGCAGGCGCGAGTTCTCGTCCATCATCTTGGTCAGCAGCGACTGGTCTAGCGATCCCCAGTTCACGCCTATGCGCACGGGCTTCTGGTGCTTCGCGGCAACTTCGATCATGGTGCGGAAGTTGTCGTCGTTCTTGCGTCCGATACTGGCGTTGCCGGGATTGATGCGGTACTTGGCCAGGCCCTCGGCGCAGCCGGGGTATTTGGTTAAGAGGAGGTGTCCGTTGTAATGGAAGTCGCCGACGATGGGCACGCGCAAGCCCTGCTTCTCGAGTCCCTCGACAATGTGGGGGATGGCCTTGGCGGCATCGTCATTGTTGACGGTGACGCGGACGACTTCGCTGCCGGCTCGGGCCAGGGCGGCGACCTGCTTGATGGTGCCGGGGATGTCGGCGGTGTCGGTGTTGGTCATGGACTGCACCATGACTGGGGCATTGCTGCCGACGCGGACTCCGTTAATCGAGGCGGTATGGGTTTTTCTGCGCTGGATTTGGGCCATGAAGCTCTATTTTAAACCAGGACCGCGAAAAGAGCGAAATGGCCGAAGGCAGAGGCAGTGCACGCACGCGGGCGAGGGCGCCCGCGCCACACTGGCTACGGCATTCTTGTGAGACCGGGCAATGTTTTGACCAGGTCGTTGTAGATGACCATGACGGCGAAGAGCACGAGAAAGACGAAGGCAGCCTGGTAGATGCGTTCCTTGATGGGGAGGCTGATTTCTTTCTGCATCAGGCTCTCGATGAACAGGAGCAGGATTACGCCGCCATCGAGAATGGGGATGGGGAGGAGGTTCATGATGCCGAGGTTCAAGCTGATGGCGGCGGAGATCAGCAGGAGCGGGGTCCAGCCTTGCTCGCGGGCGGCCGCGCCGACGGCGCTGCCGATTCCGATGGGGCCATCGACCTGCCGCATCGAGACTTTGCGCTGCACCATTTTTTGCAGCAATTCGAGGATCAGGAAGGAACTTTTCTTGTTGTCCGCCAGGGAACGTTGCAGCGCTTGCGGAAAAGGCAGGCTGATCACTTTGGTGGGAACGCTGGCGACGCCAATGCGATAGCGAGCTTCAGAGGCGGAACCTCGGCTGTCGAGGATCGGCTTCACCGTAAAGCTCAGTTTCTGGCCGTTGCGGAGGATGCCAAGTTGCAGAGGCTGATCCTTGGTGCGAGTGAGCAGTTGGATGAGCGCCGCCAGGTGTGGAACGTTCTGCCCGTTGGCGGTGAGGATGCTGTCGCCAACCTTGATGCCTGCCTGGGCGGCGGGCATGCCGGGTTCGACCGTGGTGAGAGTCACGCTGGATGCTTTCGGCACCCAACCGACGTCCCCGTATTGATTCGGTCCCATCGGTTCTGGAATCAGGACTTTTTCCGTGATGTTGCCGTCGCGCTCGATGCCAAATTTCAAGGGCTGATTAGGGCTGAGGGCGGCCTTGATGTCCACGTCTTCCCAGTTGGGATTGTTGACGCCGTCAACCGAGACAATCTTGTCACCGCTTTGGATGCCAGCTCTTTCAGCGGGTGTATCGGGGTTCACCCATCCCACAACGGTCGGTTCATCGACCACGGCGAGGTACTCGTAATGCACCATGTAGACGCCGGTAAGAAGGGCGATGGCGAGCATGATGTTCATGGCCGGCCCGGCGAGAGCGATGATGAAGCGCTGCCAGCGCGGATGCGACAGGAACTCGCCCGGATCGCCGGTGCGGTCATCCATGGGATTTTCGCCGGACATCTTGACGTAGCCGCCAAGGGGCAGGGCATTAATGCGGTATTCCGTCTCGCCGCGCCGGAATCCGACCAAGCGCTTGCCAAAACCGATGGCGAACTGTTCCACGCGGACGCCGAAATACTTGGCGACGGCGAAGTGGCCGAACTCATGAATCAGGATCATGAAGCCGAGCACGATCCCCATGTCAAAAACGGTATGAAGGATGGACAGAATTTGCGGCATCTTCTCAGATTACTCCATATTTCTTGTTATGAAATGGCTCCGATGGGCGATCCCTTTCGGCGGCGCTTTTTTACCATTGCGCTTGCCAAAAGGCGGGCTTCGGTATCCAGAGTCAGTACCTTCTGTATCGATTCCAGACGCCCGGCGGGCGCTACCGCCATCACTTCTTCTATGATGCGCGGAATGTCCTGGAAATCGATCTGTTCGTCGAGAAATGCAGCCACGGCGACCTCATCGGCGGCGTTGAGGGCTATGGTTTTTGCGCCTCCGGTGGCAGCCGCTTCGTAAGCCAAAGCCAGACAGGGGAATTTATCCAGGTCAGGAGGGCAGAAATCCAGACGCCGTAAGTCATTGATAGAGAAGCGTAAATCGGACGGGATGCGTTCGGGATAGGTCAGGGCGTACAGAATGGGCAGACGCATGTCGGTCACGGAGATTTGAGCAAGTATGCTGCCATCCACGAATTCGACCAGGGAATGGATCGTAGACTGTGGATGCACAATGACTTGCACGCGTTCCGGGGGCAGGTGGAACAGGCGGCAGGCTTCGATTACCTCGAACCCCTTGTTCATCAAGGTTGCAGAGTCGATGGTGATCCTTTTGCCCATCTTCCAGGTGGGATGATTGAGGGCTTGTTGCACCGTAATTGAGGCAAATTGCGACTTGGGCGTATGCAGGAACGGACCGCCGGAGGCGGTCAGCCAGACGCGGGCTACCTCTTCCATACGGCCGCCGCGCAGGCACTGGTGGACGGCGTTGTGTTCGCTGTCGATGGGGAGCAGGGGCTTACCCTGCTTTTTGGCCTCGGCGGTGATCAACTCGCCGGCGACTACCAGACATTCTTTGTTGGCAAGGCCGACGGTTTTTCCGGCGCGGACCGCTTCGTAGGTCGCCTCGAGGCCGGAGACGCCGACGATGGCGCTGACTACGAAATCCACTTCGGGATGGGTTGCGACTTGAATTGTGCCGGGTGCGCCGTGGACGACTTCGATTTCGGAGATGCCGGCGGCGCGGAGCCTGGCGCGGAGTGCGGCGGCATGTTGCTCGTTGGCCAGCGAAAGGATGCGCGGCTTCCAGCGCACGGCTTGCTCGAAGGCGAGTTCGGTATTGTTGCCGGCGGCTAAGGTGGCGATCTGAAAGCGGTCGGGATAACTCTCGACCACGCTTAACGTGCTGCGACCGATCGAGCCGGTCGAACCGAGGATGGCGATGCGTTTCATGCGGCGTCTTGAAGCTCTATTGTACGGGATGGCGTTGTACCCCGTGGAGGGAAGTGAAGAGGTCAAAGGTCAGATTGCAGAGGTTAGAAGGCCGTCGTCCACCGGTGTCGCTAAACTCCGAGTCTTTTCACTCTGCAATCTGACCTCGAACCTCCGAGACGTCAGCGCGGCGGGCGGGTGGGCGGCGACAATGCCTGAAGAAGAGACTGAAAGTCGGGAGGAGGTTCGCGGTCCAGGGAGACGGTGGCTCCCGTACGCGGATGAATGAACTGAAGATGGGCGGCATGAAGAGCTACGCGCGAGATGCGGCGGTCGTCGGCTTCGGCGGGATGGTACTTTCTGTCGCCGATGACCGGATGGCCGATGGCGGAGAACTGCACACGGATTTGGTTCTGCAATCCGGTGACGAGGGTGACCCGGACGAGCGAAGCGGCGCGCAGACGGCGTTCGACCGAATAGCGAAGTTCAGCGCGGGCGGCTTCATGTCCAGAGGCGGTGGTCAGGCACTGGAACATTCCCTGGCGTCGAAAGTAGTGGACGAGCGTTCCTTGTTTGGCGGCGAGATGTCCGCGAACGACTGCGAGGTACTGCCTCACGGGAGTGTGGGCGAGGAACTGCTGGACGAGTGCGTCGCGATCGGCGTCGGTTTTGGCAAAGAGCAGGACGCCGGACGTAAAGCGATCGATGCGATGGACGACGAAGGCACGTTGCTTTTTCGTTTTCAGTTCGGCGGAAAGCAGAGACCATGCGGACGGGGCGTCGGAGCCTTTGATGGGGACGGAGGGAAGTCCGGCGGGCTTGTTGATGGCGATTACGGCATCGTCTTCGTAGAGCACGGCGAGGTCGCGGGAGGGGCGTGGAGTTCGGCGATTCTGATTTCCGGGATGGTAGCCGCGCTGGCGTGAGCGTTTTTTCATATGCTGCGAAAACTGTGATGCACTCATGCCCGCCCCTTGCAAAAAGCGCAAGGAGCGGGGCACCCTTGTAATCTTCGAAGGCGCGTCGAGATATTACTGCAGCAGCCGCCAAGCCCCATACGCCCACACGACCGGGACGGCGAAGAGCATGGCGTCGATGCGATCGAGCATGCCTCCGTGGCCGGGGAGGATGGTGCCGGAATCTTTGACTCCGGCGCCGCGCTTGATTAGAGATTCGACGAGATCGCCTAGCTGGGCGGCGATGTTGACCACCGCTGACAGCAGAATGATGGGCCACAGTGACGGCTGCTCCTGGCCCCACATCCCACCTGGGCGGTCGATCAATCCAATTCGCAGCAGAGCGGGACTAATTCCAGGTTGATGTTGAATCCACAGCGTGCCGATGATCACGCTGGCGAGTACCGATGCCACCGCGCCTTCCCATGTTTTGTTCGGGCTGATCCGCGGAGACATGCGATGGCGTCCCAGCGACTTGCCAACGAAGTAGGCGAAGATGTCTCCCGCCCACACGACGAGCAGCGTGTAGATGGTCCAGATCGCGCCCGCCGCCAAATGGCGTAACTCAACGAGGAGCGTCATCGGGATTGCGATGTAGGCGAAAGCAAACACAGAAGCGGCCGCCGCTGGATAGCCGGTTGCAAGTTCGGCTCGGCGCATACCTAATGTCAGAAAAACGAAAGGCGCCAGCGCTGCCGCCACCGCGAGTCCGTAGAGGACGGCTGCCGTCTCGTCCAGCGGCGTGCGATTGGTGGATACCACTACTACGAACGCAAAAAAGAGTGCGACGAAGGCGTAGGTTGCGAGCGCCATCGGCTGGACTCCGTAATGAGGAACCAATTTCAGGAATTCGGCGACTGTCAGGAGCGCGATGGCTCCGGCTACGATGGCGAGCACGTAGAGGGGCGCCTTCAGCACGAGCAGCAGAACGACGGGGATCAGCACTGCGGCGGTCGCGATGCGCTTGATCATTTGCCGGGAAACTGCAGATCCCTCGCTGCGCTCGGGATGACAAAGTCTTCTTTTAATTGCCCGATCTTTAATTGCCCGATCAACGCTTTCCCTCGGCGTGAGTTCGGGCCGCCGCATGCTGCGGGGCATGACCGTCTTGTGCCAGGCCACCGTAGCGGCGCTCGCGCTTCTGATATTCTTCGATGCCTTCGAGCAGTTGAACGCCGCGAAAGTCGGGCCACAGCGTTTGGGTGACGTAGATTTCGGCGTAGGCAAGTTGCCAGAGGAGGAAGTTACTCAGGCGCATCTCGCCGCTGGTGCGAATTACCAAGTCGGGGTCGGGCAAGCCGCGGGTGTAGAGATGATCGCTGATGGCCTGCTCGTCAACTTGCAGGTGACCGAGTCCGCCATTGCGGGAGGCGGCTTCCGCCAGCGAGCGGAAGGCGTCGACGATTTCGCTGCGGGCGCTGTAGTTCAGCGCCAGGGTCAACCGCATGCCGGTGTTTTTGGAAGTGGCGTCGCTCGCTTCGGCCATTTCGCGCTGTACCGACTCGGGTAACTCGTGCTGGCGTCCGATGTATTGCAATCGGATGTTGTTTTCGTTCAGGGTTTTGATTTCCGCCTTGAGATAGCGGCAGAGAAGGCGCATGAGGAAATCGACTTCCGTTTTCGGACGTTTCTTCCAGTTTTCTTCGGAGAACGCGTAGAGCGTCAGGGCGGGAATTCCGATGCGGGCGGCGGTTTCGACGGTGGAACGCACGGCGGAGACGCCGGCGCGGTGTCCAGCAACGCGCGGCATGTGACGGCGGCGCGCCCAGCGGCCGTTGCCGTCCATGATGATGGCGATATGCTGGGGAAGCCGCGCTGAATCCAGCCGCAGGTAAACGTCCGATTCCTTGCGGTCCATCTTCATGCCAGGCGGAACCGTGTGTGGCAAGCCAACCTCTCGAAGTCGAAGCTAACACAGGAAATCCAGTGTGTGCAATGCGATAGAAGAGGCGGGTTAACTGCGTTTTACGCCGTACGCATCCAGCACATCGCGAAGAGTTACGATGCCTTCCAGTTTGTGCACATTGGCGCGGTTGACGACCGGCAGGATTTCAATCTCGTTCGTCCCCATGCGCTCCAGCGCCAAATCCAGCGAATGGTCGGGGTGAACGTGCGGAAAATCGATCGCGTCGACCAGATCGGAGATCTTCCTGTCCGCGTTTTCCGCCAGTTCCTGCTCCAGTCGGGACAGATTGATCACGCCAATCACGCCGCGTAGGTCGGTCACGAGCCAGGTTCGCGCTGCACTGGATCGAAACCGCTCCAGCGCCCCGCGAACCGTCATCTCGGCGGGAAGCAGTTCGCCCGGAGCGTGCATCACTTTTGAGATCTGGCGCTGACCATGGCGTTGTCGCGCCTTCGACGACGGCAGATGGATGCCATCCTGTACGGCCAGGGCTTCGTAGATGGGCTCGTGCTGCAATCGCGAAGCAACGAAGAGGCTCACCAGATTGGCGATCATCAACGGGACGATGACGGCATAGTCCTGGGTCATTTCAAAGATCATCAGCACCGACGTCATGGGAGCGCGCACGACGCCGGCGAAGACAGCACCCATTCCGACCAATGCGTAGGCGCCGGGAGTCGCCGTGTAGGCGGGGAAAAAATGGTGCGCCACGGTTCCCACGGTGCCTCCCAACATTGCGCCAATGAACAGAGAGGGGCCGAAGATGCCGCCCGCGTTGCCGGTGCCATAACTGACGGTTACTGCGAGAAGCTTCAGCACCACGAGCAGCGCCATGAGTTGAAATGCCATGCGTCCGTTCAGCGCCTCGCCGACATAGCCGTAACCAACGCCCAGAACCTGCGGCACAAACCAGCCCATCAATCCGACGACCAAGCCGCCGACCACGGGCTGGAACCAGACCGTCTTTTGCGGGAAGCGCAGGAAGCGGGCGCGGATGCCGAGCAGGATTTTAGTGAAGGCCGCCGAAACCACACCGCCGGCTACGCCGAGCACAGCATAGGCGGCAAGCTCCACGGGACGGCCGAGTTGGTATTGCGGAACTTTGAAGAGAGGGTGATCGCCGAGGAACACGCGCAGGACGATCCAAGCCGTCGCCGAGGCCAGCACCACCGCGCCCATCACGGGCGCGTAGAGATCGCCGGTGATTTCTTCGAGGGAAAACAGCACCGCTGCCAGCGGTGTGTTAAACGCGGCGGCAATGGCCGCGGCCGCGCCCACGGGGATGAGTTTCTTGACCTGTTCGGTGCGCAGACCGAGAAGGCGTCCGAGCACGGAACCTATGCCTGCGCCGACCTGCACCGAAGGGCCCTCGCGGCCGAGGGGAATTCCGCTGGCGAGAGTTGCCGAGGTGCAGAAGAACTTACCCAGCACCGTGCGCAGGGTGATGCGGCCATCGCGCGCGAATAAAGCAGCTTTGGTTTGCGGCACGCCGCTGCCGCGCGCATTCGGAAAATACTTATACAGGAGATAGCCGATGGTGAGCGAGCCCGCGACCGGAAATAGCACGCGCCGCCAAGGAGCTCCGCCGACGGGGTAGAGACGCATCCCGAGACGCTCGGTGAGGACGATGAAGGCGACCACCGCCAAGCCCGTCAATGCGCCGATGACCAGCGCCAGGATCATGAAGATCTGCCCCTCGCGTTGGCGCAGTTCGGACAGGCGATCCAAGAGCCAGGTTTTCCAACCACCGGTCTTTGTCGTCTGGATGTCTTCAGTCATGGCGAAGAGATCTCTTCCTTAAGAGAATATCTCACGGGATTGGGAAGGCGGCCCGGATCTGAGCCGCCTTCGCCGCACGCTGGTTAGTGGTCGAACGCGAAGTGGCCAACCCGGTTCTGTTGCCAGCACTGTTCGTTTTCCTCGTGACAGAATGGTTTTTCCTTGCCGTAGCTGACGGTACGAATGCGATCGGCGGGAATGCCCTCTCGCACCAGGGACTGTTTCACGGATTCCGACCGGCTGGCCCCGAGGGCGATGTTGTATTCCTCGGATCCGCGGTCGTCACAATGCCCTTCGACAAGGACCTTGACGTTGGGATGATGGACGAGAAATGCTTCGTCAGTTTGGACCGTTGGCAACTCGTCACTGCGGATCGAGTACTTGTCGTAGTCGAAGAACACATCCTTGACATTCTTGCTGAACAATTCCTCATCCGTGGGTGAAGGTGCGACGCTGGCGACTGGGGTATTGACGGTGATGCTGGCGGAGGCTTGGCTGGTTCCACCCGGGCCTTTGGCGACCAAGGTGTAGGTTGTCGATGCCGTTGGCGTGACCGACCTGGAGCCAGACGACGTCAGTTCGCCTACTGAGGCGATGGTAACGTCGGTGGCGTTGCTGGTCTGCCAAGTCAGTGTGGATGTTTGTCCCTGCTGAACCACGCTTGGGTTCGCGGCCAGAGTTGCGGTCGGAGCGATTGGCGCGGGTGCGGGCGGCGGCGGCGGTGTCACTTTGGCTGCCTTCTTGGCGCAACCCGCCAGTGCCAACACTCCTGCAAGCGTGAGTAAAGCAAGTGTCTTTGTTCTGTTGTTCGGCATATTGAATCCTCCTCGATTGGAAGAAATGTTTGGAATCCTGTGGAGCGATGACCTGCGGACAACCTCCGGCGAGCCGCGAAAAAGGGCATACGCCAAAGCGGAACACTTCCAGCGGCAGCGACAGAGATTGAGGGGTTCTAGAGCGACAGGATGACAGAATCAGCAGCGAAGGATGGTGTCGTCTTCAGGCGAGGTAGCTGAGTAAGGGGCTGCCTCTGGAAACGAAGTCCACGATAGAACGACGACGGCGGAAATCAGGCGAATGCCGATGGGTTTTAATGCGGACCGCGCAATGGTTGTCCGCACGCGGGCCGCTTCCCGCGCAGCCCGAAGTGCCGTAACCGGACCATGTACGACCGAGTATGAACCCTGGATGCCGGGAAAGAAAAAAATCGTCAAAACGCAGAGAGTGATCACCACAGCCAGTTCGCACCCATTGCGGCCAGAAATCATTGACTTACAGTAATTATATCGCAGAAATTCAGCAGGTCGACAGCTTTCCCAACGTCGCCGCAACTGGAAATCCAAGAATAAGTTACACCTGTTTTACGACTGTAAATTGAAACGGGAAGCCTCGGTTGGGGCGGCCCCGCACGAGTGGACGGGGCCGCACGATCCTCTAAGCGCCGAACCGTTCGGCGGCGCGGGCCTTCGCCTTGGCGGCTTCTTCTTCCCGGTTCTTGGGTGGAGCGGTGGTGTCGAGCGAATGGAGAAGGCGGGCGGAGATGGCGGCGATTTCATCGATGGCGGCCAGAAATGCGTCCTCATTGGCCTTCGACGGTTTGTTAAAACCGGTGATTTTTCTTACGAACTGGAGCGAAGCGGCTCGAACCTCGTCTTCAGTGACGGGCGGATCGAAGTTGAAAAGGGTTTTGATGTTGCGGCACATGCGGTCGCCCTCCGGCTTGGATCGTGAACCAACCCCGGGACATTTTCTCATGGCGAGGCCGGGGGCAGACCATCGGCAGGAGTCGCCTCGGCGCATCTGTCAGGCGGCAATCGGTTGACATCGGGTATGTACCATGGTACATATGTACCATGATCGACGAATCGCAACTGCTCATCGAACGGGTCCAGACCGGCGTCCGCATGGAAAAGCGGCTGCTGAAGGTGCTCAAGGGGCTGGCCGAATACCACGACATGTCGCTGGGCGACCTGCTGGAAGGCATCGTGCTGCACGCCTTCGACGGCAAGACTCCCTTCAGTGGCGAATCGCTGAAGCGCATCCAGGACCTGAAGAAGTTCTACGGCCTCGATCTCGATTCCAGCGCCAGCCACCGGCTCAAGGAAATCAAGCGCCGATCTGACGCGAAGCCAGCTGCCAAGCGCAAATGACCGGCGAAGAGCTGATCGCACAATTCGAGTCTAGCGCGACGCCCGCTGACGGTTTCCATCACGCCGACCACGTCCGGTTGGCATTTGAGTATCTGTGCCGATACCCGGCGCTCGAAGCGCTGGAAGGCTTTTCGGATGCGCTGAAGCGATTCGCCGCCGCGCAAGGGAAAGCGGAGCGGTATCACGAGACGATCACATGGGCTTACCTGCTTCTGGTCCGCGAGCGCATGGCTCGCGCCGACCGCGCACAGAGCTGGGAAGAATTCGCCGAGCGTAATCCCGACCTGTTGCGGTGGAAAGGCGGTATCCTCGACCGTTTCTATCGTAAAGAGACGCTCGATTCCGACCTTGCCCGGATGGTTTTCCTTTTTCCCGATCTAATCGGTCTTTCTTGAGGCAACCCGACTTGAGGCAACCGGGCTTGAGGCAAACGGGGTGTGTCCTCGATCACGCCGCCGATGTTCATCCGTCCTTGAAGCCTGGGCGCAGAGGCGTTAGTATTCCCAGTCGCGCTGAATTGCGATTTATCGAGGGCTCATGCCGCAAAATTACGTTCCTATTTTTCTTTTTCTGGCGGTTGTCGGGATTCTGATTCCTTTTACGCTGGCGATTGCCAGTATCATCCGCACGCAAAGCCCAAATCGCGTGAAGCTCATGCCCTACGAGTGCGGCATCGATCCGTATGACAGCGCGCGCGGACGCTACACGATTCGGTTTTACATCGTCGCCATCCTGTTCGTGGTATTCGATGTGGAGACAGTGTTTCTGTTTCCGTGGGCGGTGAAATTCAAGGCGCTCGGCGTCTTTGGCCTGATCGAGATGCTGGTGTTCCTTGGCATTCTGATCGTGGGATATGTGTGGATCTGGAAGAAGGGCGCGTTGGAATGGGTGTAGCTTCCGCCAGCAGTGGTCCGGTCGCTCCCGATGAGACGTTCAGCGCGAGCCGTTGGACGAAGGGGAATCTGTTGTTCCCTACGCGCATCGTGGTCAATCCGTTGCGCGTGAGCCGCGTGAAGAAGCGTTGGTTTGGCAGCAACGAAGAGAGCATTTCGATTTCCCAAATCGCTTCGGTGAGAATTTCGACGGGGATTTTCTGGTCCGACGTTCTGATTGACTCGACCGGAGGGACGGATCCGATCGCCAGTCACGGGCATCGCAAAGGGGACGCGCTGCGCATCCGCGATTTGGTGGAAGGTTTTCAGGCGGGGCGGCGCTAACATCGTTGCCGCGATGAATCGTAACGAGGAAGCGCCGGTGGGACGCACGGTTTTCCTGTCGCAAAGCGGTGGTTGTGACGACCGTCATTGACGGTGAGGCAAGCAGATGTTAGAAGTGAAAGTTTCCAGAAACTAGTGTTTGAATTTTTATTGCGATTTTGAACGATAGAACCCAGCATGGCCGAGGAAGTCAAGACTCCCGCTCCACCGCCGCCGCCCCAACCCCAGCCGGCCAAAACCGGGCCGTCTGGGGGCCCGGAAGGTGAGAAGAAGCCGACGGCGGAAAAGCCCGCAGCGGCGGAATCCGCCGCGCCGGCGAAGCCGGCTGCTCCCGCGGGTAAGTCTGACGTTCCCGCCAAGGCCGCCGCGCCCGCCAAGCCTGCAGTGCCCACACCGGTGCCTTGGACCTCGCCGCTGGTGGAAAAATATCGCAACCAGTACGGATCGGGCCTGGAAGCGCTCACGTATTTGGGACAGAACTACCTGAGCGTCGACCGGTCGCTCATTCCCGACATTTTGCGGCGGCTGCGCGAGGACGAGCAGTTCGACTACTGCGTCGACGTGACGGCCGCGCATTATCCGAAGCGGGAAAAGCAATTCGACGTGATCTGGATCCTCTATTCTTTTGCGCGCAATGAACGGATGCGGGTGAAGACGCAGATTGCCGACGGGGCTTCGATTGCGTCGGCGGTCTCAATCTGGCCGACGGCGAATTGGCTGGAGCGGGAAGTCTATGACATGTTCGGGATCCGGTTCGATGGGCATCCTGACCTGAAGCGCATTTTGCTGCCCGACGGCTGGAAGGGCTATCCCCTGCGCAAGGATTACGGCATCTTGCAGCAAGACACAGAGTGGGTGCAAATCAACCTGGGGATCGAGAGCGGACAGTGAGCATCTCCGAGAAAGGCAACCCGAATGCTCTCGCGAACGCGGTATCCAATCTTGATCTGGACACTCCCGAGAAGCCGTATCTCGATTCGAACGAACTCATCATTAATATGGGACCGCAGCATCCGGCTACGCACGGCGTGCTGCGCGTGATTCTGAAGCTGGACGGCGAAAAAGTCTTGGGCACGGAGTGCGTGATCGGATACCTGCACCGCGGCGTGGAAAAGATCGCCGAGAACCGCACCTACACGATGTTCAATCCCTATGTCGACCGGATGGACTATTGCGCCGCCGTGTCGAACGGGTTGGGCTACTGCGAAGCGGTCGAGAAGCTGATGAATGTGGAGGCGCCAGCGCGGGCGCAATATATCCGCGTGATTTTGACGGAACTGAACCGCATTGCCAGTCACCAGCTCTGGCTGGGTACGCACGCGCTCGATATTGGAGCGATGACGCCGCTGTTTTATACCTTCCGCGACCGGGAGGAGATTCTTAAGATTTTCGAACGGTACTGCGGGGCGCGGCTCACCACGCATGCGTTCCGCATCGGCGGCTGCCAGTACGAGACCTACGCGGGGTTCGAAAAGGACGTCACGAATTTCCTGAGCTTCTTTGCGCCGAAGATCGACGAATACGAAGCGCTGCTTACCACCAACCGCATCTGGCTGGAGCGTACGAAGAACGTTGGCGTGATTTCCGCGGCGGATGCGATTGCGCTGGGCGTGACCGGACCGGTGTTGCGCGCGAGCGGCGTGAAGTGGGACCTGCGCAAAGCGCAGCCATATGCGAACTATTCCAAGTTCGATTTTGAAATTCCGATCGGCGAAAACGGCGACACGTACGACCGATACCTGGTGCGGATGGAGGAGATGCGCCAGTCGATGCGCATTATCGAGCAGGCGGTTGGCGGCATTCCAGAAGGCCCGATCATGGGCAAGGTGCCGAAGGTGATCAAGCCGCCGGTGGGCGAAATTTACCATTCGATCGAAGCGCCGAAGGGCGAACTGGGGTATTTCATCGTGAGCGATGGCTCGACGCAACCGTACCGTTTGCGCGTGCGTCCGCCATCATTTGTCAATTTGCAGGCGCTCGACATCATGGTGCGGGGGTTGCTGATCGCCGACGTGGTGGCCGTCATCGGCACGATTGACATCGTGCTCGGCGAGGTGGACCGCTGATGCCGAATTTCGTCATGTCGTATCTCGGGAGCACGGTGACACCGGGGCAGGCGGGGAATCAGTTCTGGGCGCTGATGTATGTGCTGATTATTTTTGCGGGCGTGTCGGTGGCAGTGATGGCGATGAACTGGCTCGAACGCAAAGCGCTGGCGCACTTCCAGATTCGACTTGGCCCCATGCGCGTAGGGCCGCATGGATTGCTGCAGCCCTTTGCCGACGCTCTCAAGCTGATGCTCAAGGAAGACATCATTCCGACTGAGGCCGACCAGTTTGTGTTCTGGGTCGCGCCGCTGATCGGGCTGCTGGCGTCGTTCACGGTTTATACGGTGATTCCGTTTGGGCCATCGCAGGCGGTGAGCGACATGAACATCGGCATCCTGTTTATGCTCGGGGTCTCATCGCTGGCTGTGCTCGGCATTGTGGTGGCGGGGTGGGCTTCGAATTCGCACTATCCGCTGATCGGCGCGCTGCGCTCGAGCGCGCAGATGGTGTCGTATGAAGTTGCCATGGGACTGGCGGTGGTGTCGGCAGTGCTGATGACCAGCATGAACGCCAGCGGCACGGGCACGCTGAGCATGATCGGGATTGTGCAGGCGCAGCAGCAGCAGGGCATCTGGTTCATTTTCAAGTTTTTCCCGCTGGGCTTCATCGCGTTCGCGATATTTGCCATCGCCATGGTTGCCGAAACCAACCGCGCTCCCTTTGATATGGCGGAGGCCGAATCGGAGTTGACCGCGGGATATCACACGGAATACAGCGGGCTGCGCTGGTCGCTGTTCATGCTGGCGGAATATGCCGCGATGATTGCGGTCTCTTCGATCGCGGTCACGCTGTGGCTCGGCGGCTGGATGCGTCCGTTTCCGAACCTGCTGCAGGCACCGGCGTGGGAGTTCATCTTCTCTTTGTTTCCGGGACTGACTTTCGCCGGGCTGGCGGCGATTGCTTTTATCGGCACGGCGCGTATGCCGGCGCAATCGTTCTTTAGGGTGCAGCGGATCGGACTCGCGGTATTTGCGGCGCTGCTCGGCTTTATCGCACTGCTGCTGCTGGTGATCGCGGTGGCGGGGCGAACGGCGGACACGAGCGTGGCGGCGCGGTTCCGCGAAGGCATCGACTACGTGTATTGGTTTGTGCTGAAAGTTGCCGTCTTTATGTATTTGTTTATCTGGTATCGCGCGACCTGGCCGCGCTACCGCTTCGACCAGTTGATGCGGATCGGATGGAAAGTGATGCTGCCGATCGCGCTGGGCGTGCTGATGTTGACGGCCATCGTGGGGGTGATCGTTTCATGAACCCTGCGCTGAACTCGGCTGCGGCGACGATGAATACGGGCATGGCTCCGGTGGCAACGCCGTGGTTCTTTTATGCCCTGGCGGGAGCGGCGTTGATCAGCGCGCTGTTCGTGATTACGCGGCGGAACGCGGTGCATTCCGCGCTGGCGCTGATCGTGACGTTGCTCTCGGTGGCGGGCCTGTACTTGATGTTGTACGCCCCGTTCGTGGCTGGCGTGCAGATCATCGTTTACGCGGGCGGAATCATGGTGCTGTTCCTGTTCGTGATCATGCTGGTGAACGTCGAGCGGTCGTCGAAGGAGCGGCAGTTCAATCGCATCTGGCCGGTAGGATTGGCGGCGGCGTGCGCGCTGATGGCATTGTTCGTGTCCGCGTTGGTGAAGGGCAGGGCGCTGTTTCCGGAGCGACTGGTGAAGCTGTCCGAAGGGACGAACACGCAGGACATCGCCAAGGCGCTTTACGGAGACGCGGGCAGAATGGGTCAGTATACGTTCGCTTTTGAGATCGCCTCACTGCTGTTGCTGGTGGCGATTTTGGGAGCGGTGATTATGACGAAGAAAAAGATCTGAAACCAGCTACTGGCTTCTAGCTACTAGCTAGCAGCCAGAAGCTAGAAGCTGACTTATGGCTGACATCACCACGCTCCACTATCTCGTCGTTGCGGCGGCACTGTTTGTGCTGGGTGTGAT
>PLUW01000020.1:16045-19960 GCA_003162935.1 Acidobacteriaceae bacterium
GGCATTTTGATCGCCTTCTTTCGAAATAGGGAGACGATCAATGTGGATGAGATTGATTTGTTGAAGTGGTAGAAGGGCCGCTATCCGCTGGTCGCTCTTGGCGTGTACTAGGCGAAAAGCGAACGACGAACAGCGAACGACTAACGACCGACGACTGACGACATGTTCTTAAACCACATTTACCTGATCCCGCTCTTCCCGGCCTTCGGGGCCGTGATGATGTTCTTTTTTGGAAAGCGGCTGCAGAAGGCGACCGTCAACGCGGTCTGCGTGGGCGCGGTAGTGGTTGCGTTCGTATTCGCTTGCTTCACGGTCGTCGAATACACACACTTCGCGCATGGCACGGGACATCCGTTCGAGAAAGTCGTTTATACATGGCTGGGCAGCGGCGACGGCCACTTGAATTTTGTGAAGCGCGACGGAACCTCGGCTGCATTCAACGTCGACGCTGGATTCCTGCTCGATCCGCTGTCTTCGATCTGGCTGCTGTTTGTGACCGGCGTGGGCATGCTGATCCACATTTACTCCACCGGATACATGGCGCACGAAGGCGGCTATTACCGCTTTTTTGGATACCTGAATCTGTTCATGTTTGCCATGCTCACGCTCATCCTGGCGAATAACTACATGATGCTGTTCGTGGGGTGGGAAGGCGTGGGTTTGTGTTCGTATCTGCTGATCGGGTTTTATTTTCATCGTAACTCCGCTTCGACTGCGGCTAACAAAGCATTCATTGTGAACCGCATCGGCGACGCGGGATTCATTCTCGGCGCGCTCACGTTGGTTTGGTATCTGGGGTCGTTTCGCTTTATCGACATCAATGCCGCGGCGCGCAGCGGACACTTTGCGATTGGCGATCCCATTCTCACGGCGGCCGCCTTGTTGCTCTTTGTAGGAGCCTGCGGGAAGTCGGCGCAGCTTCCTCTTTATGTCTGGCTGCCGGATGCGATGGAAGGCCCCACGCCGGTTTCGGCGTTGATCCACGCCGCCACCATGGTGACGGCGGGCGTGTATATGGTGGCGCGCTCGAATGCCGTGTTTGTGCTGGCGCCGACGGCGATGAAAACCGTGGCCATCGTGGGCGCGCTCACGGCGGTGTTCGCTGCGTCGATTGGCCTCGTGCAGAACGACATCAAGCGCGTGCTGGCCTACTCCACCGTTTCGCAACTGGGATACATGTTCCTGGCGCTCGGCGTGGGAGCATTTGCGGCCGGCGTTTTCCATGTGTTCACGCATGCGTTCTTCAAAGCGCTGCTCTTCCTCGGTTCGGGCTCGGTGATTCACGCCATGAGCGGCGAGCAGGACATGCGCAACATGGGCGGCCTGCAACATCGCATCCCGACTACATTCAAGACGATGTTCATCGCGACGCTGGCGATTGCGGGTATCTTTCCGTTCGCCGGTTTCTTCTCAAAAGACGAAATCCTGTGGCAGACGTGGTCTTCGGAGGGCGGGGCGTATCGCATTCTGTGGTTCATCGGCTACGGCACGGCGCTGATGACGGCGTTCTACATGTTCCGGTTGATGTATCTCACCTTCTTCAGTCCGTCGCGGATGAGCCACGACGTCGAGCATCACGTGCACGAGTCGCCGAAATCGATGACGGTGCCGCTAGTGATTCTCGCGATCTGCTCGATTGGCGCGGGATGGCTGGGTTGGCCGCATAGCCTGGGCGGATCGGATCGCTTCGAGAAATTTCTGGAGCCGGTTTTCGCGCGCGAAGCGGTCGTTTTAGTGGAAGAAGGGAAGTCGGCGCAGTTGGCGGCGGGCGAAAAAGAATCCGAGCACACGGATAACACCGAGTATGTGCTGATGTTCTTGTCGCTGGCGGCGGCAGGCGTGGGCTTCGCTATGGCGCGACGCTCCTATCTGAAGGCTGGCAAAGACTATGTCGAGCCGATTGAGGCGAAGGCTCCGGCGCTCTATACCTTGCTCTACAACAAGTGGTTTGTGGACGAGGGCTACGACTACGTTTTCACCGGACGCCGCAAGATTGGCGACGTCCGTCTGGGCGTGATGGGAGCGGGCGAGGCGTCGTCGTGGTTCGACTCTAAAATCATCGACGGAGCGGTCAACGATGTTGGTTGGATTACCCGTGCCGTTTCCACGCTTTCGACCTGGTGGGATAAGTGGATCATCGATGGTGTGTGCGTGAATGGCCCGGCGATTTTGGCGCGTATGCTCTCGTATCCCGCGCGCTTGTTCGAATGGGGATTGGTGCAGTGGTACGCGCTGGTCATGATCGCGGGGTTACTTGGATTTGGTGTGTATTACGTATGGAAGTAAAACGGCTACTGGCTGCTAGCTACTAGCTCCTGGCAACCAGAGCAGTGCTGAGACGCAACAGGGTTGCTCGCTAGTGGCTAGGAGCTAGTAGCTAGAAGCTGAACTTATGCAGAATCACATATTATCGATCATTCTCTTCACGCCGCTCATCGGCGCGTTCATTCTCCTGCTGGTTCCAAAGGAGAACAAGGACGCGATTCGCTGGATGGCGAACCTCTTCGCTCTTGGCGGATTCCTGATCTCCCTGCCGCTGGTGCCGATGTTCTGGGCGCAGCGTTTTGCGCCCGGCTTCAAGTTCATCGAGGGCACGGCCAACAACTGGATCCCCTCGATTGGCGCGGGTTACAACCTGGGCATTGACGGCATTTCGTTCCTGCTGATCATGCTGACCACGCTGCTCGGTTGGATCTCGATTCTTTCTTCGTGGACGGCCATCGAGATTCGGGTGAAGGAATATTACGTATGGTTTCTGCTGTTGCAAACGGGAATGCTCGGCGTCTTCATGGCGCTCGATTTCTTCCTGTTCTTTGTTTTCTGGGAAGCGATGCTGGTTCCGATGTATCTGCTGATCGGCATCTGGGGCGGACCGCGCAAACTTTATGCGGCCATCAAGTTCTTCTTGTACACGCTGCTCGGCTCGGTTTTGATGCTTCTGGGCATTCTGTTCCTGTATTTCCATCACCACACTCTGACCGGAGTTTTCACGTTCAGCATTCCCGAACTTTATAAGACCGCGCCGCTCATTCCGTTTCAGACTGCGATCTGGCTCTTCATCGCTTTCTTTATCGGATTCGCCATCAAAGTTCCGATGTTTCCGTTTCACACCTGGCTACCGGATGCGCACGTGGAGGCTCCCACCGCCGGCTCCGTCATTCTGGCAGGCGTTTTGCTGAAGATGGGGACGTATGGATTCGTACGTTTCTCGCTGCCGTTCTTCCCGCAGGTGCTCATGAGTTCCGCTCGATTCATGGGGTATACGCCCCGCGGCTGGGTGGTTGGCCTTTCGGTGATCGGCATCGTCTACGGCGCACTGGTGTCGCTGATGCAGAAGGACATGAAGAAGCTGGTGGCGTATTCGTCCGTCAGCCACCTGGGTTTCTGCACGCTGGGAATTTTCGCGCTGAATTCGGCGGGCTTGACCGGGTCTGTGCTGCAGCAGGTCAACCACGGCATCTCGACCGGCGCGCTCTTCTTGATCGTCGGCATCTTGTACGAGCGGAGGCACACGCGCGAAATCGCCGAGTATGGCGGCATCTCGAACGTGATGCCGATCTACGCGACGATCACCATGATCATGTTTCTTTCGTCGATGGGCTTGCCGCTGCTGAATGGCTTCGTTGGCGAATTCACGATTTTGCAGGGAGCCTTCACGGCGAACTGGAAGTGGGCGGCCTGGGCGGCGCCGGGCGTGGTTCTGGCGGCGGCTTACTTGCTCTGGCTCTATCAGCGCGTTTTCTTTGGAACAGTGACGAATCCGAAGAACGAAAAGCTGCACGATCTGACGCCGCGCGAAATTCTTACGTTTGCGCCGCTGATCGTCATGGCGTTGTGGATCGGGCTCTATCCCAAGCCGTTTTTCCAGATCCTGGAGCAACCGGTCAACCAGTTGGTGATGACATTCCAAAACGG
>PLUW01000084.1:0-42410 GCA_003162935.1 Acidobacteriaceae bacterium
TTCATCGCCCGAAACAAATCGCTAGCCTGCGGCAGAATCGCATTCTCCAAAATCGGCTGATACGCCACAAACGTATCCGTCGCCGCCACCCGCTTCACCGGAGCATCCAGATGATGGAACAACTTATCCGCAATCCGCGCCGCAATCTCAGCCCCATATCCCCAGCTCAACGAATCTTCATAAGCAATCAGCGCCCGATTGGTTTTCTTCACCGAAGCCGCAATCGCATCCCAATCAAACGGATTCAAACACCGCAAATCAATCAGCTCGACGCTCACCCTATGCTCGCGCTCCAGTTTCTGCGCCGCTTGTAGCGCCCGCGGCACCACCGCCCCATACGTGATCACCGTCAGGTCGGTCCCCGCCTGCACCACCTTCGCCTTCCCAAACGGAATCATGTAATCCGGCCCCGGATACAGCGCCCGCCCAAACGTCTCCCGATAAAGCCGCTTGTGTTCCAGAAACAGCACCGGATCGTCGCACCGAATCGCCGTCCGCAACAGCCCCGCCGCATCCAGCGCGTTCGAAGGAAACACCACCCGCAATCCCGGAATATGCGTGAACACGCTCTCGCCGCACTGCGAGTGATAAATCGCCCCGCCCGTCAGATACCCGCCAATCGCCACCCGGATCACCAGCGGCGCAGAAAAAGCATTGTTCGACCGCCACCGTATAATCGGCAGCTCATCCCGCAGTTGCATCATCGCCGGCCAGATGTAATCGAAAAACTGAATCTCCACCACCGGCTTCATTCCGCGCGTCGCCATGCCCGTCGCGCGCCCCACAATATTGGCCTCCGCAATGGGAGAATTAAACACGCGGTCCGACCCGAACATCCCCTGCAACCCCGACGTCAGCTTAAAAACTCCGCCCTTGCCTTTGACCAGCTTCTGCTTCAAATATTCTTCCCGGCTACAGTCGGCCACGTCCTCGCCAAAAATAACAATCCGCTCATCGCGCCGCATCTCGTCCCGCAGAGTCGTGGTGATCAGGTCCGCCATCGTTTTGTTAACCGACTTGGCCGGCGCGTTACTCGGTGCGGCCGAGCTTTTGCCGTCAGCCGTCGCCTCCGGCACCGCCGCTGCCGCCTGCGTCTCAAACACCGCCGACGTCGGATCGAGATTCGGCGAGTACACAAAGTCGTAGATCGTCTCCGGCTGCGGAGGCGCCGCTTCGAGCGCCCGGTCAACATCGGCCTGCAACTGCTCTTCGACCTCTTTCTCGATCTTGTTGATCCCCTTTTCGTCGAGAATTCCTTCCCGCAGCAGAAACAATTGCAGCCTGTGCACCGGGTCGCGCGCCGCATCCGCCTGCCGCTCCGAATCCGGCCGGTAAAGCCGCTCATCGTCCGAGAGCGAGTGCGAATAAGGACGAATCACATGCGCATGCACAAACGCCGGACCATGCCCGCCGCGGCAGTGCGCGGCCGCCCGCTCGAACGCCGCGTACGCCACCACCGGATCGGTGCCGTCCACTTCCTCAAAATGAAAGTTGGGAAAACCAGAAACCAACCGCGAAATGCTGCCGCCCGCCGTCTGCACTTCCACCGGCACAGAAATCGCGTACCCGTTATCTTGCACGCAAAAAATCACCGGCAGCATCCGGTTCGACGCCGTGTTCAGCGCCTCCCAAAACTCGCCTTCGCTGGTCGTACCGTCGCCGAGCGATACATACGTGATTTCATCGCCGTGGAATTCGACATCCTTAAACTGCCGATAATCGCCATCGCCCTCTGGCTTCGCCGCCGCCTTCGGATGCTGCGCAAAATACCGCCCCGCCTCCGCGCATCCCACCGCCTGCAAAATCTGCGTCCCCGTGGGCGAAGACTGCGTCACCACATTCAGCCGCTGATACGCCCAGTGCGAAGGCATCTGCCGCCCGCCCGAACTGGGATCGTCCGCCGCCCCCACGCCCTGCAACAGCATCTCGTAAGGAGTCGCCCCCAGCGTCAGGCAAAGCGCGCGGTCCCTATAATAAGGATAGAACCAGTCGTACTTCGATTTCAGCGCGAACCCCGCTGCCACTCCCACCGCTTCATGCCCCGCGCCCGAAATTTGAAAAAAGACTTTCTGCTGCCGCTTCAGCAGGATCTCGCGGTCGTCCACCCGTCGCGAGGTGAACATGATGCGATACGCATCGATCAGCCGTTCGCCGCTCAGGCCTTGATACGACTTGTTTGCGAGGTTGTTTTCGTTGAGCTTGGGATCGACTTTAGTCGTGGCCATTCCTCGTTCTTCACCCCACCAGGCCTAAGCCTCGCCACATTGTAAATCAGAAAAGGCAGTACCCAGTGGCCAGTATCCAGTACCCGTTTGCGCCCTTCGCAAGTCGTCTTTTCTGACAACTGAGAACTGACAACTGACAACTGGTTCCTGGTTTATCCTAAACTCTCATGATCCGTCACCTCCGCCCCTTCGACCCCCACCGCATCCGCCTGCTCATCTTCGATCTCGATGGCACCCTCGTCGACTCCCGCCTCGATCTAATCCACTCCGTGAACGCCACCCTGCGCCATATCGGACGCCCCGAACTCGACGGCGACACCATCGCCAGCTATGTAGGAGACGGCGCTCCCATGCTCATCCAGCGCGTGCTCGGCGAAAAACCCGACGAAGCGCTCCTGCGCCAAGCCCTAGATTGTTTTCTCGCCTACTACCGCCAGCACAAGCTCGATCACACCACCGTCTATGAAGGAATCCCAGAAGTCCTCGCGACCCTGTCTGCGCCCAACCGATCCCCAACCAACGCCCCGCCAACGAACGCCGCGCCGCGCCTAATGTCCGTCCTCTCCAACAAGCCCGTCCACCCTTCGCGCGATATTGTGCAAGCCCTCGGCCTGGGCCATTTCTTCGTCAGCGTCTACGGAGGCAACAGCTTCCCCACCAAAAAGCCCGACCCCCAAGGAGCGCAAACCATCCTGCACGAAACCGGAGTCGCGCCCGACCAGGCCCTGATCATCGGCGACTCCTCCATCGACATCCAAACCGGCCGCAACGCCGGCCTCTGGACCTGCGGCGTAACCTACGGCTTCGCCACCCACACCCTCGCCCAAGTCCCCCCAGACGTCCTGATCGACAATCCGCATGACCTGGCGGAATTGTTCCGGTAAACGCCGGAACCTAACCCAAACCATGTCATCGGAGTCCCACCCAAGCCCTGTCACCGGACTCTCATCAAAACGATGTCATCCTGCGCGAAGCGAAGGACCTACATTACTAAAACTTGTCATCCTGAGCGAAGCGAAGGACCTATGCACTGTGTGTGCAGCGCCACAGAAGCCTGCCGGAGTGCCGGTTGGGGATTTTGACTTTCGCCGCGCCATCCACGGTCACGGTTGCACTTCCACCGTTCGCGGTGCCCATCGGAAGTCGTTCGTACCCTCCCAACCCTGTCATCCCGAGCGCAGCGCTGTGAGCGAAGCGAGCAGCGCGGAGCCGAAGAGCCTGCCCTGAGCGAAGCCGAAGGGACCCTGCGTTCTTCTCCCCCTGCAACGCCGCTCAAGGCAGCGAAGGACGAGCGTGGATCGAGTGCCGCACAACGCTGTCACCGTGTCTCAACATCGACTAGGGAAACTCTGATTAAGTCCCGGTTTCCCCCGTGCACCCCTGTGTACCCCGTGGTTTATGCCTTCTGCCGACACTGAACCAGAGTTTTCCTAGGAAGACGCGTGGCCCAGCTCAGTGCCGCACGGATGAACGAAGTGCGTGCCGCCCTGCGCTTCTCTTTGGGGTGTGTCAAACTAGTTAGCGGGAAACGCTCCGTCTGTCCCGAGTTTTCTAGGGTGGGACACTTGTGGTTTATCAAGACGTTGTACCTGCGAGGATGCCGTGCTAATCGACATGGAAGTGTACAAGACGATCATATGGGACCTTGCCGATTGTTTCGCAGGACAGTGGAACACCTTGGAACTGGAGACGTTCCCTTTGGTCCTTGCGCGAGGTCGCGTTCATTGCATCGTCCTTCCTACCTTTCCTATCGGACTTCGTGAGTCGACCGTAGCTGATGGTTTGGCTTTGGCCGCCTGCCTGGGAGCTGGAAGCGGCAGTGACACGACCACACAGCATTTCGATAAGCGCATCTCCGCGTAAGACACTCTCTCATCCCCGCTCTTTCTTCCTCTCGTTCGCCACCGCCTTCCGCAGCATCCGATTGATCCGCGTCTGGTACCCCCGCCCCTGCTTCTTGAGCCACGCCACCATGTCGGCGTCCAACCGCAGCGTGATCGGAATCTTGATCGGCCGGTAGTATTGTGGTGACTCCTTAATAAGATCGAGCGAAAGGTCCTGGTCCTCGATGGAAGCCATCAACCGGCCAATCTTCCGCTGCTTCGGTGCTGATTTTCGCTTTTTCATACGCATGATTTATCTGTATAGTATTATACGTACAGAAATACAAGTACAAATGTTTCACGTGAAACACTTTCAAATAAAGCCCGCATTATGAACAACTTAAAATCCGATTTTACCCCCTCCGAACTCCGGAAATTCCGCCGTCTGAAGACTCCCCACGGCATCCAGCAAGCCCTGGACGCCATGCCCTACCACCTTGAAGACACCGCCTGGTCCCCCCGCCGCGTCCTCCGCGAGAACACCTCCCACTGCTATGAGGGAGCCCTGTTCGCCGCCGCCGCCCTCCGCCTCAACGGCTACCCTCCGCTAATCCTCGACCTCGAAGCCGAGCACGATACCGACCATGTCATCGCCGTCTATCAAGTCGATGGATGCTGGGGAGCCGTGGCCAAGTCGAATTACACCGGATGCCGCTATCGCGAACCGGTCTACCGCACCCTCCGCGAGTTGGCCCTCAGCTACTTCGATACCTACTTCAACCTGCGCGGAGAGCGCACTTTACGCACCTTTTCAAGGCCCGTGCACATGCAGCGCTTCGACCCTCTCCACTGGATGACCTCGGAGGAACCGGTCTGGTTTGTGGCGGAATACCTGCTTACCATCTCGCACACTTCGCTGGTCACACCCAAACAGGCGAAGCGGTTGCATCGCCTTGATGGGCGCTCGTTTCGGGCCGGATGTTTAGAGCGAGCAGAGAAAAAGTCTTAGTCTGAGCAGCCGTGCTGTCGAAGAAACTCCTGCATTCGGGCTGGGTTGCGGAACGCTTCCGTGCCGCCACAATCTGTGGTCGAGAATGCGCCACACAGGTTCCCGTAGGCCAGGCACGTCGTGACATCCGCTCCGAGCAGGAACTGGTGGAGGAAGCCGGCGTCGAAGCTGTCGCCCGCGCCCACCGGATCGACAACCGTTACGGGAACGGCGGGTGCGCTGAACCGTTGGCCATCCCGAACCGCAACGGCTCCGCTGGCACCCATTTTGACTACGACGGTCGGCACCTTTTGTGCGAGCTGCGAAAGTGCGGTTTCCAAATCGTCAGCCCGGGCGATCTTCTTCGCTTCACGCTCGTTCGGCAGCAGGATGTCCACGTGAGGCAGGATCTCTTCGATGCCCTCCCATCGGTCGTCGGGATCGTCGTTAGTGTCGAGCGAAGTGGTAAGTCCGGAGGCCTTCATCCGCCGAAAAAGGTCCGGCACATGCGGCAACAGTTGTCGCTGCAAAAACAGCGACGACATATGAAAGTGGCGAGCCGAGGCCAGATACTCAAGGTCGAGATCCTCAAAACGCAACTCGGAGATGGTGCCGGGATACGTGAGGATATGGCGCTGAGCGCCGTGGGGCAGAATGAGCGTCACGCCGGATTGGGCTCCATGCGCGACGTGCGCCAGGTCGACGCCGCGTTCCCGCAGGCAGTCCATAGCGAGAGTTCCGAAGGAATCGCCGCCGACCTTGGCGACGAACCCCACGCGGCTGCCCAGCGCGGCAAGATTATGCGCCAAAATCGCCGAGGAACTGCCGAGCGTGATGGTGAAGCCGCTGGCCAGCAGTTCGCGCTCCATGGGCATTTGCTCGGGAAGACCGTACAGGATCAGGTCAAGATTGATCTCCCCAGCGATTGCAATATCGAATTTGGGCATATAGCAGGTCTTCGCCATTCTCGTTTCGTGCCAACTGGCAAACGCTAACGGCGAGGCTTAATCCGCGAGTTCGACCACCCGCGTCAGGTTTACCGGCGAGTCGGGATTGAGGCCCTTCTTCAGGCCATAGTACACGCCATACAGTTGTCCCCAAATGACGAATGCAGCCAGGCGCGCAGTTTCGGGCGAGGTGAGGCCAAGTTCGACCGTGAAGTCCGCGGCTCGCTGCGCTCGGCTGTCGATGCGATTTGCAATCACCAGGGTCGCCGCGCCCAAAGCTTTCATTTCCTCAAGTACCTCGACTTCCGCATCGTACGAGGTTTCCGACATCACGAACGCGATCAAAACATTTGAATCGGCGATGGACTTCGGGCCATGACGGAATTCCAGCGAATGAAAGACTTGAGCATAGGAGCAGGAGGACTCCGTCACCTTCAGCATGCACTCCGAAGCAATGCCGAACAGCAGACCCTGCGCCAGGAAAACAAAATCTGAAAATGTTCGAGATTCGACAAACAGCCGCAGCCGCTGCGGGACGCCTTTCAGAAGGGGCTCGACCTGCTGCGGGAGTTCCAGCAAGGCGCGACGGAAGACATCGTTCCCCGAGACCGTCGCCGCGAGGTATTGCAGCCCCAGCAACATGGAGGTGAATGACCGCGTCATGACGGTGCTCTGTTCGTCGGCGTCCAGAAGCTTCAGGGTCACGCTGCATACGGGCTCAAGCGGTTGGCCGTCGGCGCAGGTAATGGCAATGGTGCGCAGATTGCTGTCCTTCTCCAACATGCGCGCGGCGCGGACTGCCTCGGAGGTGCGGCCAGAGCGCGAAATGACCACTGGAATGTAGTCCCGTCCCGCGTGCAAAGTCAGCCCGGGATACATCAGGAGCTCGGATGCGGGTACAGCTCGCGCGGACAGATTGAGATCGTTGAAGGCCGCGGCAGCGGTCTGCGCAAGATAATAGCTCGTTCCGCATCCGACAAAGATCCACTCCGCTCCAGGTCGCGCCAGTTGAGCAGCCGCGCGAAGTTCCGGGCTGGACGCCAGCTTTGCCAGACACGCGTTCCAGCACTGGGGCTGCGAAAAAATCTCGCTCAGGGTGTGCCGGCCCTGTTCCGTGATTGCAACCGATTTCATGGTTATATTCGACTCCGTTTACACCAGGGTGACTTTTACTCCAGCCTCTTTGAGCGCGCGCAAATCCGATTTCAGAATCTGTGTGTCGGTGATGACTTCATGGACCGCCGCGACCGGCATGATGTTGCAGAGACTGCGACGGCCGAACTTGCTGGAATCGCAAACCGCGATCGTCCTCCGCGCAATCTCGACCATGGTGCGGTTCACTTCCGACTCCAAGAGATTCGGGGTGAAAAGGCCAGCCGCGGTGTCGAATCCATCGACGCCAAGGAATAGGATATCGGCACTCAGTTGCCGAAGCGTGCGCTCGGCAAGCGGACCGACCAGGGAGAAAGAGTTCTTGCGTAGCGTGCCTCCGGTCAGAATCACTTCGATGTTTGTGCCCGCCAGCTCGGCCGCGATGTTGATCGCGTTGGTGATCACGGTGAGCCGCGCCCGAGTGTTCAAAGAGTGTTTCAGGGCACGCGCAATCGCAGTTGTGGTCGTTCCGGAATCCAGCAGCACCGACTGGCCGTCTTCGACCAAGCGAGCGGCCGCGAGGGCAATCTCCGTCTTCTGCTTGCGGTGCAGCTTTTCCTTTTCGCGCAGAGTCGGATCGAGCAGGGCCCCTGACTGTACCGGCAAGGCGCCGCCGTGGGTGCGCTGGATCACGCCCTGACCGTCGAGAAATTCCAGATCCTTGCGGATTGTGATCTGCGAAATACGAAACTGCCGGGCAAGATCCTTGACCAGCACGCGTCCATCGCGGTGCAGGACCCCGAGGATTTCACGGCGGCGTTCTTCGTTGAGCAGACCGTTGGATGACATGCTATCTCGATCGACGTTGAATCATAACGTGCACCAAATGTCGTAACGCTATAGTAGCGTCACGGTAATGGACGCTGAGGTCGCGCTTCCATAAACCATAACCGGCGGCCCTGATACAGGGCAGCACGGCGCAATNNGACGTGCTGGCGCCGGTCGGCAGCAAAGTTTGAGTTGACAGCAAGGTCGACCCGAGCATGATGTTTACCGTGCCGCTGGGCACGCCGCCGCCTCCGGGAATGGCCGCGACCGTAACCGTTAGCGTGGTGGTTTGACCGGGCGAGAGCGCGAGTGTCGCCGAGGCCAGAGTCACGGTCAGGGAGTTGGCGATGGCAGCTCCCGTGTTTTCGTAGGCGCCAATGTCTATGTTCGAGCCGTTGGTCCTCGGATTCCCGAGGAAGTCGGCGCTGCCATAGATGGAATTGGGCGAACTGCCATTCGGATCGCACCAACCATCGCTGCACAAGAGGCTGGTGCCGCCCGCGCCGACGGCTGGCGACGATGGAATCGTGTCAAAGTCTGGCGGCGTTGCTCCCAGACCGACAAAAAGCGGATCGGTGTTCAAAGAGTCTGCATCTTCTCCGCTGGCGGTTTGCCAGTTGGAAAAGCTGGTGAAGGTATCTACTCCGCCCCACAAGATTGACGTTCCTTCTAAGTAGCCCGCACTCGAGTTATACAGGTTCCAATTAAGGGTCGCGGGTGGGGCGGGATACGTCGCTGAAAATGGTGCGTAGCTGTTGATCCAGAGATTGGGTGTTCCGGCGTACAGAATGTTGTTTTCGTAAATGTTCCCTTGAGCGCTGCCGACCTGGTTCTGAATCTGGAACTCGCCGCTGGGCGTGCCTTCCTTTGAACTGCCGGGCTGGGTGCCGTTGTTGTACAGAGTGTTGTTGACGAAGACTTCGTGGTAGCTGCTGCCGCCTCCATTGCTGGGGCCGCCCTTTTTGGTTGCCGGCGCATAACCGCCGATGGAGTTACCGCAGGAGTTTGCGTTGTAGAACAGGTTGTTGCGCACCGTAACATATCTTCCGTAACACGGAGACTTGCCTTTGGCGGCTTTTCCGGTGTTGTTGGGGCCCGACCACTCGGTGCCGTTCGGTTGGCAGATTTGGTTTTCGCTGGTGGTCTCGATGCCGTAGTCGACCTGCAGGATCACGTTGCGTTCGATCGTGAGGTAGGCGCAGCCGTCACAGTAGAAACCGTCGGCATCGTATTCATAGCCTTCGCCCGGATTCGTGATGCCGCTGATGTTATAGACCGTGTTCCCGCTCATTTCTCCATACATCGGCTGGTCGTAGCCGACGGGACCGACGCCTTCGAATCCAATCGCGTCGATGCCGATGTTGTCATTATCGTGCACGAGGTTATTGGTGACTTGAAAATGGGTCACGTTTCCATTAATGGTCAACGTTTCGCTGTTGCCGGTGCGATTGTCGTAGACCTCGTTACCGCTGATGACTAGCTGCGTGATCGGAGTCTTCGACGTGGCGTACACGGCCATGCCGAAAGCGTTGCCTTCTTTTTCGGAGGTGGTGGTGATGTTGTGCACCAGATTGTTGAGAATCTGTATGCCCGTGCCTGAACCGGTGATCCAGATGCCACAGGCAACGTCGGCGGGTTTGCTGGTGGTGTAGTTGCGGATCTCAAAGCCGTTGATGGTGATGTAACTCCGTGCCCCCGTAATATTGATCAGGCCCTGGGTCTGCGATGAGCCGCAGCAGGCTACGCCAGTGCCATCGATTACCGCGGTCTGTCCGGGATAGCTTTGGAAGGTGATCGGAGCCGATGCCGTTCCGGAGCGGGGAAAGTTCACAAACTCGTTGTACACGCCTCCGAAGACGTAGACCGTGGCGCCTGCCTTGGCTTTGGTTGCCGCATGCTGGATGGTGAGCCACGGCGCGCCGATGCTGCCCGAGCTGCCGTCGTTGCCGGTAGTTGACACGTAGTAAGTGGCGCCGACCTGTGCGGCGAGCGACTGCGCCAGCAGCAGAATCATCACGACCAGAGCCGCAACCACGACGTTTCGTTTTGGCATCGTCCGGCAAGTGCGCTGCATATTTCGCCTCCCAACATCAGTGCTTGCAACCGCCCGGCGATCCCTCGATCGAAAGGCGGGATTCAAAAGTAAAACTTCAGCGCGAACTGGATCTGCCGCGGGGCGCGCGCCGCCAGCGGGTATCCGAAGCTGCTTAGCTGGGGGTTGGCCAGAGTATTGATGTTATTCGGGTCAAGTTCCAGAGGCGTGGGCTCGGCGCTGATCGCACCAAACTGTCCAAACAGATAATTGACGTGATTGAGTATATTAAAGAATTCCGCGCGGAATTCGAGACGCTTATTCTCGCTGATGGAAAACTGTTTCACCAGAGAAGTATCCCAGGTTATGTATCCGGGGCCGATGATGTCGTTGCGTGGGGCGTCACCGAAGGTTCCCTGGGTCGAGTTGTTCAGAAACGCACAGGTATTAAACAACGTTCCCGGAATGCACGGCTTGGCGTTGGGATTGCCTACCAGGTTGGGGCGCGCGCATTGGAAACCGACAGTGCCGCCGCAGTCGGCATTGGAAACCGAGACGACGTCAGTAGCGGTGTAGTAATTGCCGGTAGCAGCGGAAAAGACGCCGGTCATTTGCCAGTCGCCTATGATCCGGTTCACAACGCCGGAAGCGTCTTTGGCAAAGAGGCGTCCCCGTCCGAAAGGTAGGTCATAGACATAGTTGAAAACGAAGCGATGGCGCACGTCGAAGTCGGCATTGCCATAGTTCTGGTTGGGGTAGCGCTGGTCGAGGAAATCTCCGTTGTTCACCGACCCCAGGCTGGCGCTGGACGCGTTGTCGAGGGCGTGGGAGAAAGTGTAGGCCAGTTCATACTGCAGTCCGTGAGAGTAGCGCTTCTCCAGGCGAACCTGCAGGGAGTTGTAGTTCGACTGAGTGTTCGAGCGGAAGGTGTCGATGATGTTATCGAGAGCGGGATTGCAGTATTGACCGGGGTTGGACACGGGCAGGGTCAGACTGCAAGGGCCGCCGGTTCCGCCGGGCCAGTTGTTATTGGTGGCGGGACGGCGCGGCGCCAGCGGATCGGATGCATTCGGGTCGGGAGTGGCCTGATTGCCGTTGTAGAAAGCGAAGAGTTTCAATCCGCGAGAACCGCCGTAGGAAACTTCGAGAACGGTGTCGGCGGGTAGTTGGTACTCCAGACCAAGGTGCCACTGCTGGGTGTAAGGAGTGACCAGACGCGGATTGAGCGAGTAGAGCTCGGGCGCGTTCGGGTCGCTGAGCGAGTTGGAAGGAAAGCCCTGTTGCAGGAAGTTCAAGGGCAAGCCGCCGTTGTTCGCGGTCGAGATCGAGCAATCCTGCTGACCGGTCGCAGGGTTCGCCGAGGCCGCACTACAGGGAGGAGTGAACGCCTCCGAAGACAGGAACGGAGGATTAAAACCGGGGCTTGGATTGGAAAATGGGCCGTTTTCCTGCCCGCCATAAAAGATGCCATAGCCGCTGCGGAGAACGAGCTTGTCGGACAGTTGATAAGACAGTCCAACCCGGGGCGCAAAATTGTTGGTGTCGGGCGAAATGAGTCCGCGAGAACCGTTGCGCAGAATGGGAAGCTCGGTGGCGAGAGTGGGCGTCAATTGGGCGTTTTGTCCGCTGGGAACGATCAGCGATTGCGAGCTGAAATCGAAGTTGGCGGAGTTGTTATTGGCCTCTTTGATGGTAGTAAAGATTTCGTAGCGCAGGCCGAGGTTCAGGGTGAGGCGTGGACTCACTTTGAAGTCGTCGAGAGCATAAACGGCGTAAATCTGCCGGTTATAGATGGCGTTGGGGGTCACACTGGTGATGGTTCCGCCGTCGGGAATGCCGAGCAGGAAAGTGGCGATAGACTCGCCGTCGCCTTCGCCGGGTCCGGCGGGATTGTCTGTGAAGTCGCTGCCGAAGCTCATGGTGCCACGAGGAGAAGCCGGCTCGAGGATCGTGAACTGTTCGAAGCGGAGTTCGCTGCCGAACTTCAGGGCATGGCGTCCGCGGACCCAGCTTAGGTTATCGGTGAAAACGAAGCTGTGCTGCTTTTCGATGGCAGGCAGAAATCCGGAACTGCCAACGGCCGCGGTGCCATCGCTGAAGCTGATCGAAGGCAGGCCGCCGATGTTCTCGCCCGCTTGGTAGGGTACGCCGGGGAAGGGAATGGGCAGTTGTTGCGCAACGTCGGTATTGTAGTTGAGATTGTAGCGATGGGAATTAAGGTGATTGAATCCAAAGCGAAATTCGTTGATCAGGTTGTTACGAAAAGTGTGAATCTCGCTGGCGGCCAGGCCTTGCGCTATGTTGTTGCCGTAGCCGTCCTGAAAACTGCCGCCGTCGAGCACGTTGTTGAAGGGCGAAGGCAGGAAAGTGCTGTCGTTGCCATAGCTGTAGCGGGCGAAGAAATTGTCTTTGTTGCTAATGGATTGGTCGATGCGAATGTCGAACTTGTTCTCCGTTTCGCTTTTCTTGGGCTCGGAGAGGAAGTTGCCAGCGACGACCAAGTTGCTAATGCTCGTGTTGGGCTGGGGAAATAGATTTGCCAGTTCCTGACCGAGCGGATCGGGGACGCCATTGGTGGGACTATAGACACCGGTGGGAAAGATATTGGTTGGCACCCGGGTTGGATACGTGCCGCCCGCGGTGTAGCCTCCGATGGGGACGCCGCAGAAACCGTTGGGATTGGCATTGGCGGCAGGGGTGCCGGTTTGCGCCAGTCGCGAGTTAAAAATCTCTCCGACATAAGTATCGTTACCGTTGCAATCGAGCGCGGTCTGACTGGTCGGATTGCCATTCGCGTCAACGGCCGTGATCAGGGTGGTGGTATCGAGAAACGCGGAGAAATCTCCGCCAATTTCGGCTGGCGTGGGAACCGTGGACACTTGCGGAAGAGCCTGGCGAATGCGCAGGCCCTCGTAGTCTCCAAAAAAGAACAATTTGTTCTTGATGACCGGGCCGCCCAGCGTAAAGCCGAACTGGTTCTGCTTGTAGGGTTGCCGGCCGAAGATGTCGAAGTAATTGCTCGCGTCCACTTTTTCGTTGCGCAGAAACTCCCACACATCGCCGTGGATCTGATTGGTGCCGGACTTGATGACGGCATTCATAATGGCGCCGTTGCCGCGCCCGAACTCGGCGCTGTAGGAATTGGCCTCAACCTTGAACTCGGCGATGGCGTCCACGGAAGGCTGTACCACATACGCGGCGCCGTTGAGAACGTCTCCCAGATTCGCGTTGTTGTCGGTGCCGTCGAGCAGAAAGTTGTTTTGCAGGGAGCGGGCGCCGTTGGAGCTAAAACCGTAGGAGGTTTCGACGCGCGATCCAGGTTCGGCAGCGGCGATGCCGACGCCGAGGAGCGCGAGCTGCGCGTAGTTGCGTCCGTTCAAGGGAAGCGCGTTGATGCGCCGGGCGTCGACCACCTGACCCAATTCGGAGGTTTCGGTTTCGAGCTGTGACCCTTGGCCAGTGACGGTGACGACTTCTGTTGCCACGCCCAGCTCAAGCTTCAGGTCGACGCCGACGCGATCCTGAATGTTTACCTGCACCGGGCCAGCCACGGATTTCTTGAATCCATCCTTTTCGACGGTGACGCTGTAATGGCCGATCCGGAGCGGGCTGGCGACATACTCGCCCTGACGATTGGTGGAGAGAGTCAACTGAACGCCGCGATCGACGTCAGTCACGGTGACCTTGGCGTCCGCAACCACCGCGCCGGTTGAATCGCGGACCAGGCCCACAATGGCTCCGGCATCTTTTTGCGCCGATAGCGGCGCGGCCAGCGCAAGGACTAGGGCGGGTACTATGGATAAGAACAGGGCTCTGACAGCTTGCAGGCGGAAGCAATAGGTGGGCATGGCGACGCTCCTGAACGCTATCCCGAAGATTCGCACGCGGCCTGGTCGGTCCTGGCGAAAATTCGGGTGTTGGGACGGCCTTTCGGTGTAATATTACGAACTATTACTTTTACTTTCGTTTGATAGCGTTTGTCAACAGCAATATTTTGCCGGAGATCGGAACGACGGCTCCGAATTAAAGAGATTAAGAGAGGCTACTCATGTTCGCTCGAAGGAACGGGATTGCGCCGATTTGGATCACGCTTGGTTGCACGCTTCTTTTGACCGCTTGCTCGAAGTTGCCGGAATCGCCGCTTAAACCGCTGAAAGTCGCGACCGCTAAGCCGGAACCGACTCAGCCTTCCGCGATTCAGGTGGATGTGAAGGGCGGCGGCCCGGTGGTGCTGACCACGAGCGCGGCTGAGTTTCAAGTGACGCCGGACGGGTATGTGCAGGCATTTCTGCTCAAGGACGGTCAGAAGCTTTCGCTGGACGAGTCCAATGTCGGCGCTCCTTCGGACAGCGATTTTGTGCGGGTGGAGGGCAAATTGGGCGGGAAGGATGTGCACTTCACACTCGACTTTGCGCAGGCCGAAGTGCATGAGGCGATCGGCAAGATGGGGGTCGGCAAGCGGGTGGAGATTCCGGCGCGTCCTCTGGGGCCTTCGGGGACGGATTTACAGCGCGTGCTGGCTCTCGAAGTGTATGACAAGTTCCCAAACATTTTGCTGAGCACGGTGGAATACAAGAACACAGGCACGAGCGAGATTGTCATCGAAAAAGGCGTGAGTCAGCGGCGGCGGTTGAATGCGCGGCTGGGTGATGCCAAGGCGCATCCATGGGAGATGTGGTCGTTTCACGGGGCCAGCTACAACTGGGGAAAAGACGATGTAGTGAAGCTGACGCCGTCGTTTTCACAGCCGAACGTCATGGGAGAAATGGTCAAAGGCGGCTATGGGGGCGGGATTCCGGTGGTCGCTTTCTGGACGGGCCAGGTGGGCGAGGCGATCGGGCACGTGGAGACGATTCCGATCGCAGCGGCGATTCCGGCGAGGGTTGCGTCCGATGGACGCGTGAACACGGAAGTGGACTTCGCCGCCAACACCGCGCTGAAGCCGGGTGAGACGTACTCGACTCCACGGAGTTTTGTTTCGGTCTACTCGGGCGACTTTTACGAGCCGCTGCGAATCTGGTCGAGCGTACTGCAGAAAGAAGGCTGGGATCTGTCGAAGCCGTCGAGCGAGGCCTACAACGTCAGTTGGTGCGGTTGGGGATACCTGGCCGATGTCACGCCGGCGCAGATGCTGGGCACGGTGCCCAAGCTGAAGGAGTTGGGCATCAAGTGGGTGACACTCGACGATCGCTGGTTCGACGTGTATGGCGACTGGAATCCGCGGGCGGACACTTTTCCAGGAGACTCCATAAAGAAGATGACGGACGACTTCCACAAGGAAGGGATGTTGACGCAGTTATGGTGGCTGCCGCTCGCGGTCGAAGACGGAGAAGGGAAGTACGAGTCGCATAAATATGCGGTTGCGAAAATCGCGCAGGAACATCCGGAGTGGCTGATTCTGGACAAGAACGGCAAGCACGCACACATGACGCGCGGGCTGGCGGTGCTGTGTCCGGCAGTGCCGGAGGTGCGGGCGTATCACAAGCAACTGACGGAGAAGTTCATTCGCGACTGGGGCTTCGACGGCAGCAAGCTGGACAATATTTACAGCGTTCCGCAGTGCTTCAACCCGGCGCATCACCATAAGTCGCCGCAGGATTCGGTGAACGCAATGGGGGATGTATATAAGGAGATTTTCCAGACGACGCGCGCGTTGAAGCCGCAGAGCGTGACGCAGAGCTGTCCCTGCGGCACGCCGCCATCGCTGGCGTGGCTACCGTTTATGGATCAGGCGGTGACGGCCGACCCGGTGGGCGCGGTGCAGGTGCGGCGGCGGATCAAGATGTATAAGGCGCTGCTCGGGCCGGAAGCGGCGGTGTATGGCGACCATGTGGAACTCTCCGCGATGACGAAGATCAAGACAAAAGAGGGCGACGACTACATCGAACACGGCGACGATTTTGCTTCCACGATTGGCGCGGGAGGCGTAGTGGGGACGAAATTCGTGTGGCCCGATCCCGGGCCGAAGTACAAGGACGTTACTCTGACTGCGGCGAAAGAAGAACGCTGGAAAAAATGGATTGGCTTGTACAACCAGAAGATGCTGTCGAAAGGCGAGTTCAGGGACTTGTATGTGACTGGCTACGACGTTCCCGAAGCTTATGCCATTGAGAAAGACGGCAAGATGTATTACGCGTTCTTCACGCCTTCCTCATCGCCGTGGAAAGGTGAGGTCGAGTTGCGCGGGCTGAAGCCGGGGAAGTACCGCGTGAGCGACTATGGCGAGGGAAAAGACCTGGGCGCGGTCGACGCGGCGTCGAATGGCACGGCGAAGCTGGCGGCGGAGTTCAAGGATCACTTGCTGCTTGAGGTCAGTGCGCAGCCGTGAGCTTCAGCGCGGGGCTAGCGATCTCTCGGCGATGAAATTGTCGCGGCACTGTTTGGCGGCGGTGAGCAACTCGGCGAACTCGGGAGTGGTTCGCAGAGGCGCAAAGATGGGATCCGTTTGCAAGCCGGTATAGGCGCAATAGTGCCCCGCGATCGAACTCTTGAGGAGTTGCATGGCGATCTCTTTTTGCCCGCAGAAGGCAAACGAATTTGCCAACCAGAACCTGTTTTCGGAGTCGGGATTTGCCGAGGCCTCCGGTGCCACCGCTTTCGCAAGGTTCTCCACCTCGGCGGGCGATGCGGAGGCGAGACAAGCTTTCATCATCCTGTTGCCGAGTCGATCGTCCAATTCCTGCGATTGCTCCCGAGCTTTCGCCCGGTTGCCAGTGAGAATGAACAGTCGCACCAGATTCCCCTTCACCCATTCAGAGCCAGCGTCGAGTTGGAGAAACTCCATTGCCCGCGGGTAGTTGCCCAGTTGCTCAAAGGTTAAGGAGCACGACCGATAGCGATAGTTTCCCGGGTCGAGCGACAGGGCAGTGTCGCACTCATGCGCAGACTCCTCCAGCATTCCTCCGTAGCGAAGAACATAGGCCAAGGCTCCGTGGGCGAAGCCGTTCTCCGGATGCCGTTCCACCAACCCTTTGGCGTTTTGGTAGGCCTTTACTAACTCACCTCTTTCGACCTCGTTTGCGGTCAGTTGACCGGCCGCTGCGACCAGGTTCGGATCCAGTGCCACTGCCCGTTCCAGGGCGGCGTTCGAACGCTGAAACATGGCCTCGCCACCGTTTGAATATTGCGAATCGAAATAGTAGCGAAGCCCTAGCGCACTCCAGGCGGGCGCGTAGGAAGGGTCCATTCCTGCCGCGCGCTCCAGCATGGCGATGGCATCTTTATTGGGAAGCGGATCGTGCGGCACCGCGATGCTGCGCAGGTAAATGTCATAGGCTTCTTCGTTCTTGGGATGGGTACCGGCCTCTCCTGAATCCGTTCCGGCGCCCAGAGCTGGGACCAACCCCTGGCGCACTTTCGCCGTGATTTGGTTGCGCATGGCAATCATGTCGGGAGCGGAGACGGTCATGGTGTCGCGCCAGACGGAGCGGTTGTCGGCGACATCGACGGCTTCCAGGGTGATCTGAATCTGGTCGCCCTGTTTCATGTAGTGTCCGGTGACGACGTCGGTCACATGCATGGCCTTGCCGGCTTCCTGCAAGTCGAGGCTGGGAGAGTCGTATTTGCTGGTGGTGGCGAAGGGGCGGATAGTGAGAGTCCGAACGTAGCTGAGCGAGGTTGCGATCTCGTCGGCGAGGGCCAGGCGCAGGAAATCCACGTCTTTATCAGCGCCGAGATTCTGCAGAGGAAGAACGGCGACGGTCTTCTGAGTCGCAGTGACGGCAACAGGCGCGGCGCGATGATTGACGAACCAGAAAAGAGCGGCCAGGACTACGGCCACCGCTGCGAACACGCCGGCGATCTTGGCGTAGGAACGGCTGGGTGTTGAAGGCAGTAACGCGTTGTCCGCAGGCCCGACGCCCGACGCCGACTTCGATGACGAAGCAACTGAGGCCGCCGAGGCGGATGCCGGCGACGGCCTTTGTGTGACTTGCGAGCCGCTCCCGCTCTCGCTATTTTGTGCGATGGCTACGGGACCCGAAGTCGCCTCGGCGGGGCGCGATTCGGTTTCGCGTTTCAGTCGCTTCAGATCGGCTCGCATGTCGGCGGCGTGCTGATAGCGTAGCTCGCGGTCTTTCTCCAATGCCTTGTTGATGATCCGTTCCAACTCCGGCGGCACTTCGGGATTCAGCCGGACTGGCGCAACGGGCGGGCGGTTCAGGATGGCTTCGAAGATGGTGGCGGTGCTTTCTCCGCAGAAAGGCAACTGCGCGGTGGCCATCTCATAGAGCACGGCTCCAAAGGAAAACAAATCGGTGCGGGAGTCCAGGTCTTTGGCCCGAGCCTGCTCGGGCGACATGTAGGCGACCGTGCCGAGGGCGGAACCGGGGCTGGTCAGGTGCTGATCAATCGTGGCCGTGTTGGCCGACGCAACCTGGCTGGACGAGCTTGCGGGCGCGATTTTCGCCAGGCCGAAATCGAGAATCTTGGCGTGGCCGCGCTTGGTCACAAAGATGTTGGCGGGTTTGATGTCGCGGTGGACGATGCCTTGGGAATGCGCGGCGTCGAGGGCGTCGGCGATCTCAATGCCGAGCGACAGGAGCGTCTCAAGGTCCAGTGGCCGAAGCGTGGTCATGTGCTTCAGCGTCTGGCCGTCGAGAAATTCCATGGCGATGAAGGCTTCGCCATCCTGCTCGCCGATGTCGTAGATGGTGCAAATGTTGGGATGGTTCAGGGCGGAAGCCGCTTGCGCTTCACGTTGAAAACGGGCCAGCGCCTGGGCATCTCGCGCCACTTCGTCGGGTAGGAACTTCAGGGCGACAAAGCGGTGCAGGCGGGTGTCTTCGGCCTTATAGACAACGCCCATGCCACCGCCGCCCAATTTTTCGACGATGCGGTAGTGCGAGATGGTTCGGTCGATCATTTTCGGTCGATCGTTGTCGGTCGATCGTTCCAGGGCGATCGCTCGGCCCGATCGCTCGGGAAGAGATGCCCAGCTTTCGGGTCGCTTCATCTTACGGACGTGGCGTCCGCGAGTCAACGAAGGAGCGTCCGGTAAGGACGCTCCCCAAACCGGTGCGACCTAGAACGTGAGCCGCAGCGCGAACTGCCCGATGCGGGGAGTCGGGCCGCGGAAGCTGCCAGTCGTGGTGATCTGGCCAAAGGTGGGACTGTCAATGTTGGTCGAACCGCTACCGAAGGTCGGCTGCGCGAACTCGGCATGGTTCAGGGCATTGAAAAACTCGGCGCGAAACTCCATCTTCACGCGCTCCGTGATCGTGGTGGTTTTCGCGAGCGCGACGTCGAGATTGGTCAGGCCCGGACCGCGCAGAAGATTGCGGGGGATGCCATAGGTTCGGTCGGCCGGGTTATGCACCGGGTCGAGTTGCGGGAAACAGGCATTAGGGACTGGTGTGAGGACGCCGTTTACGTATTGGCTGTCGAAGTAAGAATTGTTCTCGAGCGGCACATTGGAAAAACTGTTGGGGTCAAACATAAAATTACCCGTGACATTTTGGGTCGTGGGTTGGCACTCGTACTGGCCCGTCTTGTTGTTGAAGACCGAATTGTAGGTGACCTCTGCAATTGTCCGCACCTTGTGGGGATCGAACAATCGGATTGGGGCGACTTGCGCGGCGCGCGTGAGGGAGGGGTCGCCCGCCCCCGAAGTACCCGGATTGGAAGGGTCAGAGAAATTGGGCAAATTGGCGGGAATGTCAAAGCTGAATCCAGTGCGCCAGGTGAAGATGGGATAGAGGCTCCAACCTTTGGTGAGGCGCTTTGGTCCGGATCCCCACACGCGATCCAACGGCAGATCCCATCCCCCGCTGAGGCTGATGCGTTGGCGGACGTCGCTGTCTCCGGACGCACGAAAAGCATCTGGCGCGTAAGCGGGCACAGCGGAATTGCGCTGCTCGAAGCCGGAGGCATTGTCGATGTTGTGGCCGAAGGTGTAGGCGAAGGTGTAATACACCGTGCCGACCCGCGAGTCTTTGGGTTGCCGCGTCAAACTCGCCTCGAAGGCGTTGTAGTCGGCATTGGATACGTTCTGAAATTCCGGCAGTGCGGCGTAGCAGAGGAGAGCCAGGTAGATCCCACAGTTGGGGTTGGTGCCGTTGAGCACATGATTGGTGGTGCCGAGCACCATGGGGTTGATGTCTTTGAGTGAGGTCAGTCCACGCCCTGAACTTCCCACATAATTGGTTTCCAAAACCGTGTCGGCGAAAAGATTACGCTGCAGGCTCAGATTGTACTGGTAGACCTTGGGAGTATGGAGGTGCGGGTCATCCAGATAGATCGCGCCAGTGGTGTTGACCGGCAGCCAGGGTGTGAAATCGACGTTCGAGGCAGGCGGCTTCGAGGGGAAACTATTGGGTACACCCAAACTAACGCAGTCGCCGGCCGCGTTAAAATTGCAGGCTTCCTGGAACGGGTTACTCATCGATCCGACGGGCCCAACCTGATTCGGCCCAACAACGTTGAAGTAGAGTCCCGCGGAGCCCACGAACGGGGGCTGGCCGTTGAACTGAAGATTGTCTTCGCCTTTCAGGATGTCGTAGAAAATGCCGCCGCCGCCGCGCAAGCTGGTCTTGCCGCTTCCGGTGGGGTCCCAGGCAAATCCGAAGCGCGGCGCGAAGTTCTTCTTGTCGGGGAAATTGGTTCCTGTGGGAGCGCCCTTATCGCCGGGAAATACCAATCCCGGGGGCGCGAAGGGAAATCGTGTCGACTGTAGTCCGGGAATCACTGAGAAGGTTCGCCCCTGGGTGTCGGCCTTGGGTGTGTTGTATTCGTAGCGCAGTCCGAGAGTCAGGACCAGGTTCTTGCTCAAGTGCCACTCGTCCTGGCCAAATACATAAGTGCTTTTGCTGCGAATGGTGGAAGGCGCATTCGCGTTTTGGAAATATGCGTCGGTGGCGCCGAGTAGAAAGTCCGCATAATCGTTGCCCGAGCCATTGTCATCGCCCACGCCGGAGTAATAATCCAACTCCCCGTCTAGGTAGTAGCCATAGGACAGATTCTGTTGGTAAGGCGAGAATCCAGCACCAAACTTCCAGTTGTTCTTCCCCTTCGTCCACGACAGAGCTTCGGTCCAGGAGAAGGTGTTTTCGAGGTAGCGCGTCGGGCCGTTTTCACTGGGACCAATGTAAAAACCGGTATCGAAGTAAATGTTGGTCGGTCCCGTGGTGATGTCGGGAGTGACGTTGATGCCAAGATCCGAGTCGTTGAACGTGGAAGCCTTGGCCTCGACATCCGAGATGTAATTGCTGCGGTGCGCCACGAAATGAAATTCGTTGAGCAGCGTGGGCGAGAAGATCCGGGTGTACTCCAGATTGAGAAAGTAGTAATTCGCCCGGCTGATACTGGGATAACCGGCTACGGTGGAGGCATCGAGAGAGTTGTAGTTATAGGTCTTATTGAGACCAAGGGTCGCGGAAATCTTGTCCTTGGAGTTGAGGTTGAAATCGAACTTGCCGGTCAGTTCGTTGCGATTATCATCGTACGGGACCGAGGTGGAATAGAGGCCGGTCGGAGTGCTTACGGTTAAGCCATTCGCTGCCCATTCCTGAATGTACTTCTGGGCTACGGGGTCTATCTTCGTAGGGTCGATAATGCCTTTTGCCTTGTCCCCGTTGGGAGTCGCAAACCAGGGATTGGCCTCCAAGAAGCTGACCACGCCCGGGTCCGGCAGGCCGTTAGCAGCGGTAGAAAAATTTCCCAGCAATTCCTGCGGCGTGAAGACCGGGACATCGACGTCGGGCAGCGTCTCTACCTGCCGTTGTCCCTGATAGGCGAGGAAGAAGAATGCTTTGTCTTTGATGATCGGGCCGCCCAGCGTCGCTCCGAACTGGTTGCGCTTGAGGTCAAGGCGCGGTATTCCCAACTCGTTATTGAAGTAGTCGTTGGCGTCGAAGGCCCGGTTCCGAATGAACTCGAACGTGCTGCCATGGATCTGATTGGTACCCGACTTGGTGACGATACTGATGATTCCGCCGCCGTTGCGACCGTACTCCGCCGTGTAATCGCTGGTCAGCAGTCGGAACTCGGCGATGGCATCGGGATTGGGATCGAGCAGGTTGCTGTTATCCAGCAAGTCGTTGTTGTTGCCGCCATCGAGCAGGAAGGTCACGGAATCGGTTCTTCCGCCGGCGATGCTGTAACTGCCCGCGCCGCCGTTGTCGTCGTTGCTCTCGGTGACGCCGGGCTGAAGCAGAGCCAGATCGAGCATGTCGCGCCCGTTCAGGGGCATGTTGGTGAGAGCTCGACCGGTGATCGACTGTCCCAGAGTTGGGTTGACGGTTTCGACGGGAGCAGCCTCGGCACCGACATCGACGGTCTGACTCTCGGCGCCCACTTCCATCTTGAAATCGATGCGGAGCGATTGGTTGATCAGCAGCTTTTGCTCGGCGCTGTTCACCTTGCTAAAACCAGCGTGCTCGGCGGACACCTTGTAGTTGCCGATGGGCAGGCCCAGCAACTGGTAGATGCCTTCCTTGTTCGTGGTTGCCTTGCGCGTATCCTGGGTGTCCGTGTTGGTCACGGTAATCTTTACGTCGGGGACCACCAGTCCCTGCTGGTCGTAGACCGTTCCAAGAATTCGTCCGGTGGCATCCTGCGCCCAAGAGACGACTGGCACCGCCAGCACCACCAACAGCAGTAAAATTACCCGAGGAAGTTTCATTGCGATCTCCGTAATTTACCCACCCACGCACNNCATGGCCGTCTCAGCCATGCCCCTTGTCCCAGTTATCGGCTATTGCTTCTTTCTCGATTGGGTTTTCACCGCTGCCTTTTTGACCGCCGGCAGCCCGGCCAACGAACCCTGCTGCTGGAAGGTTCCAAGGGACACGCTGTACCCGTTTGCACTTTCGTCCAGCCAGAACAACAGCCCGCCACTCGCCTGGTAGATGACCGTGTCGAAGTTCACCGGGTCGGCAGCAACGGCTACCGCGAGCTCCAGTGTGTAGCGGCCAGCGTTCGACGGATCCGGGGTTGCGGTTCCTGTGAATTTCGCGCTATCGGTGCCGTCCGGTTGGGTGGCATTGAAGGCGTGGAAAGGATCGCTGAGGAGCCCGGGGGCTTTGTTCAAAGCATTGCCGCTAACCGCGCCCTGCCCAACAAAGTCGAATTCATAGCCGGAGTTGGAGGGGTGGAAGTAGTTGTAATCCTGAGCTCCAAAAGCATAGTTGCCCGTGAAGTGCCCCTTTGCGGTGTCGGTTTGCGGAATCAGGACTCCGGTGCCATTGAGCGTAAACGCATCCAGGTCAGCAACCAGAGCGCCTCCTATTGTGGCATTCGCCAGACCGCCCGAGTTATTCGGGTCATTTATGTTGAGAGTTGGATCCGTTAGATAGACGCCCAGAACGCTGACGTCGCCGAGGTCTCCCGGAGCGATGGTCAGGCTGCCGTATCCGTTGCTCGCAACAGCGTAGGTACCCGAGATCGAAACACCGGGAACAATGACTCCGTTGTCGAGTTCATTGTCGTCCGCGTAGCCAGTGAACGTGCCTGCCGTGGAATCCGTGGCAAACATGCCCGCCGCGGCAAAGAGACTTCCACCCACCGCGTTGCTCTCGACACCGAATATGGAGCTTCCCAGCGATGCATTGCTGAAGGTACCCGTGCCCTGGCCGAAGGCTGAGCCGACGCCCGAATCGGACGGATCGACATCGATGATGCGGATGGCCTCGGGACCAACCACATAGTAGTTGAGTGCGTTAGCCGGCAGATCGGCGCTGGTGATGGTTCCCCGGCCGAATGCATCGGGCCCAGTGATCGTGCCGGTGAAAGGCGTTCCCAGCGTAGGAGTCGAGCCGGTGGCTCCGAAATCGTCCAGGTCGAAAGTGCCCGACACGGCGGTGCCACCGGATGAAATCGAGAATACGCCTCCGAGAACAAGCGACGCGTAACCGGGGTCTTCTCCGGTGAGGGTGAAGGCATAGTTCCCGTCGTTGAGCGCGCTCGACAGCGTTTGCAGATCCATGCTTCCGCTGGACGTTGCCGACCCGTCAAATTGAACGATGAGCGCGTGGTTCAAGTTCACGAACTGGACAGCGAGGGTTTCGTAGCCACCCTCTCCCACATTCGGGTTGTTGGTCGTGAGGGTGAGTGTTCCCTGGCCGGTGGCAGGATCCACCACCAGAGCGCCGCTGCCAGGCAGAATGATGTCGCCGGAAGGCTCCGGCGATTGGATCCCAACAAAATCGGCATCGTTGTAGTCTTGCTCGCCGCCGAGAACGTTCCCATCGCCGTCGAGGGTTACCGATCCCGCGAGAGCGTAAAAACCCTCGCCAACCTCCAATCCGCTCACATAGAACGCAAAATTGAGCGGGTTGTTGGTCAGGATGAAGTTTGCCGGCTCGGCTCCGTCTGTGACCGAAGCGGTTACTGTATAAGTTCCGACCGGTCCATTCGCGGTAAATGTGGTCGAGGTGGCCACGCCGCTGGCGTTGGTCGTCTCGGTGTCCGTGTTCGTCCCGTTCGCGAATGTGCCGCCCGGGCCCGAAGCTGGAGCAATGAACTTCACCGTAGCGCCGCTCACTGCCGCTCCGCCGGACGTTACCGTCGCAACCAACGGCGCGGCAAACGCGGAGTTGACTGGCGCGGTTTGCGGCGTTCCGCTGGTCGGCGCGATCGAGATGAGCGTTCCGGTGATGTTCGCCAGATTGAAGTTGACCGAAGTCGTTCCGATCCTGGTGGAGACCACAGCTACCACCGCATAGGCACCGACCGTTGCATTCGCGGTGAACGCCGAGGAAGTTGCCTGGCCGTTGGTATCGGTTGTATCCATTTCTGTATTCGATGTGTTCGACGCGAACACGCCGCTGGCGCCCGATGCTGGGGCGGCGAAGGTCACGGTGGCTCCGCTGACGGGGTTGCCGTACTGGTCCACTACCGTTGCCACGAGCGGATCGCCAAACGCCCCGTTAGTGTCGGCGTCTTGCAGGGAACCGCTCGTCGCCGCGATCGCGGCTGGAAGGCCCGCAGTGTTCGTCAGATTAAAAGCAACCGAGCCAATCACTCCGGCAGCGCTCGCCGTCACATTGTCGGCTCCGACCGTTCCATTGGCGGTGAACACGGACGATATCGCCACGCCGCTCGAGTTGGTTATATCCGTTTCGGTGTTCAATGAGGTCGTGGCGAACGTGCCGCTGGCTCCCGTCGCGGGCGCCGCAAAGGTTACAAACGCGCCGCTCACCGGAGTGCTGCCCATGGTTACGGTCGCCGTCAACTGCGTGGTAAACGCGGTGTAGACAGCCGTGCTTTGCGGGGATCCGCTCGTGGCCGCGATGGTTTCCGCTGGAGGGTGGAAGCTCGTGCTATTGCAGCTCGTCAAAAAAGCCAAAGCTAGAAAAATGAAGCCGAGGGTGCTGGCGTATGTTTTGCGGTTCATCGTGACTCCCCTTTCGTGCCTGCCGCCAGGCCGGCGCGCTCGCGCGCCTCCGGCGACATGAGAACCCCGTGCTCATTCCGGATGGTATAGACCTCGCCGCCCACTTTCACGGTGCGGGCCAGAAACACCGGCTTATCCTTAATTGTCCGTATGACGCCGATGGCCTCAACTTGCCGACCCGCGGCTGCGGAGAGCGCTCCGTTGCCGCGGAGGCCGAACCTTCCCAAACTCGCATCGACAGGACCGGCGGGAGTTACCAGCAGCAGGTGCGAACCTACAACCATGCCCGGAGCGGCATGCGTAAGCACGCTCGAAACCACGCCGGTGATCGTGACTTCCTCGGATGGGTTATAGCGGGCCGGCTCCACAGCCCGAGTCGCGCCGGATGTGGTTTGCGCCTGAACCGGCCTTAGGGATGAGATACAAAGAAGGATTGCCAGTGCACATAGTCCAGCCGACAACTGTTTCATTACTTGCCTCCCAAGTAAGTCTTGATTCAAACACATCGTTAACCTGGTACAAGCAAGCTTGTAAGTAAGTTACAAAGATGTGTCCTGCTTCCTGATAGAACGTCTGGGTTCGCGCCCCAGCAGACCGAAACTCTCCTGCCTGGTTACGCGACTAGCAACCCACGAAGTACTGACACCGATCACGCCGTCAGTAGACGTTTAGGAGAGAGAGAACGACCGCCAAGCCGACCACACTACATTGTTTAGCGCGCATTGTCTAGCGCAAATCGCGGCCGGATGCCTGAAATGGAGTGATCCCAAACTGCCAGAACAGAAAACTCCATTCGTCCGCCAACTCCTGCTCGACTTGCGTTTTCGTGGAGCCGACGCCGTGACCGGCATCGTAGTCCACCCGCAGCAGAATGGGCTTGCCGCTCGTGGTCGCGGCTTGCAGGCGCGCTGTCATCTTGTCGGACTCCCACGGTGCGACGCGAGGATCATTGCGACCTGTGGTCAACATGACTGCGGGATAGTTAGTGCCGTCCTTTACGTGGGCGTAAGGGCTCATCTCGTAAAGTCCTTTGAATCCGTCAAGATCTTTCACGGTGCCCCACTCTGGAATTTCGCCGGGACCGTCTTGCTCTAACTCGCCACGCAACCCATCCGTAAAGCCAACCTCAATCAGCGCAGCCGCAAACAAGTCGGGGCGTTCGGTGATGGAGCGGCCAATAAGAATGCCTCCCGCGCTTTCGCCTTCGCCGGCCAGCCGGGTGGGCGAAGTGTATTTCTTCTCGACTAAGTATTCCGCGCATGCAATGAAGTCGTGCCACGTATTCGGCTTAGTCAGCTTTTGCCCGGCTTTGTGCCAGTCATCTCCATATTCGCCGCCGCCGCGCACGTGCGCGAACGCAAGCACGCCGCCTCGCTCCAGCCAAGCCAGGTAGACCGGATCGAAGCCGGCATCGAGCGAACTTCCGTAGGCTCCATACCCATTCAGCAGTACCGGGTTCGTGCCATCGAGCTTGATTTCGCGCTTGTGGATGATCGAAAGCGGAATCAGCGTGCCATCTGAAGCAGGAACTTTCACTTCTTCCGATTCGATGTCTTCGGGATTGTCAAAAGGAGCAGGGGGCCGAAGTCCGGTGTCCACGACCGTGTTTGTCTTCGGATCGTATTCATAAAAGCGGTTTGCCTTGGTCCACGATGAGAGCTCAAAGACAATACCGGGTACGCGGACGTCGGCCGGGTAGAGTCCGATGGCGCCGTCGTATGGAAGAGCAACCGGCTCTGGTTTCGAACCCGGCTCGTAGCCGATCCGCAACAGACGGCTGACCGCACCATCTCGAAGTTGAACGTACAAAGCATCCTGCGCGGCGGCCAATGTGGTGACGACTGCATTGCTGGCTGGCACGACGACATCCGCATGGCTGAGGTCGGGATTCGAAAGATGGGTATGAATGATTTTGAAACGGGAGGCATCTTTGTGCGTCAACAGCCAGAGGTCATCGCCGCGCACGGCCATGCTAGTTACAGCGTCGTCAACGCCGCAGATTTTGCGCCAGGGCGTGTTTTGCTGACCCACCGTGTCGAGCGGCGCTGCATAGATCGAGATTTCATTTTGCGAACCATGAGTCACTACCCCAAGCGCAAACGGCACATTGGGGAATGTCTCCACGACGGGAATATCCGCCGGTTCCACCTTGACCAAAGGCGATAAACCGTAGCCGAAGACGACCTTGTCGCGCTCCGGATTGGTTCCGATGACGTGAAGATACACGCGGCTCTTGATTTCTCGTTCCGCCTCCGGCGCATGAGGACGCAGCTTCTGCAACCGGTTGTAGAGGAACGAGTGAGAACCGGGGAGCCATCCAATGGTGTCGTTGAAATCGGCTCGATCGATGGTTTCGCCAGTGTCACGTGCCGTAGCCGTGTCCAGGATGTGCAGGACTGCTTTTTCCGAGCCTCCCATGGAGATGCCATAAACAACGTAGCGGCCATCGCTCGAAGGCCAGAAGTAACTGATCGCACTGGGGACGTCTTTCCCGCTGATCGCTTGCGGATCCACGAGTAACTTCTCGGGGCCGTTCGTGCCCTCGCGCATGTAGAGCTTCATTACGGATTCCGTGTTCAACAACTTATAGTAAAAATAGCGGGCACCCGCCAGGCGCACGACTCCGCCAATGCGGGCAGGGACGGATTTATCGAGTTGCTCGATGCGCGCCCGCAACTCGTCGCGGCCGGAGATGCGCGCCAGAACGCGGCGGGTGTACTCGTTCTGAGCTTTCATCCAGTTCGCCACTTCGGGGTTGTCCAAATGCTCCATGTAGCGATACGGGTCGGCAATCTTGGTGCCGAAATAGTCGTTTATCACGGGCCGAACCCGCGCGACCGGAGGTCGTGCGGCCGCGGAGGAATCCTGCGCGACTGCCGGGCGAGAGAACGTGGTCGCCGCCAGATTGGCGAATAGAAAAACGGACATCAGCAATCGCAATCGAGCATGCTTCAATGGAATGCCGTTCACGAGTACCCTCGGGAAGTTTTTCCGACGCAAAAAAGCGAAGCCAGTGTACACGAAGTTCTGGAGTTTTCGGATCGAAGCGCCGCATGAAACGGTTTTGAAAATGTGACTGGAGGATCGATTCGTGAATTGCGGGGTTGCAAGCACGCCACTGGAAAGAGGATCGTTTGACGTGCTACGCTTCCCGAAACGTAGAGACCTAGACAACAATGAGCGAGAGCGGCCGGAAAAACCGTCGCGACAACGCGCGCATAAGAATGAGTGTGCCGTTCGAACTCCAGACGGAAGCGAGCAGCAGCCCGATTCGCGGCGCGACTGCCGATCTGAGTCTAAGCGGCTGTTACATCGAATCGATTTATCCATTTCCAGTTGGGACCAATCTGGATTTGCAGCTTTCCGTCGGGTCCACCGTCTTGGTCGCCGCCACCGTCGTGACGTGCGATCCACAGGTGGGAAACGGGGTCAGGTTCAGCCGCATGCTCACCGAGGATCGGGAGACGCTGAAAGCCTTTCTGCAAGCCGCGCAGGAAGCCCAGGACGCAGCCGGAAAACCAGGCGTAATTTAAAAGTACTTCCTGCACTATGACTTCGTCTTGGGCTTGCCTGAGCGAAGGAGTATCGTCTTGTCTGTCGGTTTTCGTTAAGAATGGAAGCGGAGGGAATTATGCCAGTCCGGAACGCCTTGAGCTGTCTTTTGTTCGGAGCGCTTGTTGCCTGCGCGACTTCCGCGCCCATTGTTGCGCAATCCAACCCGATCGAGAGTGCATCGGGATATAACCAACCGCCGAAAAACATTCTCGATGTGATGCGCGCGCCCTCGCCGCCAGTGCCCAGGGTGAGCCCGACGCAAGACACGATTCTCCTGGTGTCTTGGCAGGACTATCCGCCGATTTCTCGCGTGGCGACGCCTTTTCTGCGCCTGGCGGGCGTTCGCGTGGAGCCAAAGAATCACAGCAAGCACGACACTCCCGGCGGTTACGGCATCACGCCCTGCGCCACGAGCTTCGAACTGGTGCACATCGCCGCTGCTTCGCCCGAAAGTGCTGCGCGAACTCCGATCGTGCTTCCCGTGGGCGCGTGCCCGGGCATGCCCATCTGGGCCGCTGACGGAAAGCGATTCGCGTTCGTGAATCTCTCTCCCGAAGCGGTCGAACTCTGGATCGGCGATGCCAAGACCGGCGAAGTGCATCAAGTCCCCGGAGCGCGTCTCAATCCCATGTTCGAGGACGAGATGCAATGGATGCCCGACCAGAAAACGCTTCTAGTCAAGCTGGTGCCCGAGGGGATGGGCGCGCCGCCGCCCGAGCCAACGGTGCCGAATGGTCCGAGCATCCAGGAGACCGAAGGCGAAAAAGGGCAGAGCAGCACCTATGAAAACCGCGACACGCTGGGCAGCAAGCACGACGAGGATGTCTTCGATTACTTCGCGGCCTCGCAACTCGCTCTCGTCGATGCAACCACCGCGGCGATCACGCCCTTAGGAAAGCCGGGGAATTTCGACTCGCTCGATCCCGCGCCGGATGGGCAACACATCCTCGTCACCGCGATTCACAAACCCTACTCGTACGTCACCACTTACGACCGCTTCCCAAAGGAAGTCGAAGTCTGGGACATATCCGATCGCTCGCACGTCCTTGTGCATACTATCGCGTCACTTCCACTGGCGGATCGCGTTCCCATACACGGCGTTCCGGTCGGTCCGCGCGATTTTTCCTGGCGCGCCACCGAGCCGGCGACCCTCGTCTGGGCGGAAGCGCTCGATGGCGGCGACTGGAATGTGAAAGTTCCGGCACGCGACAAAATTCTGCTTCTGAAGGCGCCGTTCAACTCGCCCGCCGTTGAAATCGCGCGGACCGAGCAGCGTTATGACGGCTTCTCCTGGAGCGAACGCCCGACCATCGCTCTTTTGAACGAATTCGATCAGAACCGGCACTGGCGGCGCAGCTTCCTCATCGACGTCGACGATCCCCAGCGAAAGCCTCGTTTGCTGTGGGATCTCTCCACCGACGAGAAGTATGCGAACCCCGGCAATCCGGTGAGGCGTCAGCTCGCGAACGGGTCGTGGGTGGTTCGCCAGGACGGCGACTCAATTTACCTTGCCGGAACTGGTTCCTCGCCAGAGGGCGATCGGCCCTTCCTCGATCGGCTCGATCTGAAGACCCTAAAATCCGAACGACTGTTTCGCAGCGATAAGACTTCCTACGAGCAATTTCTCTCGTTTACCGGGCCGGACGCACGAACGTTTCTCACCTGGCATCAGTCGCCGGCCGATCCGCCAAACGCTTTTGTCCGAACGCTGGGAAAATCCGTCGCTGCACCCGCCGGAGAAGCGGCGTTTGCTTCAACCAGCGTCCCGATCACCCACATTTCCGATCCGACGCCGGAGGTACGAGCGATCAAGAAGCGCCTAGTCAAGTACAAGCGCGCCGACGGGCTTGACCTGTCGTTCACGCTCTATACGCCGCCCGGCTATCAGGAGGGCACGCGCGTTCCCGCCATTCTCTACGCCTATCCTCTCGACTATGCCGACGCTTCGAAAGCCGGCCAGGTCGCAGGCTCGCAAGAGACCTTCACGCGGCTGCGGCAATATCGGCTGTTGCTGTTGGCGGGCTACGCGATCATCGACAACGCTTCATTTCCCATCGTCGGCGATCCGAAGAAAGCCTACGACACTTATCTGGAACAGCTCGTCGCCGATGCGAAGGCCGCCGTTGATGAAGCGGTGCGGCTGGGCGTGGCCGACCCCGAGCGCATTGGAGTCACCGGACACAGCCACGGCGCGTTAATGACCGCAAATCTCGTCGCCCACTCGGACTTGTTCCGCGCCGGTGTCGCGACCAGCGGCTCCTATAACAAGACGCTCACGCCGTTCGGTTTCCAGAACGAGCGACGATCGGTTTGGGAGGCGTCGGATGTCTATCTGAAAGTCTCCCCATTTTTCTTCGCCGACAAATTGAAGACGCCGCTCCTCATCGTGCATGGCGCGGAAGACGCGAATCCCGGTACGACGCCCCTGCAAGCGAACAAGCTCTACGAAGCCATTCGAGGCAACGGTGGCACCACTCGTCTGGTGGTGCTTCCGCACGAGCCGCACTGGTACACGGCAATGGAGTCGAACGAGCAGCTGGTCTACGAGATGCTGCGCTGGTTCGATAAATACGTGAAGAATGCGCCGCCGCGTGCGGCAAGCACAGCTCATTAGGAAGCTCAGCCTTTAAGGCAGCAATTCTTTTGAGGTGATCGCGAACCCATGACTCTGGGGCCGCCCGACCCGGTTCATTGAGCCAGCCCCCAGCTTGCGACTGCAATTATTTGCAGATTGACAGGGCGACAAATTGCTGCGCATACTCAATGAATCACGCAGCGCGATGGCCAAGCGTGATTTCACCCGCTCTGGGTTGGTAATGGATTGGTTGTTCTTGGATCTCCCCCCTGAAAGGTTTCTCATGCGTCGTGACGGGTTTCTCGCTGGCTGTCTACTGGCCGTTCTGGCATCTGTTTCCATGCTCGTTTCCGCTGCGCAGGCTCAGGGGCAGTCGCAGACTCCGTCCACTCGTCATGTGCGGGAGGCGGTTCTCAATGGAGAAGCTCAGTTCGTCGAGCGTCTCCCGGCAACGCAGTCCATGCGCCTTGTTCTTGTGCTGCCGCACCGCAACCAGGCCGAGTTAGAGAACTTGCTGAAGGAACTCTACGATCCCCACAGCGCGTCGTATCGCAAGTTCCTCACGGTGGAAGAGTTCACCGCCAGGTTTGGTCCCAGCCAGCAGGATTATGACTCCGTGATCCACTTCGCGGAAGCGAACGGTTTTACCGTGGTTGGCACTTCCCGCAATCGCATGAACCTGGATGTAACTGGGTCGGTGGCGAGCATTGAACAAGCCTTCCATCTGATCATGGGCGTCTACCAGCATCCGACGGAAAACCGCACTTTCTTCGCTCCCGACCGGGAGCCCACTGTGGACCTGCCATTCCAGTTGTGGCACATCACGGGCCTGGACAATTACTCGACCCCGAAGCCCGCCTATCATCGGATCGACGCAAGCGCGAAGTCTAAGGTGAAGTCCAACGCCACCACCGGCTCCGGCCCCTCCGGCTCATTCCTGGGCAGCGACATGAGGGCGGCGTACTACGGTAAAACAGCCCTCACCGGCGCTGGCCAGTCGCTGGGCTTGTTTGAGTTCATTGGCACCGATCTGACTGACCTGAAGACCTACTATAAGAACGCCGGTCAAACTAACAGCGTACCCATCACGCTCAAGTCCGTCGACACCCAGAGCACAAGTTGCAAGGAACCCACCTGCGACGATACCGAACAGACCTTAGACATGACGCAGGCGCTCGGCATGGCGCCGGGCTTGTCCAGCCTGGTGATGTACATCGGAACTGGCGCCTTATCGGGGCAAACCCTCGACGATTCCGGCATTTTGAACGCCATGGCCACAGCCAGTCCGCTGAACGCGCAATTGAGCTGCTCGTGGGCCTGGAAACCGGCGGATCCCTCAACTGACGATGTCTACTTCACGGAGTTCGCGGCGCAGGGCCAGAATTTCTTTGCCGCGGCCGGTGACGACGGGAGTTGGGCGCACGCTGAATTTGTTTGGCCGTCGGATAGTGTGTATGTGACCTCGGTCGGAGGAACCGACTTGGAAACGACCGGAGCGGCTGGTCCCTGGGCCTCGGAAACCGGTTGGTCTGACTCGGGCGGCGGTATCAGCCCGGACGACTTCGCGATTCCGTCGTGGCAGGTAACCGCAGCCGCCGGCTGCCCCGAATGTTCCCAAACCTATCGCAATGGCCCCGATGTTGCGGCCGAAGCCAACACTGACTTTTACGTTTGCGCCGACCAGACCACGTGTACAGCTAATGAATACGGTGGAACCAGCTTTGCCACGCCCATGTGGGCCGGCTATCTGGCTCTCGCCAACGAACAGTACCTCTCTAACGGAGCAACCAAGACGCTCGGTTTCATCAACCCGGCGCTTTATACGATTGGTGGAGGCTCAAGCTATGACACCGACTTTCACGACTGCCTCACTGGAGGCAACACCGCCTACGGATGCGCCGTCGGCTACGATTTGTCGACCGGCTGGGGCAGTCCGAACGGAAGCGCTCTGATCAATGCACTTACGTCCGTGGGGCCAAATTTCTCGCTCTCCGCCTCGCCGAACGCGGTCGCCATCGCCAAAGGCGGAGCCAGCGGCACGAGTACGATCACCATCACTCCGGTGCATGGATTTTCGGGCAACGTAACGCTGGCAGCTTCGGGACTACCCAAGGACGTAACCGCTTCCTTCACTCCGAATCCGGCAACTTCGTCCAGCGTTTTGACCCTGACCGCGAGTAGCGCGGCGAAGGTTGGGAAGGTGACAGTAATCGTCACGGGAACGTCCGGCAGCCTGAGCGCAACTACCACGCTCACGTTAACGGTGGATGCGTCGGGCAACTTTACTCTTGCGGCATCACCGAAGACCTTGAAGGTCGCGCAAGGGAGCAGCGGAACCAGTACGATCACCATCAAACCGACGGCCGGCTTCGATCAGGAGGTCACGCTGAGCGCCAGTGGACTGCCGAGCGGAGTAACGGCGTCGTTCAACACCAATCCGGCGACATCCACCAGCACCTTGACGCTCAAGGTGAGCGGCTCAGCAGCGGCCGGGAAGTCGACGATCACCATCACCGGCAAGTATGGGAGCCTGAGTCATACGACCACCGTCAAGCTCACGGTCACCTCGTAGNNGCTTGAAGTGTTGAGGCAGGGGAATCTGTGAACCACCCCTCTGGGGAGAGCCAAGAGATTGGCCCTCCGTAGCAGACACTTGCCGGGCAAGATCGTCGATCAAAGGGGATTCACCAGCGGCAGACTAAAATATGGCGGAGAGGGTGGGATTTGAACCCACGATACCCGTTAAGGTATGTCCGCTTTCGAGGCGGATCGTTTCAACCACTCACGCACCTCTCCGGAAGATCAGTTGCCAGTAGCCAGTACCCAGTTGCCAGTCAGAACTCTTGAAGCAGTGCGCTGATCGCGAACCGCGAAAAGCTAACGACGCTTTCTAAAGAATTCTTGCAGCATTTCCGCGGAACGGCCTGCCAATACCCCGCTTGTTACTTCCATCCGATGATTCAGGCTGGGGTGATTTACTACCTCCAAAACCGAATGGACTGCACCCGCCTTTGGATCGTCGGCGCCATATACCAGACGGCGGACGCGAGCATGCACCGCAGCTCCCGCGCACATGGCGCACGGCTCAATTGTAGCAAACAGTTCGCAGTCGCCGAGCCGGTGATTTCCGACGTTTCGTCCCGCCTCGCGCAGCGCCACGATTTCCGCATGCGCGGCGGGGTCGTTGTCGGTGAGATTGCGATTCCATCCTCGTCCCACGATGCGTCCCGCGCATACGACCACCGCTCCCACGGGTACTTCTCCGGCATCGAGCGCACGCTGGGCGCAGCCGAGGGCCTCGACCATCCAAAGCTCGTCGCTAGAAGGATCCTTGGCGGAAAGTTTGTCGGCGGGAGGCAGTTGTATGTCACCAGCGGCGGTTGCCGCGAAAGCTCGTTGCGCGCCCTATTCTAGCGGCGGATGGCTCTTTCGTGTGGGAAATCTTGTTCTCACTGGATGTCCGCAATTCTGCGCCCCGGTGGGTGCTGGCAAGGCTGCCGCACGTACCTGCTGCTATAAGCACCGAGTTTGCCTATAGTTGGCGTTTTTCCTTGAATCTTCGCGCCAGCTCCAAAATGGCACGAGGTTTGCACTTCTCAGGTTGACAAAGCCCGATACCCCGAAAAGTTCCGATTTCAGCATTCGAGTTGAACTTCCTCAGAGGAGGACGGATCACGATGGAAAACATGAAAAAGATGGCGGTGGTTGCGGCATTCGCGGTGTCGCTTTCGGGCTTCGCGCTCGCGCAGAAGGTATTCACTTCGGTGAAGGTGCCAGGCTCCAGTCCGAATTCTTTGATAGGCATCAATAACGAAGGCCAGGTGGTGCTCAACACCAGCAGCAGCGGCACCCATGAAACTTCGATCTGGAGCCGACTCAGCGGCGGACAGATCATCGCTCTGAATACGACCGACGGCAGCGGATCGGGCATCAACAATGTTGGGGTCGTCGTGGGCGCGGGCAACCCCGCCAATACCAAGAAAGTTCAGGGTTTTGTTTGGCAGTCGGCGGGGGGGGTGCAGTGGCTGCCTTCCCTGGGTGGGCCTTTGAGCGCGGCGAGCGGAATTAACGATGCGGGCGCGGTCGTCGGCCTTTCCTACACCGCGACTAATGCGCAACATGCATTTCTCTGGACCGAGGCCGGTGGAACCCAGGATCTGACCCCCGATCTCACCAGCATCGGCGGCGCCACGGCAGTCGCTATCGATTCCACCAACCAGGTGGTTGGCTACTATTATCCCAACGGCAGCCAGAGCACGATTGGTTTCCTCTGGACGCAAGAGGCGGGTCTCCAGAATCTGGGCCCGGCCGGCACTCTCGCACTTGCCATCAACAATTCGGGGACGGTGGTGGGACAATCGCCGGTCGCCAAAGGATACCGCCACGCTTTCTCCTGGACCGCAAACGGAGGCATGCAAGACCTGGGCACTCTGGGTGGCGCGGAAAGCTCCGCACTCAGCATCAACAATAAAGGGTGGGTCGTCGGAACCTCCCTGACAAATAATGGGACAGGACTTCTGCATTGTTTCTTGTGGACGGCATCGGCCGGTATGCAGGACTTCACCGTCCTGGCCGGTCTTGGTCCCAATGAACAGACTTATTCCGCGCAGGTAAACGACTTCGGAGTGGTCGCCATCGCGACCAATCGGGGCGGCTATCTCTTGGTGCCGAAGATGGACGCGACGATCGCTTCGTCGGCCAACCCTTCTGTGCTGGGACAGCCGGTAACGTTTACGGCCACTGTGGCCTCGATCGCGGGACCGCCGCCGGATGGTGAGATCGTCGAATTTGAGGTGAGCGGGCAGGTCGTCGGATCGGCAACCCTTAAGGGTGGCACGGCGCAGTTCACCACCTCATCCATCCCCGTGGGCTCCCATGTGGTTTGGGTAAAATATGCCGGAGACGCCAATTATCTTGCGGCCACCTATACCTCGATCGCGCAAAAGGTCAATCAGTAGCTAAACCTCTCGCGGCAAGGGGACGGGGCAATCCCGTCTCCTCGCCCGAAACTTCTGTGATTCCTCTCACACCCTCCGCTTCCCGTCAGTGGTATGCTAATCGCGTTATGGGAATGACCGAAATCTTGCGGAAAGTGTTCCTGGTGGATCTGATCCAGGGACTGGGCGTCACGTTCCGGTATCAAGACCCCAAGGAAATTTATACCGAGCAGTACCCGCTGGAGCGGCCGCAAGTCGCCGAGCGCTATCGCGGCGCGCCGCGGCTGAACGTCAACCCTGACACCGACGAAACCCTTTGCATCTCCTGCGACTTGTGCGCGCTGGCTTGTCCGGAAAACCTGATCGTCGTCACTAGCGAACGCAACGAGAAAACTCGCCGCAAAGAGCTCACCAACTTTACCTACGACCTGAGCCGCTGCATGTTCTGCGGCCTTTGCGAAGATGCCTGCCCCACCGATGCGCTCGAACTCACCCAGGATTTCGAACTCGCAAGTTTCACCCGCGAAGGCATGATTTGGGACCGCGAGGCGCTCGAAAAGGGTCCGCAGCCCACCGTTTACAGAAAGTAGAGATTGCGCGCCCCTGCATGAGCAGATGCCACTGAGCGTGTTCTAAGGTCTTTCTTTTCGTAACCATCACTCCAGCACTTTCTCGAATACATCTATCCGGTCATGGCCGGATGGAAGGATCCCACCTGTCCTTTTGCGGGTCCTGGCTTGTCTTTCAAGTCTAAAGGTGGTCGCTGGGTCGCCGATAGGTGAGTTCATGCGCAGATCACAGCGAGACGTGATGTACTTCACGATGCGCTTCGACGAGTGGGAACGGCGGTGGGATGAATGAGCGGCGATCAATTGGTGAAGTTCTCCTCGGATTCTGTGCATCTTGAGAGGACAGAACAACGAATGAGGGAACAGGATACAGCCAGTGTTTTGTTTGTTGCGGACAAATCCGGAGACGCGGACCTGGTACGGTTGCGGCTGCTGGAAAGCAAGGTCAAGTTTCACATTAACTGCGTCACGCGGTTGTCGGACGCGCTGGCGTCACTGGAAGTGGAAACGCCATCTCTGGTGCTGCTGGACCCGAACGTTTCGGACAGCCGTGGGGCCGAGACGATCCGCCGCATCAAGCAGAAGGCTCCGAATGTGCCGATCGTGGTCTATTCCAGTCAGGACGACGAGGAACTCGCGATCAAAGCCGTGCGGCAAGGAGCCCAGGATTACATTGTGAGAGGAAATGTGCACTGCGTTGGTTGCGGGCATCTGGATCGTTCGATTCAATATGCGATGGAGCGGCAGGCGTTGGTGCTGGCCGCGGAGGCGAACCGCAAACAACAGCTGGAATTCAAAGACCGCTTTCTTTCGCACGTTTCGCATGAATTGCGCACGCCGTTGACGTGCATACACCAGTACGTGACTTTGCTTCTCGATGGACTCGCGGGCCCACTGGCGCCGGACCAGAACGACCACTTGAAGTCGGTGCTGCGAAGCACCAATCAATTGCACGCGATGATCCGCGACCTGCTGGAAGCCACGCGGGCGGACAGCGGGAAGTTGCGGGTGGAGCCGCGCTGCGTCGATATGGGCGAACTGGTGCGGCAGGCAGTGGGGATGATGAGCCCAAACGCCGCGGGAAAACATATCGTTCTCGAATGCAAGCTGGATCCGGAGATTCCGCTAGTTTATGCGGACCCGGATCGCACGCTGGAAGTTCTGATCAATTTGCTGGACAACGCCATCAAGTTCACACCGGCAAACGGCTGGGTGGTGGTAACGGGCTCGCTGGTGGAAACGGACCCCAGTTCGGTCTATGTTTCGGTGAGCGACAGCGGGCGCGGCATTCCGCAAGACTCCCTGTCACAGGTTTTCGATCGCCTCTATCAGGACCCGCTGGCGGTGGACGGGAACAGGAATGGGTTGGGGCTGGGGCTCTACATTGCGAGAGAAATCGTAGCTCGGCATGGCGGAAGAATGTGGGTGGCGAGCGACGCGGGATGTGGCAGCACCTTCTCGTTCACGCTGCCGCTGTATTCGCTGGCCAAACTTCTCGCTCCCGTAATCACACACCATGGGCGTCTGCGAAAAGACATTGTGCTGGTGCGGGTGGAACTGACGCCGCTTTCGAAGGCGTTGCGCGGAAGCTGGAAAGAAATCTGCGATCGTTCGCTGGAGTGTGTGCGGCGCTGCATTTATGTGGACAAGGACCTGGTCCTTCCGCCGATGGAAACCGATGGCGCAACGGAAACATTGTATGTGGTGGCCTCAACCGATATGGAGCGAGTCAAGATCATGATGGACCGCATTCGCGGGCAACTTGAGGCGATGCCGAAGGTAAAGGCGAGCGGAACGTTGCAGATCACGGCGGAGCCGATCCCGGGAACACAGGACGCCGCCGACGCTAGAACCTTGGAGCAACAAGTTTGGGGTGTGGCCGATTTTGTCACGGGAATGATTCAGCAAGGACTGGGCAGCACACCACAATTCACGGAAAAGGAGAACGGGCAAAATGCGTACTGACGTGCCGCGCGACGAGCAATGCTTGAATCGAGCGAAGATTATGGTGGTGGACGACGATCCCGATCTCAGACAGGCGCTGAGTTTGCGTCTGCGGGCCAATCATTTCGAGACCATCAATGTTTGCGACGGTTATTCGGCGATTGCCATGGCGCAGAAAGAAAAACCGCACCTGATCATTCTGGATCTGGGCCTGCCGGCGGGGGATGGATATGCGGTGCTCAAGAACTTGCAGCAGTATCCCGCGCTCTCGGTGATTCCGGTGATTGTGCTCACGGCGCGCGATCCGGACACCAATGAGAAACGGACGCTGGAGTCGGGCGCGGTTGCGTTCTTCCAGAAACCGGCGGACAACGAGGAATTGCTGGGAGTGATTCGCGCGTGCTTGCACACCGGATGGGGATGGGGAGGACCGCCGCCATCCTAATGGGCGGAGAATGATGGCGGCTGGATCATGCGAGGAGAGCGAAATGTACAACGGCATCTATGTCGACAGCCGCCAGGCGCCCACGCCTTCCGGGACGTATCGCATGCGGAGACGAGACGTTCGCCATGCGGCGAGCATTCCATTTACGCTGCAACGCTTCTTGCGCTTTGGGCCGGTGGTGACGCGCGGTATAACTCTTGATATCAGCTCGCGAGGAATGTCGGCGCTGATCTGTGGCGCGCCGCGCGTTGGCGAAACGGTTGTGATCGACTTGCCATTGCGAGGCGAGGCGGTCGAGATGCTGGCGACGGTCCGCCACAGCTGTGATGCCAGGTCTGGACTTGAGTTCTTTCCGTTGTCTCCGGTTGCCGGCCAGAGAATTCAGGAGTGGATCGAGGAGTTGCAAGAACACTCAGGAAGCCTGTTTTCGCGTGGCTATGCAGCTGCGGCCAAGGTTGGCAGCAACTGAACTCGCCGGCGATCATTCCGGCGGCAGCGGCAGGCCCTGAATATTCCACGAAATATGATGCACGGCGCTGTTGGTCGCCAGGATCGCCGACTTGCCGGGAGCGAACGCCAGGCCGACCAGCCCTTGGCCGGCGACTTCCAGGTTGGCTTTACCCTGCGGAGTAATCTTCACGATGCCGCGCTGTCCGGCGAGCGAAGCGGCGACGTAAACGTTGCCCTCGACATCGAGGGCCAGGCCTTGCGGACGTCCCAGACCCCCGTAAAAGACTGAGACAGTTCCGTGAGGGTCGACTTTGTAGACGCAGTCGAAGCCTGTGCTGGGCGCGGTGACGAACATATCGCCGTGGGGTCCGAAGGCGATGTGGTACGCGGAAACACTCGGTTCGAGCGTGGCGAAGACGAAAATCTGGCGGTCGCGGGCAATCTTGAAGATGGTTCCGCTGCGGTCGCCGACATAAAGATTCTCGTCGCGATCGAAGGCGATTCCGGTGGCGATCCCCATGCCTTCGGCGTAGGTAGACATGGTGCCGTCGGGCGCGACTTTGTAGACGGCTTCGTCGTGGCGCGACGAAACGTACATCTGACCCTCGCGGTCGAAGGCAATCGCGGTGGCGTTCATCAGATCGCTGAGAAACGGCTTGACGTTGTGGTCGGCGTCGATCTTGAAAATCGATACGGGAACTTTTTGTCCGCGCGATCCGGAAAACGTCACATAGAGGTTGCCTTGCCGATCCACCGCGGGATTGGTAACCGGATGAAGATTGTCGGCAACCGGAACCGCAACTTCGATGGAATGAGCGTTGCTGACGTGGCCATCGCCACCAACGCCGTTCGTACTTACCACGACTGGCCCCGACGCCGCTGTGTCGGGCACGCGGGCGATCACGAATTCGTCGGCGCTGATCAGCACCGAGCCTTCCACCTCGCCGAAGCGCACGCTGGGCCGGCGTAGTTCGTGCGGACGCAGACTCTTCCCGACGATCCGCACCTCGCTTCCCGGCAGCGCGAAATTGGGCACCACCGCTTCGATGTGCGGCTTGCCGTTGACGTTCTTCTTGCCCATTAGACGGTCGGAGAGGCTCATGAATGTATTCCGGTAGGAACTCGATGCTTCCACATCGCTACTTCATTAGAACACCGAAGTGCAGCAGAAGATGCATCACGGCGAGCGCATAAAGTCCCGCTCCCAGGTCGTCCACCACAATGCCGGTGCCTTCGGGCAGTCGCTCCAGTCGCCGGATGGGAAACGGCTTCCAAATATCGAACACACGGAAGAGTATAAAACCCGCGAGAAATGTTTTCCACGCGAGAGGAACGGCGATGAGCGAGACAAGTTGGCCGGCGACTTCATCGATGACGACGAATTGCGGATCTTTCGAGCCGTAGGCGCGGGCTACTCTCGTGGCGGCGGGGATGCCGATGAGGGTCACGGCTGCGGCGGCAACGATGGTTGCCCAGGTGCGGCTTGCTGGCGGAATCCGGGAGCTGGCCAACGCCCAGACGATGACCGTGGCAAGCGATCCACAGGTGCCGGGCCCGGGCTTCAGGCGTCCTGCGCCGAAAAAAGTTGCAGCCAGTGTGGCCCACAGCGGCGCACGTGTGTCGGCGGGCACAGGATTCATCAGTCCCCGTCCTCATCGGGAATATCTTGCCTCACCGCTTCCTCGGCGTCGGTGACCGGCGATGAAATCACGTATCCGCCACTGGCCCACTTGCCCAGGTCGATTTGGCGACAATGGTCGCTACAGAAAGGGAAGTCGGGGTCGGTGGCCTTGGTCGCCTTCTTGCAGATGGGGCAGCGGAGCCTGATGGTGCTTTTACGGGGCATAATAAATTGCAGAGGTGAGAGGTCAGATTGCAGAGGTGAAGAACGTCTGCGCTAACTGGTTTTCACCTCTGCAATCTTACCTCTCACCTCCGACCTCAGACGATCTCCGCCACCAAATCATAATCGTGGGCGGCTGTGATGCGGCAGCGGTAGAACTCCCCCTCTTTGGGTTCACTTCCTTCGGGGTAATCGTTCACGAAAACCTTGCCGTCGATTTCTGGCGCGTGCATCGCGGTGCGGCCTTCGAGCAGCAGGTCGGACTCGGTGGAAGCGCCTTCGAGCAACAGATCGAACTCTTGTCCGATCAGCGTTTTCTTTTTGGCGCGGCTGATCCTCTTTTGGATCGACATCAGCGACTTGCGACGGCTTTCAATTTCTCGCGCGGAAAGTTTCTTGTCCTGATCGAATGCGCCCGCGCCTTCCTGGTCGGAATACCCGAAAGCTCCCATCCAGTCGAGCTCCGCCTCTTTCACGAAGTCGCACAGCTCTTCGAATTCCTTTTCGGTTTCGCCGGGGAAGCCCACAATAAAGGACGTCCGCAACGTGACGCCGGGAATGATGCGGCGCATTTTCTCGATGGAGCGCAGGAACACATCGCTCCCGCCTCCACGCTTCATGCGCTTCAGGACCGTCGGCGACGCATGCTGCAGGGGCACGTCCATGTACGAACAAATATTGTCGTGGGCAGCGATGGTCTCCAGCAGCCGCTTCGTAATTTTGTTGGGATAGGCGTAGAGGAAGCGAACCCAACGCAGGCCGTCGACGCCTGCTAACTTTTCGAGCAGCACGGCCAGGCCGTCTTTCAGGCCCAGGTCTTCGCCGT
>PLUW01000084.1:42416-71865 GCA_003162935.1 Acidobacteriaceae bacterium
GATGCGCGGCGTGTGATCGTCGTACAGGTAGTTGGGGAGATCGGCCACGGCGCCATCCCAGGAATCGCGGGCGAAGCGGCCTTGCCCGCGGCGATGATCGCCCTCGGGCCGCGAGGTCGGCGCGCCGCTATTCAAAATGTTGAACGGACTGGGCGCGCGCGGCGCTGTCGCGACTCCGGCAGCGGCCAGAATCTTGTCCAATTCTCCCGTGCCAACGACCGCGTCCACTTCCGGAATGTTCTTGCGGATCTCGTCGTGAAAACGTTCCACCAGGCACCCGGCGACGACCAGTCTTTTTGCTTTGCCCCCGGTCTTGTGGCGCGCCATTTCAAGGATCGTGTCGATCGATTCCTGCTGCGCACTGGCGATAAACGAGCAGGTGTTCACGACAATGACGTCGGCGTTCTCCGCGTTGGGAGTGAGTTCGGCCCCGGCCTGCGCCAGCATGCCCATCATCACCTCGCTATCGACGAGGTTCTTGGGGCAGCCGAGGCTCACAAAGCCTACCTTGGCCGGGGCAGTTGGCCCGGAAGTCGCGGATGTGGGTTTTCTAAGGGCCACTGGGACGATGACGATCAGCAGGAACAGAATCTGCTTAATTCTAGCATTCCACGGAGTGGCATCCGCGCCCGCCGCCTGCCGGAACCCAGATATCGAGGAGGGCACCCCATGTCTAAGCCGATTCCGCGGACCCGTGCTAATCTTATTGAAATTAAACTATGTCCTTCACTACCTCCGGAGGAGAGATGTCGGCTCAACGGCTTGCCATTTTTTTTGTGCTGGTTTTGATTTTGTTTTGCAGCGCGGCTGCGCAAGACTTTAGCGGTTTGTGGCTGGTCAATCAGCTTTCCGCCACTGCGGGACGAACTTTTGTCAGCACGCAGACCATCGAAAATGATTCCAGCTCCCTCGATCCCCGGATTCATTTCGGCAACCCGGCGAGCTTCGAATTCAACTACGCCCGGCGGCTGAAGACACGCGGGATTTTCGGGGTGTTTGCGGAATTACCAGTCGCGATTTATCCGAAGATGGATCTGAACACCTACCAGAACCAGATCCCCCACGACATTGGAGCGCTGTTCGTAACGCCATCCGCGCGGGTGAACATTTTTTACCGGGACTCGGTGAGCCCGTGGGTGAGCGTCGGTGGAGGCTACGGTCGTTTCCGGGAGTCTTCCCAGCTCAATTTCTATAATCCCAATCCTGGGTCAACCGGCACCAATACCGGCGTCATCCAGTTCGGTGCGGGCTTGGATGTTTGGTTCTGGTCGAAGTGGGGCGCCCGCTTCGAAGCCCGCGATTTTTACTCCGGCCTTCCGGATTATGACGTGACGACCAACGCCAGCCGTCAGCATAACTTCTACGTAGGCGCCGGCGTGATGCACCGCTTCTAACTTGCGGCGGCGCGGTCCGGCGTTTTTCTGGAATCGCCAGTTTCCGCTGTGGTGATCTCCCTGAAGAGCCCAGGCAGGTTCTGGGCATCGTCCACCGACTTGCCAAAGCGCGCGGATTCGTAAGCCCGCGTGAAACGGTCTACCTTCTTCTGTAGTTCCGCTTCCTGAATGGCGGCAACGAAATCGAGCGGCGTTTGCGACGGCAACTTGCGCCATCCCCGCCGTGCCATGCGGTCCACCATCCGGTCATACCAAAGCGCGGCCGATTCCCGCGGGGCACGCTCCGGATGCGCCCGCAGTGCCCGCGCGCGCAGACCGCCGATCAGCCGGCCCAGATTCAGCAGTGCGATCAGAAGAACTGCGACCGCCGCAATCCCGCCCAGCGATCGCACAGGAAAAGTGGTGAAGTGTGCATGCGCCCGCCTTGCCGATCGCAACAGGGCAAGATGCTGCAGTTCGATCCAGCGGCGAGCCTCATCCAGAAAATGCCGGCTGTTGGTGGTCGCATCCTTTCCCAGGGCGCGCTGATGGCTGGCGTCGTAGTTGATAATCCATTCCCGCCAAAACGACGCAGCGGCGTCGAGATAGAGTTGCATCCGCGACCAGCCGTTTCGCGCCGGCAGACTCCCCGCGGGAGTGGGATCGAAGCTGACCCAACCCGACCCTGGAAAGTACGCCTCCACCCAGGAATGGGCGTCGCTGGCGCGTACCACGTACTGGCCCGTGAGGTCGTTGAACTCACCTCCCCGGAACCCGGTCACGATGCGCGACGGAATCCCCAGGGTGCGCAGCATGACCGCCATCGAACTGGCGAAATATTCGCAGTGACCCTTTTTCCTCTCGAACAGAAAATTGGCCAGCGGGTCCGCCGGCAGACTGCGAGACATTTCCAGCGTGTATCCGAAATGGGTGGAGAGATACTGCTCCACCGCGACCGCCTTGTCATAGTTGCTGGGGGAGTCCACGGTGATTTGCTCTGCCAGCTTCGGAATGCGGGCGTCGAGCGGCGGCAGCCTTAGATAGATCTCGGTGTTCCTCCCGCCAGGGGAGAAATTCGGCGCCAGGCGCAGTTCCTCGCTGTCGGGTTGGGCTAGTTGCGACTCGGCTTCGTAGCGGTTGATGGGGTGGTCGGCATCAAGATCATAGACCGCGCCCCCGGAGTCCATCGTCACTTGCCGGAAATTCCCGATCAGGCGCTGCGGTTTTTCCGCCAGAAAGAACACGTTGGTTCCGAGCGGCTCCATCAAAACGCGATAGCGAATGGATCGCCCCGCCACCGTCGATACGCCATTCCGGCCATTCAAAGGCGCCAGCCGATAGCTTCCATCTCCAGCCGGCCGCAGTTGAGTCTGGTCGAAGGAATTCGTCCAGGTTCGCCCATCGAAAGTGCTCAACGCAATCCCGCGCCATTTCAAGTCGTAAGCGCCCTGCAAATCGTTCTGGATCTCGATGTGCATGACGACGGCATTGGATTGCTGAATCTGGCCGATGCGCCCCAGTTGCACGTGGTCGCTGAAACCGGTGGCCACGTCGCTGGTCGGAGTATAGGCGGTCAGGAAACGCGACGAGACGCGGGGTAGAAGGAAGAAGATCAGAAAGCTCCCGGCCAGGATCATCAGCATCAGCACGGGCGCGACCGCCAGCAGTCCATACGCCATGCGGCGGTAGGGCGCGACGCCCGGCCGATCCGTAAGGCGAGGATCCTGCGCGTGCGTGGGTTCGCCGGCAACCGAGTGGCGCATTTCCATCAGCACAAAGGTGATGACCGCCACCAGCAGAAAGAACGCAAACGAGAACAGGAACAGGCTGCCAACCGTGAGCACCGCCGCCGCCAGCACCATCAGAAACGAAAGCACCGCAAGCATGTAGTGGTCGCGCGTCCGCTGCAACGAGAACAGCCGCACCACCATCGCGAACAGCACCAGGTGGACGCTGGCGGCAAGAAATCCGTGCGACACAAACAGGTAATCGGCGAAATAGATGAAGATGTAGATCAGCGTAAGGATCGTGGTCCAGCGCTCTGGAATCACAAACTCGTGCCGCGTCAATAGCTGGTATCCGCGGATGGCCAACGCCAGCCCCACCAGAATCTCAGCCGGCAAATCCAGCCCTCCCGTCGAAGCCAGTGTGGCGAAGCCGGTGAGCACGAGCAGATACAGCGACACATTGAAGTAGCGCTCGATGGCCTTGGCCATAGTCACTTTGGCCGACGAGATCCTGGCCATGGTCGCGCCGCCCGGGTTGATGGAGGCTTTCGTCACGGAGTGCCTTCATTGTTCGCGAAACCGGCGCGGAAGGGAAGTGTCTGGGGTAACAGGAACCAATCGCGTCCCGAAGGAAACTCTTGCCGCCAGCGCTCCTCCTGCGTCGCGATGCGACTTTCTTCCGCTGCCAGCGTCTTTCTGTTTACAATACCTCCCCATGGACTACCTTCTGAAAACGGAACCGACGGTCTATTCCTTTGCCAACCTCGAGCGCGACAAAACGACGGTCTGGGATGGCGTGACCAATCCCGCCGCAGTGAAGCATCTGCGCGAAATGAAGCCCGGAGAGCGCCTAATCATCTACCACACCGGCGACGAGAAGAGCGCGGTGGGAACGGCCTCGGTGGTGACGGTCGATGCCAGCGATCCTCGCGTCCCGCAGGTGAAGATCAAGGCCGGAAAACCAATCGCGAAGCCGAAGACGCTAGCGGAGATTAAAGCGCACAAGTTGTTCGCAGACTCTCCGCTGGTGCGGCAAGGCCGCTTGAGCGTGGTGCCGCTGACCTCGGCGCAGTTCGCGTGGCTGGCGGGAGAGTAATCAGCAGGTGTGCCGGCAGCGTTTGCGCACAAGAGTTTACAGCACACGATTCAGGTCCGAACCACTCTCTCTCCGCAATCTGGTTCAGGACACGCGTAGGTTAGATGATTGCGCTGGCGATCGATGCTGATGATGAACATGGGTCGCCCGTGGCGATCGCAGGTTGGCTGGTTGGGAGTCAGGACGGGCGCGTCTCCGCGCTTGGGCGTGTTGTAACCGATACGCTCGCCGAAACAACGGTGGCAGAACTTGTCGCTGCAGCGGAAGAATTCGATCGAATAGTCGGCGTTGTAGGGAGCGAGCGCCGACTCCATGGTCCGATAGTGCTGGTCGCAAAGGGGCAGAAGGTCCGTCCGCATGCGACAGCGAGTTTAGCACTTTGGAGAACCGTCGCTCCACAATCACGCGAAAGTCTTCCGCAGTTCCCGCCGCAGGATCTTTCCCGAGGGCGTTCGTGGGACGACTTCCACAAAATGAATTTCGCGCGGCTTCTTGTGATGAGCGAGCCGGTCGGCCACAAAGTCCCGGAGTTGTTTATCTAAAGTGTCCGACGGCGTGAACCCCTCCCGCAAGACAACAAACGCGCAGGGGATTTCTCCGGCAACGGCGTCGGGCTTGGCGACCACCCCGCAATCGCGCACGGCGGGATGTTCGAGCAGGAGCGCCTCGACTTCCGCGGGCGCGACCGGGAACCCTTTGTACTTGATCATTTCTTTGCTGCGGTCGAGGACGTAGTAAAAGCCCTCGGCGTCGCAGCGTACGATGTCTCCGGAGAAATACCAGCCATCGCGCAGAACGGCGGCGGTGGCCTGCGGATCCTTCCAGTACCCGAGCATAATCTGCGGTCCGCGCATGATGAGTTCGCCTTGCTGGCCAGGCGTCACGTCATTTCGCTCCAGATCGACGATGCGGCATTCGGTGAGCGCCAGCGGCTGTCCGATGGATGCGGGGCGGTTCATCTCCGGCGGCGTGCAATAGCCTACGTGCGTCACCGGTGAAGCTTCGGTCATGCCGTATCCCTGATTGACCAGGATGCCGGTGAGGTCGGTCATGCGGCGGGCAAGTTCAGGAGCCAGCGGCGCCGCGCCGGACTTGATCCAGCGGAGTTTGTGGTTCTTGGGGAAAATGCCGGCCTCGGCTGCCTGGCACAGAGCGTTGATGGCGGGCGGCACCACCGGCATCATGGTGACGCCTTCGCTCACCAGTAGCGCGCACAGCTTTTGCACGTCGAAACGCGGCATCAAAACCAGGGTTAGTCCGACCGACAGGCAAAGAGTGAGTGCGACGGTGAGACCGTAGATGTGATAAAGCGGAAGGAAGCAGAGCATGGTGTCGCTGGCATCGAGCGGCGAGGCGCCAGGGCCGACGATCTGGTAGACATTCGCGACCAGATTGTAGTGCGACAGCATGACGCCCTTGGGCAGTCCGGTCGTGCCGCTGGAGTAGGGAAGCGCGGCGATAGTTCCCTCCGAAGCTTGCCGGGCTTCCGGGAATCTGGCAGACGTGGGCCGCAGCAGAGTGGCGAAATCTTTGCAGCCTGGATGCTCGTGGCGCGTCGTGAATACGCGCCTCAGCGCGGGCAGTCCCGCCAGGTTCACGTTTTCAAGCAGCGGGCCGTCGGTGATTAAAAAAACGGCGCCGGAGTTTTCCAGTTGATAACGAATCTCTCGCTCGCGGTACGAGGGATTGAGGAGAGTGGGAATGCCTCCGGCCAGCGTAGCCGCATGATAAGTAATGGCGAATTCCCACGAATTCGGGAGAAAGATCGCAATAACGTCGCCGGGAATAAGTCCGGCTGAGATAAGCCCGCGGGCCAGGGATTCGACCAAACTGCCGTATTCCGCGAAAGTGAAACGTCGATTGCAGGACGTGTCAATCAGGGCGGTCTTGCCGCCGTTCTTTCGGCAACTTTCGAGGACCACATCGTGCACAAATCGCCCGCTGGGATCGGCGTAGAGTTGAGTGCGAAGCATCGTCGGGATTGTAATGGGAGAGTGCCGAAGTTGAAAGTCAAAGTGGACGCGCGAGGACGCTCGTCGCTCCACTCGCGGATGTCAGGCGCTCAACTTGCGCAGGAATTCTTTCTCGTCCAAGCGGTACTTGAACGCTTTGCGGCCGTCGATGAAGACTACGGGAACTTCGTCGGTGTAGAGGCGACGGATTTCGGGGTCGGAGTCCACGTCCACTTCGCGCCACGTAAACCCGCCACGCTTGTGGAGCTTGACGANNGTGTACCCTGTGGTTTATGCTTTCCGCCAACACTTAATCAGAGTTTCCCTAAGGCATCAAAAAAGCGGGGGCGTAGAATCTCTTGATGACTGCAGGTAGACAGATTCTTTCGGGAAAGACCGTACTGGTGACCGGAGCGGCGAAACGCTTAGGCCGCGCGATCGCCCTGGCTGCGGCCGAAAACGGCGCGAACGTGGCCATTACGTATCACGAGTCGGCGCGTGAGGCGCGGGCGGTAGTTGCGGAGTTGGCATCGCATGGCGTCGAGGCGCTGGCCGCGCGCTGCGATGTCACCGATGAGAAGAACGTCCGGGAAATGGTGAAAGAAGTGGCGCGGGAACTGGGTGGCATCGACGTGCTGGTGAACAACGCCGCGAATTACGAGACCGCCGAATTTGAGAAGATCACGGTGACGCAGTGGGATGCGATTTTTGCTTCAAACACCCGCGGCCCGTTTCTGGTGTCGCGCGAGGCGCTGCCGTACTTGAGAAAAAGCAGGGGCCGCATCGTCAATATGGGCTCGCTCGGCGGGCTGCGGCCCTGGGCGACGCATGCGCACTATTGCTCGTCAAAAGCGGCGTTGCACATGCTGACGAAAGTGATGGCGAAGGCGCTGGCGCCCGACATCGCCGTGAATGCGGTGGCTCCCGGAATGATCGAGTTGGGAGAGAAATCGGCGGCGTCATTCATGAAAAGAATGGCGAAGCAGACCCCCATGCGCCGCAACGGGACGGCGGCGGACATCGCCGCGGCCGTGCTGTTCTTCGCGGCAGCCCCGCAATTCATTACCGGACAGGTGCTGGCCGTGGACGGCGGGCTGGGATTGTAGCTCCCTTATTTATTTCGGTTGCGGTTCACGGTTGGGTTGTTTTCGCGTATTGTTCTGTTTCGACCTTGAGAGTCCGTGGTGAAAAGTTTGTGCACGGGCGACACCACTTATGAATTGTCATCCTGAGCGAAGCGAAGGACCTGCTGTCCGCCGCAACATGTTGTCGACCAAACTTATGGAACGTTCCATTCGGGCCGCAAGCTTCTTTCCTCGGACACTCTATCTAACACTCTTTCTAACGACCTTTCTCGCTGTTTCTCTGGCCGTCGCCCAGGATCGTCCAGAGAATGATCGTCCCGAGAACGACCGTCCCGAGTACGGCGGCCACGAGGTCGAAGTGTGGACCAGCGGCGGCCACTCGGTTCCCGGAGGGACGCAAGACACAAACGTATGGAACGCCGGAGTCCGTTATGGATGGATCCTCACCGATCCGCACTTGCCCGGTTTTCTCAACGGACGCTTCGAACTTGCCGTCGATGCCGTGCCGGCCTTCGCCGTCTTCCAGCGCGCCAACACGGCATTCGGCGGCGGAGTGAACCCGGTCGGTTTTAAATGGATTTTCGCCACACGCGGACACGTCGCTCCGTACCTTGAGCTAAACGGGGGCACCCTGTTTACCACCCACGAAGTGCCCGCGGGAATTTCAACCGTAAACTTCACCACGGGCGCAGCGTTCGGCATGTATTTCTTCCGCGAGCACACCTGGTCGGTGGATGTCCGCTACCTGCACATTTCGGATGCCGGGTTGACCAGGCTGAATCCCGGACTGAATACAGTCCAGGTGCGGCTGGGGTTTGGGAAGTTCTTTGGAAAGAAGTAGAAGGGAAGAAGTAACGAGCGGAAGAAGTAACGGCCGCGTCTCCCGTCGCCATGCCACAGCCGTACTTCACTTGACCAGCATCGACAGACCCTGATTGACGACCAAGGCGGCGACATACGCAACCATCGTCATGTAGACGAACTGAACCACGGGCCATTTCCAGCTATTGGTCTCCCGTCGCACCACGGCCAGCGTGGACGTGCACTGCATGGCAAACGCAAAGAAGACCAGCAACGCCATCGCCCCGGCAAACGTGAGATCTTGATGGAGCGCATTCTGCAGCGTCAGCGAGTGCGTCGCCGGGTCGACCCCATAAATCGTTCCCAGGGTTCCGACAATCACCTCGCGCGCGATGACCGAGGTCAGCAGGCCGACCCCGATTTTCCAATTGAAGCCCAGCGGACGGATCACCGGCTCAATCCCGTGCCCAAGGTAGGCGATCGCGCTGTGCTCCAATAGCGGAACGCGGCCGTTGTGCAATGGCAGGTTCGTCAAAACCCAAACCAGAAGAGAAACCGCCAGAATGACCGTGCCCGCCTGCCGCACAAAGACCTTGCCGCGATCCAGCAACCGAAGCCCAATCGAGTGCCAGGTCGGGGTCCGGTACTCCGGAAGCTCCAATACGAAGGGAGACGCCGCCGACTTCAGCACCGACGACTTGAGCAGTTTCGCCGTCACGATAGCCACAAGAAATCCGAGCACATACAACGAAAGCATGGCGCACGCCCGCGCTCCCAGAAATACGCCGATGACCGGGCGATCGGGAATAAAGGCCGCAATCAGCAGGGTGTAGATGGGCAGCCGCGCCGAACAGGTCATGAACGGCGCAATCAGGATCGTCGCAATCCTGTCCCGCTTGTTTTCGATGGTGCGCGTCGCCATGATCGCCGGCACCGCGCAGGCATACGCCGACAACAGAGGAATGAACGCCTTTCCATTCAGTCCCACGCCCCGCATCGTCCGGTCCGCGATCAGCGCCGCGCGCGCCAGATAGCCGGAATCTTCCAGCAGTCCTATAAAAAAGAACAACAGCAGGATCTGCGGTAAGAACACCAGCACCGAACTCACGCCCTTCCACAGTCCGTCCAGAACAAGCGAGCGCAGAAGGCCGGCCGGAACAAAAGGTGCCGCTTGCTGCCCCAGTTTTGTGAGCAGATCCTGAAAAGCATTGCTCATGGGTTGGCCGATTCCAAACACGGTTTGGAAGACCGCGCCCACCACCAGCAAGAAAATAACCGGCCCCCAAATCTTGTGCAGGAATACATCGTCCAGCCGGCGGCTCCATGCGCTCGGAAGATGCTGCCGGTAATCGATTCGCCGTCCCACCTGGCTGGCCCACTTGCGCGACTGCGGCAGGTCCTGGAGAACGGGAAGTAACGCAGGCAAACCTTGACTGTGCTCCTGTCGCAGGAATCGGTTCACCGCATCCAGCCCAGTCTCCTGCGTGGCGCTCACCATGGCCACCGGCGCTCCCAGCTCTTTGGCCAGTTTCAGAACGTCGAGCGACCCGCCGCCCTTGGCAAACACGTCCGCCATGTTCAGCAGCACCAGCGTGGGCAGCCCCAAAGCGATCACCGGAGCGGCCAAGACCAGGTGGCGGGAGAGATGGGTGACATCCAGCACCAGCAAAACCGCATCCGGGCGTGGCATCCCGTCCATCTTGCCGGTCAGCACGTCCACCGCCACGCGTTCGTCGTCGGAATAAGGCGTCAGACTGTAGACGCCGGGCAAATCGACGATCCGGATCTTGTGCCCTCCGCCCGCCAGCAAGCCCACTCGCTGTTCCACCGTCACGCCTGGGTAATTGCCGACCTTCTGGCGAAGGCGAGTCAGGCGGTTGAAGAGCGTCGACTTCCCTGAATTCGGCGGGCCGATCAGGGCCACCGTCCGGATTTCACGACCCGAGGCTGTCGGATCTTTTTCGCCGATGGCGAGCAAGGGGCCCGAAGGAGTATCGCAGCATCCGCTCGACAGGATCGCGCTCACGGCAAGTCACCCGCTGCCGCAACCCCGCCTCGCTGCACCACATCTCGCTGCACCAGATCTCTTTGCACCAGATCTCTTTGAACCAGATCTCTTTGAACCAGATCTCGCTGAACCATGATGTGCCGCGCCGTCTCCGCCCGCAACGCAATCTCGGTTCCGTCCACCGAATACACGCTAGGGTCGCCCAGAGGCGCGCGCCGCGAGAACCGCACCTGCACGCCCGGAACAAACCCGATGCGCATCAGAAACTGTTGCTCGGCCGCAGGCAGCGAGATGCGCTGGATCGTTCCCGTCTCCCCGCGTTCGAGATCGACGAGCGCCGCCTCAGCGCCTTCACGGACCGTAACGATGAGTGCCGGGAGCATGAATGATGTGCCGTTTCTAATTGAAAATGAATTTCAATTTCAATATCAATAGGATACGGTTTGGACCGGGCCGCGGTCAACGAAGGGAATCACCGATGGCTGTGATTTGCATCACACGGGGAAAGCGTGCATTGAATGGCATTTAGCGGGGCCGGCAGTGAGAGGCGGCGTTTCTCCCGCCTTCACATGATCCCCAAGAACTTCTGAGCAGGCGCCAGCTCAGGAAAGAGTTTCTCTTCGTCCAAAAATTCTCTCGAGTGCACGCATCTCCGGCTCCCCCGCAGTTTCACCGGGTGCTTCAAATGCAGCATCTCGTGATACACGATGTATTCGACCGCATATCGCGGCACCCGCGGATCGTCGAAAACGCGGCTGATGACGATGGCGTTGTGCGCCGGGTCGTAGTGGCCCAAGCTGCGGCGGGCACGGTTCTGGCTCCAGGTAAGTTGCGGGCGGCCGAGCAGTCCGTGAAAAAAGCGCCGGTTGAGATCGTCGAAGATTTCTTCCAGGTGGTAGTGGTGTCCCCGCGCCGAGCGGATGTGCTTGCGTCCCCGCATCTGCCGCACCAGCCGCGCTTTCGCGGTCACGTCGTGACTGGCAATGTAGCGCCGATACCGGCCGCTGTGCGCGCGCTCGACCGGCTGGCGATACAGCTTGGCGAGCAGAATGTGCAGGATCGAGTGCAGTATGCCGTCGGGCGAGCCTTCTAAAAGGTCCGACAGGCGAATATAAATCTCGCCCTCGCGCAGCCGAATCGTGTTGTTGATGGAGACGAACGGATAGAAACGAACGTGAAAAACCGGCGCGGGCGTCCGCGGGCGAAGTTCGCGATAGGCTTCGTGAACAATTTCGGCAAGCTTGGGAGTCACGTTGAAGGAAGACTAGCACGGCCAACATGCTTAAGATCGCCGGAAGCCAAGAAGCGAATCACAGTAAGCACAGGAGCACAGGGGACGTTAGGTTTTCCCCCGTGTACCTCCGTGTCCTCTGTGGTAAAGAACTCTGCCGCGGCCGCATTTGCTCTATTTCTTCTTCTGGTGTTTCATGTATTCCTCAACCTCGGCAACGGTCTTGCGGTGGTCCTCGGCGCTGGAGTCTACCGTATCGAGCGCATCGGTCAGCAGAAATTCATATTGCTTCTCTTCGTCGGCATTGCTGTTCGCGGAGTTCTTCAGCGCCCGTAGCTTCGCCTGGAATTCGGTGTCGGCCTCGATGATCGCTTTCAGCGGCTTGCGAATGTCGTCCTTGCGGCCGACGTACATGTCGATGTTGTCGTTAAGTTCGTCGTAGACGGCTAAGAAATCTTCCAGCATGTCGTGGGTCTGTCGGCCGCGCTCGGTCGTCTTCGGATTGCTACGCATTTGCTCCAGCACAGTCATGCGATCGCGGGAAAACTTCACGTAGAGCTTTAAGCGAATGTCGGGGTCGAGCATGGCGTCGCGAAGTTGGTCGATCTCCAGCGGATTCAGCGGATCGCGGCGGCGCTGGCCCTGAGCTGCAAGAAGCGAAAGCGCCAACAGCAGCGCCACGCCGAACGCCGTGCGCCAGCGCTGCTTGCCGCGCTTCCTCATTATTTCTTCTCCTTCTTGTTGTCCTTGGCAAACATTTCATCGAGCAAGGTCGTGCGGACGGCTTCGAGGCGATCGATGGCCTCTTTCACTGGGAGCTGATCTTCGTAGGCGAGGTTGCGTTTGATGTCGCGCAGCTTCTCCGCCATCTTTCGCGCCTCGATCTCGACATTCTTGAGGCGCTTCCGGGTTTGCGTGGCGGCGTCGCGGGCTTTCTCGGAGTAGGTCACGATGTCTTCAACAGCGGCGCGGGCCTCCGCGATTTTTCCCTCGTCGTACAGCTTGTCGGCATTGTGAAGTTGTTGCTGTGCGATCCGTATGCCCATTTCCGCGCGGTCTTCGGCGCGCGCCTTCTCAAAGCGCGCCTTAAGTTCGTCGATGGTTGCATCCTTGGCGGCGGCGCACAGGGCAAGGCCGATGCATAGCAGACCGAACGAAATGGTTCGCCAGCGCATGGCGGTCAACGCTTCTTCGGCTCGATGGCGATCAGGCGGTGAGTCGCTTGCCACTCCTGATCGGGATTCTTGCCTTTGTCGGAATTCAGGAACTGATGATAATCCACGGCAGCCTGTTTGTAGTCGCGCAAGTGGTCATACGCGGAGGCGCGAAGAAAATAACAGACGGCCGGCATTTCCGCATTGAGCAGGGTGCGCCCATTGAGCGCCCTGATCGTGAGATCGTAGTTCTTGTTCTCGCTCGCCGCGAAGGCCAAATCGACGTAGACCTCGGGCCAATCCCGCTTCAATCGCACCGCCGCCAGAAGTTCCTTTTGCGCTTCCGGAAACTTTTTCTGCCGCAGCAGCGCCTGTCCCAGGCCGCGGTGAAACTCGGCGTCATTCGGATGCGCGGCGACCAGCGGGCGATACGCAGCCTCGGCGAGATCGTTTTTCCCCGCGCTGGCAAAAAGATCCGCCAGTTCGTGCTGCGCGTCGGAGTCGGCCGGGGCCAGTTTCAGCGCCGTCTGCATTTCCGCGATGGCATCGTCCTTCTTGTCCTGCGCGGCGAGCACGCGACCGAGTTGAAGATGAATGCCGGCGTCCTCGGGCCGCTCGGCGGCCAGCCGGCGCAGCAGCGGTTCGGCGTCTCCGAGGCGTCCGGACTTCATATAAATGTTGGTCAGCCCAATCGCCGCTTCCGTGCTTTGCGGGCTTGTCGAGTGCGGATCAACCGCCAGCGCTTGCTTATATTCGACCTCGGCGTCGGAGAATTCCTTCCGCCGCTCGTGCAGCAAGCCTGCGGAAATATGCGGCTCGAGATCCTTTGGGCTCAGCTCTGACGCCTTCCGGTAAGCCTCGAATGCATCTTCCGGTTTTTTCTCTTCCAGCAGGTGAGCCAGCGCAAGCCACGCGCGGGCTTGGCCCTCTTCGATGTGCGCAGTGGGTTTGAGCGTCGTCGCCGCCCGCAGAAATTGCTCCGCCTCGGGATTGTTGGCGCGGACCAGCATTAATCCCAGGTTGAGGTTCGATTCGAAAACCTCTGGCTTGGCGGCAACCGATTTGCGATACGCAGCGATCGATTCGTCGGCGCGGTTCAGGCCATTGAGCGCGAACCCCAGATCGAACCAAGCCTGATAATTGTTGGGGTCTTTCTCCAATGCCTTCTTTAGCAACGTCTCCGCGCCTGCGAAATCGTTTTTCTGGATGGCCTCTTCGGCCTGCGCGATCTCCGGCGGTTGCTCGTCGACCGCTTCCTTGTAATGGCGGACGGTGGTGTGGGTCTGGGGGAACGCCCCGGCGGATAGCACGAGCAGCAGAACTGCGTTTACTAACACATTGTGATGATGCCGGGCGGGGATGGCCGCCGCTCCACAATCGACAATTGTTTTACCGCTTGCCATTCAGCACGCCGTTTCCGTTCAACACCTGCTTCAAATACTGTCCAGTGTACGAGTCCTTCAGTTCCGCGATCGCCTCCGGCGTCCCCGAGCCGACCAGGTTCCCGCCGCGATCGCCGCCTTCCGGGCCAAGGTCGATGACCCAGTCCGCCGTTTTGATGACTTCGAGATTGTGTTCGATCACCACGATCGAACCTCCTGCATCGATTAGACGGCGGAACGCGGAAAGGAGTTTGCTGACATCGTCAAAATGCAGACCAGTCGTTGGCTCATCGAAAATGTAAAGCATGTGGAGTTTGCGCTTGGTGCCGCTTCCGCCTTCCGACGCGAGCCGGGTCACAGGGCGCGCTCCCGGCTGAAGATGCGCCGCCAGTTTCATGCGCTGCGCTTCACCTCCCGAGAGCGTCGTGGCCGACTGCCCGAGCCGCAGGTAGCCCAGGCCGACCTCGTCCAGCACGCGCAGTTTCTCGGTGAGCCGCGGAACGTCGGCGAAGAATTTCAGCGCCTCGCGAATCGTAAGGTTCAAAACTTCGTGAATGTTCTTGCCTTTGTAGCGGATTTCCAGCACCTGCTGCTTGTAGCGCGTGCCTTTGCATTCGTCGCAGACCAATTCGACGTCGGCCAGAAATTGCATCTCGACCGTGACCGTCCCATCGCCTTGGCAGGTTTCGCAGCGTCCGCCAGGCACATTGAAAGAAAAATTCCCGGCAGGGAAGCCGCGCTTCTTCGCTTCCGGAAGCGAGGCAAACAGCTCGCGAATGATATCGAATGCCTTGATATACGTGACCGGATTCGATCGCGGAGTCCGTCCAATCGGCGATTGATCGACCAGCACCACCTCGTCGAGATAGTCGTCGCCTTCGATGTCATCCCACAACTTGGTCGCCGCGCCCGCACTAATCTGCCGCTTGGCAATGGCCAGGGCCTGATACAGAACGTCATGCAGCAGCGAAGATTTTCCCGAGCCCGAGACGCCCGTGATCGCCACCAGCATGTTCAGCGGAATCTCAAGATCGATGTGCTTCAGGTTGTGCGCCCGCGCGCCCGTGATGCGCAGTTTGCGCGACCCCGCCTGACGCCGCTTCGTCGGAATCTGAATACGAAGCTCGTCCGACAAGTACCGCCCGGTGAGCGAATGCGGCATCTTGAGAATTTCGTCGTAAGTGCCCGCCCCAACGACCGTCCCGCCGCTTTCTCCCGCCCCCGGCCCCAGGTCGAGAATGCGGTCGGCCGCGCGCATGATATCCGGATCGTGCTCGACCACAAGAATCGTATTTCCCAGATCGCGCAGATCATGCAGAATTTTAATAAGCCGGTGCGTATCGCGGCTGTGCAAGCCAATCGACGGCTCATCGAGCACATACAACGTCCCGACCAGACGCGACCCCAGAGAAGTCGCGAGCTGAATCCGCTGCGCCTCGCCGCCCGACAAGGTCGAAGCCAGCCGGTCCAGCGTCAGATATTCCAGCCCGACGTCGTTGAGAAAGCGCAGCCGTTCGCGAAGTTCGATCAGCAACTTCTCGGCAATCGCCGCTTGTTGCACCAAGAGCGTGATCCGCGCGAAAAACCGCGCCGCCTCTTCGACCGTCATGCTGCACACCTGGCAGATGTTCTTGCCGTCGATTCTCACCTGCCGCGCTTGCACCCGCAGACGCGTGCCTCCGCACTCCGAGCACTGCGAGTATCCGCGATAGCGGCTGAGAAAGACGCGGACGTGCAGCTTGTACTTCTTGCGCTCCAGATGCTGAAAAAAGCCGCGCACGCCGCCGTAGCCCGGCCCTCCATCGGTAATCAACTTCTGTTGCTCCGAGTCCAGTTCATGCCACGGAACATCGGCCGGGATCCCCGCCTGCCGCGCAAAGCGCTTCAATTCGGTAAACAGCGGCCGGTACTTGGGTTTTGTCCACGGCTCGATCGCACCTTCATTCAGAGTTTTTTCTTTGTCGGGGATGACGAGATCGAGATCGAAATCGACGGTGTTGCCGAAGCCCTGGCAACGCGGACACGCGCCATACGGATTGTTAAACGAAAACAGCCGCGGCTCGGGCTCTTCGTAGCGGCTGCCGTCGTTCTTGCACTCGAAGCGTTGCGAAAAACGCAACCGTTGCGGCGTTCCCTCATCTCCATCGCGAACCGCGGTTTCGAAAATCACTTCGCCCGCCTCGCGATATCCGATCTCGACCGCGTCGACAATGCGCGAGCGCTGGTCCGCCGCGACGACCAGACGGTCCACCAGCCCAAACACAGGCACGGAGAAATTGACGTCCAGCAACGACTCCGGAGTCGAGAACTCAAACACCTGCCCGTTCTGAAACAGCCGGTTGAACCCGCGTTTGCGCAGATCGAACAGGCGCGCCTTCATCGCATCCGAGGGCAGTTTCGCCTCGACCGCAGTTTTCTTCGCGCGCGACTTCTTGGCGCCCTTCTCTTTCGCATTCTCCACGGCAACTGCGTGCGCCTCAATCGGAAAGAACACATTCAACCGCGTCCCCTCGCCCAGAGCCAGCAGCCGCTCGACAACTTCGTCCACCGTATCTTTTTTCACTTCCTGCCCGCACAGCAGGCAGTACGTGCGCCCGACGCGCGCAAACAGCAGCCGCAGATAATCGAAGATCTCCGTCGCCGTGGCGACGGTCGAACGAGGATTGCGCGTGGAGTTCTTCTGCTTGATGGCCACGGCAGGCGCGATGCCATCGATCACGTCGACATCCGGCTTCTCAATCCGCTCCAGGAACTGCCGCGCATAGGCGGAGAGCGACTCCACATACCGCCGCTGCCCTTCGGCGTAGATCGTATCGAACGCAAGCGAGGATTTCCCCGACCCCGACACGCCCGTAACCACGGTCAGAGTGTTGTGCTCGATCTCAAAATCGATGTTCTTGAGGTTGTGAACCCGGGCCCCGCGAACCACTATGCAATCGCTCGACATCTTCCCCTGGCACTACAGATGGATCAAAACCAGCTACCGAATCTTTCTATTATAAAGCGTCTGCGGATTCGCCAGTGTAGAGCGGACACTCCTGTCCGCTGCCGTTGCTTTTGATCTTGGTTTTGGTTTTACTTTTGATTTTGGTTTTGATTTTCTTCAGACGAACCCCTGCCCCCGGGTGCCCCATCTTTGCGCGTTCTTTGCGCAAAGGTAGGATTCCACGACCGCCTGCAGCAAAGCGGAGACCAGTGCAGCGGCCAAGCAGCGGAAGTGGAGCAGGTCGAGTTCGCCCCTGTAGAGCGGACACTCCTGTCCGCTGCCGTTGCTCTTGATCTTGGTTTTGGTTTTGGTTTTGATCTTGCTTTTGATTTTCTCGGGACAAACCCCCACCCGCGGGTGCCCCATCTTTGCGCGTTCTTTGCGCAAAGGTGGGATTCCACGACCGTCTGCAGCAAAGCGGAGATTAGTGCAGCGGGGTTGCCTGCACGATAGTGACTTCAGACGTGTCTGTATCACCTCGCGATACCGCTTGCACGATGACCGTTGGAGGATCGGGGATCCGCGAAGGTGCGGTATAGAAGCCGGACTCTGAGACTTTGCCGCAAGTCGATTTCGAGCACCCTAGGCCCGAAACGCTCCACCTCACCGGCCCGGCTCCGGCTTCCTCCCCGGAAACTGAGAATTGGAGAGCGGAGCCGACTGGGACTCGCACATCAAAACTTGGAGTGATAGTGAAGCTGACTTCCGGCTGGACGTTGTAGAAATAATGAAACCGAACGCCGATCCGTTCTCCAGTGAACTCCGATGGCAAGGGTGGGAATGGGTTCGAGGCCGTAATGCTGCCCAAGGCTGCGTGGTCCAATGCTTCCTCGCCCGATGATTTATGGATCTTGATGCCTTCGACTTTGCCGTCTTTCTTGACGTAGAAATCAATTGACACATCACCTTGCATCAGAAACGTGGTGTGAGCCTGCAACGGAATCATGGGCATCCAGTGACTGCGAATACTGCTCCTGATTCGGGCCAAGTAAGGCGAAAAATCCACTCCCCTCGTGTCGGTGAGGATCTCGGCCTGACTAGGCGTGCTCCTTTCACCCTCGTGCGCACTCGCCGCCATGGCGGACGAAAGCGCCTTCGTGGCGCCGCCGGTTCTAAAATCAGGGCCTTGTGTCTGGTCGCCCTGGGAAGAAACAAGGGTGGCTGTTGCCATCATGACGATACCGACGTAAGTTTGCTTCCCGAACATATACGCTTCAAGGTTTGGGTCGAAGGAACCGCGAGCAAACACCACTCGCCGTCCCGGGCACGGCTAGCTTAGCATGCCAGGCCCGAGTCATGAGACAGGAGCAGCGATAGGCCACTTTAACGGGGAAGTATCACGCCGGCCTGTCTTTGACATGGACCGAAATGACCGGGGGCCTGCCGAACCGCCGCCTTCACCTCCCGCCCATCCCCGCACCCGACATCCCTGCACACTCCCAGGACGCAGCTCCAACTCCCCTCGCCCCTCCGAATCTGCGGATTACTTCCGCGACCGGCACGCCTCTGCCTCCCGCTGGCCCTGCATCACTGCCAGCAACGGATCGGGACCGCGTTTGTAGAGGAAGTCCGTCGTCTCGTTCGGGGTAATATTCCCGTACTTTGTGAAGCCCTCTCTCATCGCGCACCGTTCCTCCGCGCACATCGCGGCATAGCACTCCTCAACCGTTGGCGGACGCCGCGGTGAATCCTGTTTTTCGCTTTCCTCTCCCTCTTCCTTAGGTTCCTCCTCTTCTTCCTCCGGATCATGCCCCTCCCCGGTCGCCGACCACGGCGTCATCCCCAGCGGCGTCCCGGACGCTTTCTCCGGTTCGACGACCACCTGCGTTGGCTTGGCCTTTTCCGCCGCCGGCATCTTCAGGTTGCCCGACGCGATCTGCAGCCCATACAGCACCAGCCCAGCGTCCTTCCGCTCGATTCTCCGTGACAGCATCAGTGACACTACCAACTGGATCATGGTTTGAATCGAATGTGCATCCTCGAACACCGGAACCATAATCTGGCTGTCGCAATACCGTTCCCCGTCCATGTAAAGCTCGGCCGGCGCCGGACGGTTCTTCTCGTGATAGAAACACAGTTCTTTCCCCTTCAGCGCCGGAGACCTGCACTGCGTCCCATTGGTTTTCACATGCTTGCAACGCCGGACATCTACTGGATAACTCGCCATAACTCCCACCCCTCACACAAATAAAAACGCGGCCCGCAGGCCGCGCTGATTTTCTTGATCCCTATATTTATTATTTCAAATCCAGAGGGGTAAATTGGACATTTTCCCGAAAATATATCTCCCCTGCATTCAGCAACCTACGCAGAAAATCGTCCTCGGCCCCCCTTGACAAGATTTCTCCTCCAAAATCGCCCCGCTAACTTACACATTCTAAAATACTTTACCCGCAACTCCTTTAAACTCAAAGACCTGGCGTGGTAATTATCCCTTGATATCACGTAGGTGTTTTGCTACAACAGAGTTGTGGCGAGAATCGATTCGATACTAGCGAAAATCGAACGGGCCAAAAAGCACATCCGTGATTTGGATGTCGAAGTTTCTGCGTTCCTTGGCCCACCCTACCCGTATGAAATCTCGACTAAGCATAACCCGAAGGTCTCGAAGACTGCTCATTATATTTCGAGTCTTAAGCCGATCCCGCAGATCATCTCCCTTATTGCTGGGGATGCGATTCAGAACTTGCGGACCTCTCTCGACTACCTGATTGTGCAACTCGTCATAGCTCACAGCCCGCGAGTCGGAGAGAAAAGACTCCGGCGGATCGGGTTTCCGATGTTTGAGCGTGCCGAGCAAATGACATCTAAGACACTGAAGGGAAAAATAGGTGAAGTCAGCCCAGTGGCTGAAAAAAACGTCCTTATCCTGAAGCCCTATAAAGGTGGGAACGATGATCTCTGGGGACTCCACGAGCTTAACAACCTCGACAAACACCGACTGCTCATTACAGGCATGTGGCACGGCCCCACACATATGGGCTATTCCATGGACATCAAAGCGAGGACGAAAGCCGGTGCCGTTATTCCCGATGCCTTGAGAGAATTCACGGCTTGGGGACAGTACCCCAACCCCAAACCTCTCAAAGTAGGCCAGACAATCATATTGACTGACGCCGATCCTGAAGCACACCAGGATTACAAGTTTCTCCTCAATATAGCGCTCAGCGAGCCGGAGGTTTTCAAGGGTAAGGCGCTGGTTGAAACGCTGAATGGTCTGGCTGATCTTGTCGCTAAGATCGTATCCGACTTCGCTCCGCTTCTCTGACACACTCCCGTCCGCCCCGGCGTCGTGCTAAACTGACGCCGTGGGGACGGGCATACGCTGATGAGCCGCCAAGCACAGAGCGATCAACCCGGAGCGAAACGTGTTTTGAAACCGTCACCGGAAGTGGCGGTTAAAATGGCTCCTGTATCGCGGGAGTCATTCCACGATCTACTGCGACGCGCGGCGCAGCCAATTCAGCGACGCGCTTCAAAAGCGAAGTAAAAATCAGGTTGCCCTGATCTCTCCGGTTGTATCTAAACGAGTATTCGTTCAGGTAAGACTGCAAATATTTGTGGCTCACCTGATGGTAGACCCCGCCGATCCCGCGCTTCACTAGCGACCAGAAGCCTTCAATCGTGTTCGTGTGAACGTCGCCCATGACGTAGACGCCAGCGCTGTGATTGATCCGGCGGTGATCGTATTCGTTCCTGTGACGCCCAAGGTCATCGTAGGACGGATATTCGTCAGAGAAGATCACGCTCTTCGGGAGCACGTATTCCTTGATGATCGGCATGAGCGTTTCCTTCTTGCGGTTATCGGCGACCACGGCCTTCACTCGCCCTTTGCGCTCCACCATCCCAAACACAGTCGTTTTCGGCTTCGGAGCCTTGCCGAGCCGCTTAGTAGTCGGGCCAACCCCGGTTTCGTCAATCTCCACCGCTTCTCCCTCCAGTTGCACGTCCTCCGAAAGAAGCGTGCGAATCTGGCGGAACATGCGCCAAGCTGTTTTATAGGTCACTCCGGTTTCACGCTGAATCTGTTTTGCCGAGATGCCGCAGCGAGTCGAAGCCATCAGGTACATGGCGTAGTACCAGAGCCGCAGGGACGTGCTGCTGTGCTCGAAGATCGTCCCAGCCATCGGGGAAATCTGTGTCCCGCAGTGATCGCAGGAGTAAACCGGACGCCCTGTGATCTTGTAGTGCTTGCGGTCCTGTTGGCACTTTTCGCAATAGGTGATCCCGCCGGGGAACCGTTGCTCTTTCAGGTGCTCAAGGCAAGCCTCATCGGTGGGGAATTGCCGCTGAAAATCCTGAATCGTGTATCGTAAGTGTTTTGGAATGGTCTGTTTGCGGTTCATCGCTATCACCGTATGCAGACATCCTAGCAAATCTCTTACGTGATGTCAAGGGATAATTACCCCTGGCGTCGCTCAGCCGCTAAGTCCTTGATTCCAAAAGACCGCTCCAAGGGGGTCAAGCGAAAGCATAGGCAAGAATGCAGAAATAAAGAGGTCTGATTACGCAGCGCCGCGAACAGCAGCACATCGGATGATTCGCCAAACGACCAACGACTGACGACCAACGACTAACAATGAACGACTGTCTTCACTGCGCCGCAAACGAGAACAGCACAAGAATGTAAATCCAAAGTCCCGTCATGCAATGCCAATACCAGGAAGTAATATCGACGACAATGCGCCGCGTTTCCACCGGACGATGCAGCACAGCAGCAACACTCGCAAACAGAAGAACGATTACTCCTCCAGCCAAATGCAGCCCGTGCATCGCGGTAAGCATGTAGACGAAAGAACTGCTCGTTCCGCCCGCAAGGTGAAAACCAGCAGCCGAGAGAATGCTCCAGGCGAAAAGCTGTCCGGCAAGAAACACCAGCCCGAGAATAGTGGTCAGCGCGAGCCACGGAAAACGGCGCTCGTCGCCGAGCGAAATGCCTGGCATCGACTTCACGGGAGCCAGCGCGGCTTCGCGCGTGATCTCGCGCCGCGCCAGTTCGATCGTAACGCTGCTCGCAATCAGGACGACTGTATTGGCCAGCAATAACGCCCAAGGCAAGCGCACCGGAACCCAGACGCGGATGTAGTCGCCATCGCTCGCGTCGAAACTGAGGAATCCTCGCCGAACCAAATAGACCGCCGTAAACGAAGTGAAGAGCATGACGATGGGCGTCATGGCAACGGCCAATCCCATGCGCGCGCGACGCAAGCGCTCGCCATAATTCGGAATGCGGTCCGGAATAAAGTCTGGCTGAAAATCGGGCAGTCCGTCCCCTCCGCGGCCGGGATTGGTTGAGATGGGCGTCAGTCGAGGCACTCCCGCGATTACTTTGTACTATTTGTACTAGATGATCTCACTCGCTTTCGCGGTTCGCAAACGGCGTCGTCGCNNCGTCGCGGCAGGAAAGTTGCAACCAGCACAGGTTCGCATCTAGACTTGTGATCGCGGAGTCGTCTTGTGAAACGTATGCGAAAGTGGCGGAATTGGCAGACGCACCAGACTTAGGATCTGGCGGGTAAAACCGTGGGGGTTCGAGTCCCCCCTTTCGCACCAATCATTTGGAGCTAATGTCGGATAGGCTCTTTTTCTGTTGTGCCCAATTTTGTGCCCACCTGCCGTTCACTGTGCCCACCTTCCCGCCGCTGGAAGTGCGTGAAGCCCCGCCTCCGTGGTCTGCATCTGGAAGGCCCGCTCGATTGCGTCTGCTTGAGGATGAACGTATCGCTGCGTAATTGTGATCGAAGAGTGCCCCGCGATCCGCGCCAGCGTGAACACGTCGCAACCCGCTTCCGCAAGTTGAGTAAGGGCTGTGCGTCAGCCGCGAGACCGTGCGCCGCATCTTACGCAGCGCGAAACTAGCCTCTCCCCAGAAACGGCGCCGCATCCTGGGCCTGGGTGAGGGCGCGGTGGATGAGCAGACGGTAACGGGCGATCTTCTCTTGCAGGTCCTGGAGCGTCATATTCTGGCTGCCGAGGAGCTTGGCGACTTGATCGTCCGAGTCGGCGACGGCGGCCATTGCCTGAACCGCCGCGACTGCCGCAGCCGATACCTGTTGCCGCTGAGCGATTTCCGCGGCAGCGATTTCGGGATGGTAGCTGAGGCGGTCTCCGGTTTGCATGGCGAGGATGAGCGGATCGGGCGCTCCGCTCGCGGTCGCTTCGTTGATGGTGTCATAGGCGTTGCGGAAACGCGCCAAGGCCCCGACGAAGCCATCGAGTTCGGCGCGCTTGTGGAGCGAGCCTCCCGGGCGGTGAACACGAATCGTAATCGCCTCGGTTATGGACTTCTGTGGGATGGCGATAATGGTGGTCAGTGAGTTGCCGTCGTAACGCCAGCCTCCTGACCCGTGCCGTTCGCCGCCTGCATGGCGGTCGTAGGTCAAAGTCGTGCCATTGACGGTTACGCTCGCGGGCGGCCAGTCACCGGGAAGGCGCACTTCGTAACCGCGCTTGAGCGGAATTCCGGAATAGCGGCCTGAGACGGGAGCGATTTCGACCTCGAGGTCGTCGCCCTTTTGCGTTGCGGAGAGCTTGGTCCAGGCGCAGACTCCGCGCTGGTAGGCCACGGCTTCGCCGGAGTCTTCGTAGAGCGTGTAGCTCGAGGTTTGTCCGGCGGCCAGCGCAGTGATCTGAATGATGAGCGGGTCCACGGGTTTTTCCCCGGTGTATTCCATCTCGGGCTGCATCGGGACGATGGCACCGGCGCGGGTGTAGACAGGGACTTGGGCAATGGAGAAGTTGCGCTGGATCTCGATCGGTCCCGTGAAGCGCTTGCCCGTAGCGGACTCGACCCATTCGCCCGGCGGGATCCAGAGGGTTTGGCTAGCAAGCTGTGTATCGGCGGCGACGGGCGCGGTAATGGGCGCGACGATCATGTTATCGCCGAAGAGATATTCATTCTTCTGGGTGTATGCCTGATCGGCTTCGGGCCAGTCGTAATAGAGCGGATGAAAATAGGCCACGCCGGTATCGAAGGTGCGGCGCGCCTCGGTATAGATGTAGGGCTGCATGGCGTAACGCTGCCGAAAGGCGGTGGCCATGATGTCGGAGTAGGGCTGGGGGTAGGCCCAGATGCGGCGTTCGGAGTCGGGGTTCTTGGACGTATGGGTGCGCAGGATGGGGCTAAGCGCGCCGAATTGTATCCAGCGAGTGTAGAGCTCGGGACCCACGGCACCGGGCATATGGCCGCCAATATCGTGGCTCCAGTAGGCGTAGCCGACGTTGGCAGCGGTCGCCGTGAACCAGGGCTGGAAGGCGAGCGAATCCCATACGGAGACGGTGTCTCCGGAGAAGCCGATCTGGTAGCGGTGATTGCCCAGGCCGCCCCAGCGGTGGAAGAGCAGCGGCCGCTTGCCCTCGCGCTGCTGGTCAGTGAAGTGGACATAGTTGAGCCACCAAGTGGGGTTGACTCCCGCCATCCGCGTGTGAGGATCCTGTTGCCAGTCAATCCACCAGAAGTCGATACCCTGCTTTTCGAGCGGGTGGTGGAGGATATCCATGTAGTTGATGGCGAATTTCTTATTGGTGATGTCGAAGGGCACGTATTTCTTTGTAGTCGGATCGATGTCCATCGCCTCCGCCATCGCCGGGTACGCGTCCTCCCACGGCCCGACGCCTGACGCCGGATGGAGATTGAGCGTGGCCTTGAGTCCTTCTTCGTGGAGGTGGTCGAGGAAGAGTTTCGGCGCGGGGAAGAGAACGCTGTTCCAAGTGTAGCCGGTCCAGCCGAGATCGTCGCCCGACTGGTCTTTCTCGCCCTTGGCCATAAGCTGCTGCTGGTTGATGTGCCAGTCCATGTCGATGACCAATACGTCGAGCGGCACACTGTGTTGGTGAAAGCCGGTGACAATGTCGTCGAGTTCCTGGTCGCTGTAGGCCCAATAGCGCGACCACCAAGCCCCGAAGGCGAAGCGCGGCGGCAGCGGGATCCGTCCCGCAACCCGAACATAGTCGCCGAGTGCTTGTTTGTAGTCGTGGCCGTAGCCGAAGAAGTACCAGTCCTCCCGCTCGCCGGCGGGGCGCGGCATGACCCATGGCCAGGGGCTGTTTGCGCCTTTTGAAAAGCTGAAATCGGCGGAATCGAAGAGCGGGCGGGTGGAGTCGTCGACCAGCGTCCATCCATCGCGAGAAACCAGGCCGGGGCCAATTGGTTCCTCCGTCTTGGCGCCCAGCGCTTCGTCTAGCGTCCGCGTGGTTCCTTGCAGGTTGCCGGTGTCGGGCGTGTCCGGCATCCACTCGACGTGCCTGCCGTTCAAGGTGAAGTCGATCTTGAGGTCATCCGCCGTAAAGCGGCCGCCGCCCGCGGGAGTGTAGCTGAGCCTAAGCTCGCCGGTGTCGATGATGATCTGCTGCGTTGCGGAGCCGCCTACGACTGACTGGGTGAATTTCGGCACCGGGAGGCGGCGATTGATGAAGACCAGCGATGCGTGGTCTTCAAAGGAGCCGTCGTCGGCCCACTCCATGCGGATCATGCGTGACGTCAAGACGGTGAAGCGTGCGTGGCCGACGGTGACGATGGCCCGCGGGTCCGCGACCGGGTTGTCGATTTCGACGCTTTCAGGCACGGCGCGACCGGTGGTCTCCGCTGAACTGCCAGCAGGAATGGTGAGCAGAATCAGCGCGAGATACAAGACGGGAGCGAAAAGTCGTGGAGTAGAACGGAAGATCGGACGGGAAAGAAACACATTTGCCATCGCCACATAGTCGAGATTCATACTTTTCCTCTCTTGCCGATGCTAACCGATCTGCCCCTCCACGGGTGGAACGTTCCAGCGAACAATGTCCCGCCACGGCTCGATGCCCGCAGCCGGTGGGGCGTCCCAGTCACAAACCCATCGTGTGGTACAAGAGCTTTCTCTATCAAGCTGCCAGTTGGAAGACGGCACGACGAGTCGTGGCGAAGGTGGAGTTTCATGCTGGGGAGTTGTTCCCGCGTGTGGGGTTCATCGTGACCAATCTGGAGACGCCGAGCCGGGCGGTAGTGCGGTTCTACAACAAGCGGGGGACAGCGGAGCAGTTGATCAAGGAGGGCAGGCAGGCGGTGAAGATGACGCGGCTGTCTTGTCATCGGTTCCGCTCAAATCAAGTGCGGCTGGCGTTGAGTCTGCTGGCTTACAACCTAGGGAATATGTTGCGGCGGCTGGGTCTGCCGAGAGGAATTGAGAACTGGTCCCTGACCAGTCTGCAACAACGGCTGGTGAAGACGGGAGGACGGCTGGTCAAACATGTGCGTTACTACTGGCTACTCTTGGCGGAAGGACATCTGAACCGGCGGCGGTTCGGGGTGATGCTGGGTCGGATTGCTCTGCTCCCGGTACCGACGGGATAGAGGATGCAGGTCAAGCCCGTATCGGAGTCGGTTTCTTGCGGGGGTGGGCTAAGGAGAGGTGTGCCAAAAGTGGGAAAGGGGCAATCCTGAGGTGTGTTGGCGTGGATCGCAGACCGTTGGGGGTCGCTCCAGATGAAAATCTTTTCACACATTGCGAACAGGCGAAATAGGCGTAAAATCGTTGCCGTTATTGGAATCAAAAAAGAGATTCCAGTTTGAAACAATCCTGGACTTTTGAGTTACTTACCCTCACAACTGACGCGACACCGGAAAGGGCGGCAACATGGAGAAGTACGGTTTACTAACAAAGGTGTGCATTTGTTTCGTAATTATTGGGGCAATGGCAATCACCTCAGCCGCCCAGACCTTCACCAATCTGTCTACCTTCAATTACACCGACGGTTCCAGCCCGAACGGGGCGCTGGTGCAAGCTACTGACGGGAATCTCTACGGGACAACCTGGGTCGGCGGGGCCAACGGCTATGGCACTTTTTTTGTAATCGCTTCAGGAACAGTGACTACATTGCACAGTTTCGACTCCAGCGACGGCGCCTACCCGAATGCAAGCCTGGTCCAGGCTTCCAACGGAAACTTCTATGGAACGACGTATGGCGGCGGGGCCAACAGCCGGGGTACGGTTTTCGAAATCACCTCGGCGGGCGCGGTGACTACGTTGTACAGCTTCAGTTCCTCCGATGGAACCTATCCGTGGGCAGGGTTGGTGCAAGGTACGGACGGGAACTTCTACGGAACAACTTACCTGGGCGGGGCCAACAACTATGGGACGGTTTTCAAAATCACCCCCGCAGGCACGCTGACCACGCTGCACAGCTTCAGTTCCACGGATGGCGCCTCCCCGAATGCGACCTTGGTACAAGCCACAAACGGAAACTTCTACGGGACAACCGACAACGGCGGAACCAACAACTATGGGACGGTTTTCAAAATCACGCCCACGGGCACGCTGACCACGCTGCACAGCTTCGACTACACCGACGGTGATACTCCGAACGCGAGCTTGGTAGCCAGCAATGGAAACTTCTACGGAACAACATGGCTTGGCGGAACCGACGGCGATGGCACGATTTTCGAAATCACGCCCGCAGGCACGCTGACCACAGTGCTGAACCTCAACGGGATTGACGGCGCCGCCCCTTTCTCGGAGGGACTGGCACAGGGAACCGATGGAAACTTTTACGGGACCACTCAGGTAACCAGCAACTACGACTGTGGCACCATTTTTGAAATCACCCCCGGGGGTACGCTGACCACGCTCCATAACTTCGACTACACCGACGGCTGCGACGCGGACTCAGGGCTGACCCAAGCGACCAACGGCATTTTCTACGGAACGGCCTGGACGGGTGGGAACGGCTATGGCACGGCCTTCACTCTGTCGGTGGGCCTCGCTCCCTTCGTGCAACCGCGTCCAAGCATGGGTTTGGTGGGCACCGCTGTGACGATCCTGGGAAACAATTTGACGGGCACTACTCAGGTTAGATTCAACGGCACAGCCGCGACCCACAAAGTCGTCTCGGCGACAGAGATTACGACCAAGGTTCCCTCCGATGCGACCACAGGCGCCCTGACCGTGACCACGCCCAGCGGAACCCTCAGCAGCGGGACATTCTTCGTGACGCCACAGCTTAAGAGCTTCACACCGGGCAAGGGCCCAGTGGGAACGCAGGTGCAGATCACCGGAGTCAGCCTTACGCAGACGACTGCGGTCAGCTTTAACGGCGTGGCCGCGACTGAGTTCACCGTGGAGTCCGACAAGAAGGTGAGCGTGACCGTTCCCACCGGNNGTAAAGAGCTTTACCGTGAAAGACTGACGCTGCGCGCACCAGGGACGGACGCGTTTTTCAGCGATTCGAAATATGTCAATAAAGTGCGACTGCGGGAACAGATGAAAGGACCTCTATGAGAATTCGTTTTGAGTATTCGAAGACCTATATCCGGCTGGCGATGGTGCTGCTGGTCGGGTTCAGCACCCTATGCGCTAACAGCCAGGACCGGGAATCGTCGCAAGCGACCACAGCTAAACTGACAAAACGAGTCGTCGGGGATTACGGGTATTGGAGCAAATACCAGACTCCTCCATACGGGGCAGAGCAGATTCCCTATTCGAAATTGACGCACATCATTCACTTCAACATTAGTTTTAATTCCGATGGAACGATCTCCATTCCTGACGGATTCCTCGAACCGAAACTCCTCCATCAGGCGCATAAGGCCGGAGTCAAAGTGCTGGTGGGGTTGAACGGCGATTTTCCTATGTTTGACGGGAATCCTCAGCTAGAGGCCACGTTTGTTGAGAACCTACAGGCCTTCGTTATTAAGTATGGATATGACGGCGTCGATGTTGACTGGGAATATCCCACCGGGGATGAAACTAACACTTTTTACAATCTATATGTAGACATGCGCTCTGCGTTTCCAGCGCCTGATTACGTACTTTCTGCCGACGTCCCGCCTTGGGGAGACGCGGGGCAAGGGTATGCGATTCCGCAGGTGGATCCCTATATCGATTACTTCAACATCATGCAGTATGACTGCGCCGGGCCGTGGACAGCGGATGGGCAACTCAACTCGGCGATCTTCTGGGATCCCAATGATCCCGATCCGTGGGAATGCCAACTGGGGGGGGCGGCGAACGAATCAGCCGCAATTTTCGAGCAACAAGGTGTCCCGCCATCGCAGCTCAACATGGGTACGCCTTTTTACGGATATGTTTACACGAATGTGAGCGAATTATTTGGAGAGTGCGCCAACGCGAGCCACACGCATGACGGCAACTGCAACGGCACGGTTTTTTCGGCGAATTATGGAACATTCATGAAACAGCGAATCAACCAAATGGGCTGGCAGACCTTTTACGACCCGATTGCGCTGGTGCCCTATATGCTGCGCGTGGATGGCAAGAAAGGATTTATCACGTACGACGACGCTACATCCACTTACTTGCGGGTGTGGTATGCCGATTGGCAATGGAACCTGGGCGGCACTTTCATGTGGTCGTTGGATGCTGACTACGACGGCCAAACGCAGGATCTGCTCGATGCGATGTATGCGGCGAGCCTGAGCCCCGGAAATTGAGACCTGTGAAGACCTCACCACGACTTGCTCGTAAAGTTCCCACCGGCGCAACCACGGGAACAATCTCGATCACCACTGCGGGGGGACAGCCACGAGTGTAAAGAGCTTCAAAGTAACAAGAATGACGCTGCGCGAATTAGGGGGTTTCCTTCAGCGACTCGACATATTTTTACTAATGTGCGACTGCGGAAGGAGATGAAAGGACTTATATGAGAATTCGTTTTGAGTTA
>PLUW01000113.1:0-25865 GCA_003162935.1 Acidobacteriaceae bacterium
CTTTCACGGCGGTAACATGGGTTCAAATCCCATCGGGGACGCCAACAATTCAATGCGTTCGCGGCATCCGCGCCGGTCTTCCCGCAACAGTCCGCAACCATCATGCGTGACCCACCGTTTCCCCGCGCATAATCAGCTTCGCCAGTTGGCCCGGTGTTCATGTTTCGCAGCCCAGCGATAGGATGAAATTTCCCAAAGTTTAATCTATAGTAAGTGAATCGGGGTTATGGTATTGGTGGAGCGGGGTGGCATGTTCCGGAAACCGCCGGGTGCCCGCCGGACGAATTTCGGCGGTCGACGGGTTTTCCATCGCCGGCGTTTCGTTCGGCAAACCCAATGAAGCATCGATCGTTGATAAGCGAAAGGTGAGAGCCGTCATGACACAAGAAAACAACGCTGAAAAACAACAACACTTTGCCACTCTGGCCGTCCATGGCGGACAGGTCGTCGACCCTACCACGAAGTCCCGCGCCGTGCCGATTTACCAGACCACATCGTACGTGTTTGACGACGCCGACCATGCCGGGCGCCTGTTTGCGCTTCAGGAGTTTGGAAACATTTATACCCGGATCATGAATCCGACCACCGATGTTTTCGAAAAACGGATCGCGGCCCTCGAGGGTGGCATCGCCGGACTGGCCACCGCTTCCGGACAGGCGGCCGAGACCTTGACTGCGATTACCCTCGCCTCGGCCGGTGACGAGATCGTATCCACCACGTCGCTCTACGGCGGCACTTACAATCTCTTCCACTACACGCTGCCCAAGTTGGGCATCAAGGTGCGCTTCGTCGATGGCGACGATTTCGACGGCCTGAAGAAAGCGATCAATTCCAAAACCAAGGCGCTCTACACCGAGACGCTGGGCAATCCGAAACTCGACGTGGCGGAAATCGAGACCCTGGCCCGCATCGCCCACGATCATAAAGTGCCGTTCGTGATCGACAACACTTCCGCCACCCCGGCGCTGGTTCGTCCCATCGAGTGGGGAGCCGACATTGTCGTCAATTCGGCGACCAAGTTTATTGGCGGCCACGGCACCTCCATCGGAGGCGTGATCGTGGACGCCGGCAAATTCGACTGGAAGGCCTCAGGCCGTTTCCCGAGCTTTGTTGAGCCCGACCCTTCGTATCACGGGGTCAGCTACACGGAAGCGTTTGGACCCTTGGCGTTCATCCTCAAAGCGCGTGTGCAGGGCCTGCGTGACACCGGCGCGGCGCTCTCGCCCTTCAACGCATTTCTGTTGCTGCAGGGCGCGGAAACGCTCTCTCTCCGCATGGAGCGTCACTCGCAGAATGCGCTGGCGGTGACCAAGTTCCTCCAAAGCCACCCCGGCGTGGAGTGGGTCAACTATCCCGGCGTCCCTTCGAGCAAGTACTACGCGCGGGCGCAGAAATACATGCCCAGTGGTTCGGGAGCGCTGGTCACCTTCGGCATCAAGGGCGGCTCCGAGGCGGGACGGAAGCTGATCAACTCGCTCACCTTGTTCAGCTTGCTGGCCAACATCGGCGACGCGAAATCGCTCGTTATTCATCCCAGCTCGACCACCCACCAACAACTCTCCCCGGATGAGCAGAAGGAAACCGGGGTCACGCCAGAACTCGTACGCTTATCGGTGGGCATTGAAGACATTCGCGACATCGTCGCCGACCTGACCCAGGGATTGCAAAAGGCCACCGGCTTGTCGCCCAAAGCAGGTACGACTAAGTGACCAGAGCCGTTCGCGATTGGCTGTACAGGAAACTGGGAACGCACTCTACACCATCGCGAGAAATGCTCTAAGGTAGAAGTAGACTCAGGACCATGATCATCACTCCGGCGATCCGGGCGAAATACTCTTTTGCGGAACAGGAAGGCTTCGCCCTGGAATGCGGTGGCGAACTTCGCCCCGTAACGATTCAATACGCCGTGTACGGCGAACTCAACTCCGCGCGCGACAACGCTATTCTGGTTTGTCACGCCCTCTCCGGCTCCGCCGAAGTGGCCGATTGGTGGCCCGAGCTTTTTAACGCTGATAGCGGCCTCAACATCGACCGCTATTGCGTCCTCTGCACGAACATTCTGGGATCGTGTTATGGCTCGACCGGTCCACGGTCCGTCAATCCCACGACCGGCAAGATCTACGGGCCGGATTTCCCGCTGGTCACGGTCGGCGATATTATCCAAACGCAACGAGCTGTTCTCGATCATCTCGGAATCGATCGCCTTCAACTCGTTATCGGCGGCTCGATTGGCGGCATGCAGGCCTTGCAGTGGGCCATGGATTTTCCCACCCGCGTCGCCAACTGCATCAGCATCGCTGCGGCGCCGCTCGGGCCGATGGGCCTGGCGCTCAATCATCTTCAACGCCAGGTCATCCGCCTCGACGCCAAGTGGAAGAATGGCGATTACGGGGACGACCCGCCCGTCGCTGGATTAGCCCTGGCGCGCAAGATTGCCATGTGCTCTTACAAGTCGGCGGAGTTGTTCAGCACCCGCTTCGGCCGCAACCCCAACCGCAACGGCGAAAATCCCTGGGCCGAACCGAATGCTCGTTTCGATGTGAGCGGCTATCTCGACCATCAGGGCGAAAAATTCGTCCAGCGCTTCGATACGAACTCCTATCTCAGCATCACCCGAACCATGGACACCTTCGATCCCATCCGGAAGTACGGCATCCGCGCCTATGAGCGCATCCAAGCGCGTGTCACACTCGTGGGTATCTCCTCGGATTGGCTTTTTCCCGCCTCCGAGGTGCGTTCCCTGGCGGGTGAGCTGAGAAGCTGCGGCGTGGATTGCAACTACTGCGAAATCGAATCCTCCCATGGCCACGACGCTTTTTTAGCCGAGCCGGACAAACTCGCCTCCATCCTGGCCAGCAGAATGTCGCCGGGAAATACGCTGGGGTAACTTGATAAGGTGTTTTTCCCTGTTGCTCTGTTCCCCTGTGGTTAACCTTTTTTCCGTTTGAGCCGCATGAACGCATCCGCAGCGACCACGCCCTGGCCTTCAGACAAAAGCGGCAGTGGATTCTTGTTTGTTCCACAATTTGTTCTCTTTTCCCCAAGTGAAGACTACGAGTGGGTATGCCGTCGCATATCGATCCACGGGATTGCGGCTGCCCGCAACGCGTCCCGGCCATGTGCACCGCTGCGCAACCTAGATCCTCCAGTGATCAGTTCAAAAGCGGCTAACGCTTCCTCGTGATGGAGTGAACCGAATTATCTTTCTGGAAACCAGGGAAGGAACACGCTGGTGCTTCTTGCGTACTGAGCGAAATCGGGATGCTCGGCCATCTTCTTTTCCAGCATGGGAATCCCTGAAACCTTCAGGATCAAGATCGTGATCGTGAGGGGCCCGACAATCCCAAACCAGCCGCCCGGAACGCCGAGCGCGATTAGCCAAATGCCCCACCACAGTGCAACCTCTCCGAAATAATTGGGGTGCCGGGTATAACGCCACAGCCCGCTTCGCAGGAGCTTACCCTTGTTGAGCGGGTCTTTCACAAACCGGGCGAGCTCGGCATCACCCACCGATTCGAAAAGGAAACCAAACAGCCAAATACAAACGCCGATGCTGTCGAGAAGACTGAGCGTCCCGCTCGGTCTTCGATTGATCATCAGCACCGGCAACGAGACGAGGAATAGGAGCGCGCCCTGCAAAAGGTACACTTGCGCATACGAGCGAACATAGAACCACCTGCCCCATTGCCGTCTCCAGGCCAAGTAGCGGTAATCTTCCGCCTTGGCTCGATGGCGCGCATGAATGTGCCATGCTAGACGCAATCCCCATACGCTCACCAAAATGCCTACCAGCACGCCTCGCGGTCCTGATCCGCCGGATAGGAAGAAAGATGCCCACGCCAGAAGCACGAAGCCCAGGCCCCACGCCACATCGGCTACGTCATTCCTTTTTTTGAACCATGAGATCAGGAACCACAGGGTCATGTATCCCCAGAGCACGAAGGCCAAAGTTCGATAGTAGTTCATAGGCGAGTGGTTTATAGGCCAAGCTTCGCCGCAACGGCGTAGGTTGCGACGGATACGGAAGCAGCCAATACAGTACCCCAGATCAGATCTACCACCGTCACCGCCAGGGACCAGTTCTTGAGCGTGGCGAGATTCGTGAGATCGTAGGTCGCATAGGTAATGAGACCGAATAATGCCCCGAACAAGAGCGCACGCGCCCAGGAGCCTTTCTCGATGGCCGGAGTGACGACGAACACCACTAAGCCCGCTATGAAGAGGAGGTAAAAGAGGATGGCCGCCGCCCAATTGACGTTGGTCTTCATGAGGAATCCGATGTGTTTGGCGTAGAAATTCTTCGCGGCCAGGCCGAGCCAGACCATATCCAGCGCAAAGAAAATCGGGAGGGCAATGCAATAGACTTTCAAGAACATAGCGTCACCAGTTGAGATTCATAGTTACGATCTGCAATCCTGCCTGTGACTCTCTGTGACACAAGCCGCCACTATGGCACCGAATTCTGCTGAATGTATTTTTTGCTGTCGAACTTCTTTCCAGTGCTCTCGCCGGACATATATCGAATCTGGCCGAAGATGGGCCGCTCAAACCAAGGACGGTCGAATTTCCCTACAATCGACCACGCAATCCCGGTGTACCCGTTGGGGTCGCGCCCGTCCAGTTGATACTTGTCGTTCAGCCGCACAGCGATCTGGTAGGCTTCAGCCGGTGATGGACTCCAGTGCAGGATCTTTTTCGCCCAGTACATCCGCACATAGTTGTGCATCCAGCCGGTATTGACCATCTGCATCTGGGCGGCATTCCAAAGCGAATCGTGGGTCTCTGCGTGTTCCATCTGCCTTTCGCTGTACAGTACCGGGCGATTGTCCTTCGCATGGCTGGCCAATGTGCGGTGGGCCCACGGCTCGGCACACTCGAAATTGTCATAATTCGGATCGAATCGCACCAGGTTGACGGCCAACTCGCGCCAGGTAATGAGCTGGTTCAAGAATGCTTTCTTATCCTCGTTGGGAGCGTCGGCTTTCTGTACGGCCAGCGCGACGGTAAGCGGACTGATATGTCCGAAATGCAGATAGGGCGAGAGCCGGCTGGTTCCGACCACCTCCGGCCGATTGCGTTTGACGCCATAAGTACCCAGGCCGTGCGCGATGAATTCTTTCAGAAGCCGGAGCGCTTCGTTGGTGCCGCCGCGAAAGTCTGACACCGGACCAACCGAGGCGTCAAGGGGCCAGCCCTGGGTGATCTCAAACTCCGGGTCGAGCGACTGCAACGCCGGCGGCTTTCTCCACGCTACTCCTGCTTTTGTATTTTTCGGCGGGACGAGGAAGCGCCCGAGTTGCGCCTGTAATCTCGGCCGGATGATGTGCGCCGCGTACTGCGCTTTTTCCAGCAGTTTCGAGGGCACGATGACATCTGCGTCAACGGTCCAGAGAGGGGTGCTGAGTTTCTTGGCGGCTGAGCGCCGCCAGGACTCGGGCTCCCTCATCGGATTTTCGTCGCCCACCACAAGCGACGGCCTAATTTCCTCGCAGAACTTGGTGAGACTGTGCTCTGGAAAGCGCCGCAGGACGAAACCGATGTTGCGTTTCCTGAGCGACTCGGCGATGTCCGGAATGCCTTGGGCGAGGAAACGGTAGTGGCGAAGGTTGGCACGCGGATAAAACGGAACCGGCGCGAAGAATACGACGGCAGGCTTCGCCAGCGCGTTCGCTGCCTGAACAGCCACTTCCAGCGCGGGATTGTCCAAACCCCGCTGCGCGCGTTGCATCCAGTAAACGACGCAAGTGCCCGCCGGATCGGGCGGTCCTGAACGCCGCACGGTAACGCGCGAGTCGATCGAGAGTCGGTTCAGCTCATCCATGACTTTGCAATGCACGGCGGTGCAATGCATGGTTGTGCAATGGCGGTTGTGCAGGTATCTGGATTGTCATCGAGTTCGGCCTGGTCCATCCCGGGAAAACCGACCTCGCGTTCGCTGGCCCATCGTCTGGCCCTCGCGGTACAGAGCAGGTCCTCTAACAATTTCAGACGGCGCGTGAGATCTAGAACGCGCTCGATGCGCTTTTCGAGTGTCGAGTTCGCGCCGAGCTGTGAAGGTACAAGTTCTGTAGCCATAAATCACCTCGTGAACACTGTTTCTTCTTGCGCTCTAACCGCATGAGTCGGCGACTGGCGGAGCGCACGGGACAGCCAGACATAGAGAAGAAGGATCGCGGGCGCACCGATCAACAGCCAAGCCAACATGGCGTGCACTTCCGCCAGCCACAGGGTCGCAACCGCATGCGGCAAGCCGGCGCGGGCCATCGCTAATATCTGCGTCAGCGACAAACGCAAAGGAGCGGCGCGAAATAACATCTCACCCAGGCGGATGAACGGTAACAGCAAGAATAGTTGCAAAGGGTAGATCAGGTAGTTGACCAACTGGATGGCGGGGAGGTTCAGGCCGAAAATCAAGGCTGCGGCTGCGCACAACAGGGTCGTTGAACCGGGGACCGGAAAGATGCCCAGGACAATCCCAAAAGCGAGGCTCAGGGCAATCTTCTCGGGAGTGATCCCTTGGGTGAGAAGAGCAACGATGGGGGCAATGAAACGGCGATGGAGAAAGCCGCGTTTCATGACGCCGTCCTGACTTTCAAAGGTCTCATAATATCGAGTCTTAGATCCCAAAGTCTGAAGTACGTTTGCGAGCGACGCTCAGATGGCCCAAGGCGACCGCTAAAATCTTCCTCCTAGCGCGGCCAGTTGGTGTTCCAAGGCGGAGAAGTCGTGCAACACCAACCAGCGAGAACCCGCGGTCGCCTGCTCCAAGGGCAGTTGTGGAGGGCCGCCCAGCCAGAGAGCGGCGTTGCGAGGCAGCTTGCGGGCCATGTGATTGATCTCCTCCAAGGTTTCTGGGACGGGAGTTGTCGAGAGGCTGAGCAAAACGACGTCCGCCTTACTTTTTCGGGCAGCCAGGATGATGTCCGCCGCCGGCAAATCCGTGCCCAGATAAACGACACCCAACCCGGCAATCGCCGTCAGCATGGCTGCGGCCAGAGTGGGGAAAGCGTGGCGCTCGTGGCGCGGCGTGGCTAACAAAGCTCGCGCGGGTGGATTCGACGGCGAATAGGTTCGCACCAGCGAGGACAGCAAGGCGGTCAGGAGTTGGGTCAGCATGTGCTCTTGCGCAATGCTGCATTTGCCGTCGTGCCAGCGGTCCCCGATCGTGCGCATCAACGGAAGAGCAGCCTGATGGACAAAGTCCCTAGGGCTGGCCATGGCGGCGGCTAGACGGTTAATCTCGCGATCCGTGGCCGCGTAGTCGAAGCGGTCGAGAGCCCTCAGGATGGGCGTCAGGATCGCTTGCGAGGATGATGTCTTGGAGACGATTCCTCGCCCCGACAAGGAAGAGCTCTTCTCGATCAGATCGCGGAGCTGCCGGTCCCCTACTCCGGCGACCTGGCCGATGGAATGCCCCTCTTCGACCGCTTGCCGCAATAGCAGAAGCCTCTTGATTTGTTCTTCGGAATAGACCCGGGCGCCCGCGGATCGTTTCGGAATCACGGCCCGGTAGCGCCGCTCCCAGGCACGCAAAGTGTCGAGCGGAATTCCGGTGAGCTTGGCGGCGGCACTGATGGGATAGGAGGTTGGCATCCGGCGAGAATCGTAACAGTCCGATTTTCTTCTGTCAAGCATACGTCATGGACAAAGACTTGACAACTTAGAGTGGGAATTGTACAACATAGGGAAGCAATCCGTTGCCCCGCCTGACTGCGTACCTGGTCCAGAGAGGTTTTCGACCCCCAAGTCAGACAGTCAGAGGAAGGAATCTTCGTGATCAAGCCATTGCACGGCTACAATTTCGGGACGGTCATTCCTTTCTTGCTGCTGCATGCGGGCTGCGTCGCTGTGTTCTTGGTCCCGTTCCGGTGGTCTTTGGTGTGGCTCATGGTGGCGATCTACGCGGTTCGTATGTTTGGCATCACCGCCGGATACCACCGCTATTTCAGCCACCGCGCCTACAAGTTGGGGCGTGGCTGGCAGTTTGCAATGGCATTTCTGGCAGAGACCTCGGGGCAGAAAGGCGTGTTGTGGTGGGCGGCACATCATCGCGTTCATCATCGCCACGCAGACCATGATCCCGATATTCATTCCCCGTTGAAACGCGGATTCTGGTGGGCGCATGTCGGTTGGGTTCTGTCGAACGAATACGACAAGTACAACCCGGCGCTGATCCGGGACTTCGGGAAGTATCCGGAATTGCGCTGGCTGGACAAGCACTACATGGTTCCACCGGTAGCTCTAGCTTTGCTGCTGCTGCTCAGCGGAGGGCTGGGAGCACTGGCGTGGGGATTCGTGGTCTCGACCGTCCTGCTGTTTCACGGGACTTTCAGCATCAACTCGGCAGCGCATCTTTGGGGCTCGCGGCGCTTCGACACTCCGGATGACAGCCGCAACAACTTTGTGCTCGCCTTGATCACGCTCGGGGAAGGCTGGCACAACAATCACCACAAATTCATGTACGCATGCCAGCAGGGAATTCGGTGGTGGGAAGTGGATGTCACGTACTACGGACTGAGGATACTGAACTGGGTGGGAGTTGCCAGAGAGTTGCGAGGGATTCGGCGGCCACTTTCGGAAAGCGAGGCGGGATGAGCCGGGTCGCAGTCATCGGAGCAGGGATCTCGGGAATGGCGGCGGCTTACCTGCTGAGCCAGAAACACGAGGTGTGGCTGTTCGAGAAGGATTTGCGTCTCGGAGGCCACACGCATACACATGAAATCGAAACCAGTCGCGGCGTCTTGCCGATCGACACTGGTTTCATCGTGCATAACGACCGCACGTACCCGAATCTGGTTCGATTGTTTCGACAGATGGGCAGCTCGCGTCAGGCAAGTGACATGTCGTTTGGCGTGTCCTGCCGCGAGACTGGATTTGAATACAGCAGCCGTGGACTGAGCGGGTTCTTCGCGGGCCGAAACAATTGGTATCGCCCGGGACACTATCGATTTCTTACGGAGATCATGCGCTTCAACCGGGAAGCTCGCAAGCTTCTGCAGGATCCGGCCAACTCCGAAATTACCTTGCGAGACTATCTGCATGCTCATCAATTCGGAGGCGAGTTCACGCGTTACTACTTGCACCCGATGGCGGCAGCGGTGTGGTCCACTTCTCCAGAGGAAATCGAAGACTTTCCGGTTTTTACTTTGATCCGATTCCTCGAGAATCACGGGCTGCTCGGTTTGTCGACGGCGCCGCAATGGTACGTGCTGCAAGGCGGCAGCAGCGCGTACATTCCGCCACTGACTGCGCCCTACCGGGAACGGATTCGTTTGGGAGCGAAGATCGAAGGGGTAACGCGCACGCCGGCCGGAGGGAGAATTCATTTCGAAGACCATCCGCCGGAGTATTTCGACGAAGTCGTATTCGCCTGTCACGCGCCGCAAACGCTGCAACTGCTACAGGACATAACCCCGGTCGAGCGGCAGGTGCTGAGCGGTTTCCGTACCAGCCGCAACGAGACGGTGCTGCACACCGACTCAAGCCTGCTGCCGCGGCGGCCGGGGGCGCGTGCATCGTGGAACTATCATCTCGGGACGCGGCGGCGAGCGGCCACGCTGACGTATCACATGAACCGTCTGCAGAGCCTGCCTACGCCGGAAGACTACTGTGTGACCTTGAACAATGTTCAGTCCGTGGACGAACGCCGCATTCTGCGCGAGATGACCTACTTCCATCCTCTTTATACGTTGGAGGCGGTGCGGGCGCAGGCGCGCTGGCCGGAGATCAGTGGCCACAACCGGACGCACTTCTGCGGTGCATACTGGTTCTACGGCTTCCATGAAGACGGGCTGAATTCGGCGATTCGCGTGGCGGACAAACTGGGTGTGGCCTGGAACGTGGCGGGAGAAGCGGCGGCATGATGGAATCGGGAATCTATACCGGCACTTTGCGTCACCGCAGGTTCCACCCTGCCCGCCACGAGTTTACCTACCCGCTGTTTATGGTGTTCCTGGACGTGGACCGGTTGCCGGAGTTGATGAAGGTGTCTCCACTGGCGGCATACAACCGGCGGAACTGGGTCTCCTACCAGGAGCGCGATCACTTCGGAGATCCCGCGAAAACGCTTCGCGAACGATTGGCTCGGGACGCGCATCAAAAAGGTGTAGTGATTCCGGAGGGACGAATCTTCCTACTGACCCATCTCCGTTATCTGGGGTACAACTTCAATCCGGTTTCATTTTTCTACTGTTATGACCGGGAAGACAGATTGCAAATGATTATGGCCGAGGTGAAGAATACTTTCGGCGAGACGGAAAACTACTGGCTCACGCCCAGGATCGAGCAACCGGCCAATGACAACAAGAAGTACCGCTTCCTGAAGACGTTTCACGTGTCGCCTTTCATGAAGTTGGGGCAGGAATACGAATGGACGTTTACGCCGCCCGGCGCGCGGCTGATCACGCAGAGTGTCAGTTATGAGGACCGGCGAGAGATCTTCGATTCCACGCTGACATTGGAGCGCCGGGAGTGGTCGCGGGCTGAGTTGCACCGGGCGCTAATTCGATTTCCCTGGATGACGGCGAAGGTGATCACGGCCATCCATTGGCAGGCGTTGCAGTTGCGGCGGAAGCGGGTTCCGGTGGTCAGGCATCCGGGCGCAGGCCATTTCGAGCGGGCGACCGTTCAGCCTTTGGGGGCATCATGGCGAGCGGAATAGCGGCGAGTCTAGCCAAGAAGATCTTCTTGAAAACTCTAGCCGGCCTGCGGGTGGGGTGCCTGGAGATTGTTTGTCCAGAGGATACGTACTGCTTCGGTGATTCACAACATCCGCTGCATGCGGTTGTGGCCGTGCACGATGAACGGTTTTTTCTGCACGCGCTCCTGGCTGGAGATGTCGGCATCGGGGAAGCCTACATGGACGGCGACTGGTCCACTCCCGATCTGGTTGCGGTGGTTCGCCTGGCGGTACGGAACCTGGATCAACTGGACAACAGCAATCGACTCTTCACGGCGTTCCGCAGAATCGCGGATTTGCTCACTCACCGGCGCAACCGGAACACACAATCCGGCAGCCGCCGCAATATCGCGTATCACTACGACCTTGGAAACGAGTTCTACCGCCTGTTCCTGGACCGCAATCTAGCTTATTCCTGCGCCTATTACGACAGCGTGGATGACACGCTGGAACAGGCACAAATCCACAAGTTCGACCGCATCTGCCGCAAGCTGCAGTTGAGTCCACGCGACCACGTGCTCGAAATCGGAACTGGCTGGGGCGGCTTTGCAGCACACGCGGCCGAGACCTACGGGTGCCGCGTGACAACCACGACCATCAGCCGGCAACAGCACGACTATGCGCGGGAAGTGTTCTCGCAGAGCAGAGCGAGGGAGCGCATCGAGTTGCTGTTCGAAGACTACCGCAACCTGCGCGGGCAGTTCGACAAGATCGTGAGCATCGAAATGTTTGAAGCCGTGGGTTACGAACACTATGACGACTACTTCGGAGCCTGCGATGGGCTGCTCAAAGCGGACGGCAGTATGCTGCTGCAGACCATCACCATTTTGGAGTCGAAGTTTCAGCAATACCGGAAGCAGAGCGACTGGATCAAGAAACACATCTTTCCCGGAGCGGAACTCGCCTCAGTGGTGGAGATTCAGAGGTCGCTGGCCAGCACGACCCGTTTGCAACTTTTCCACATGGAAGACATCGGGATGCATTACAGCCTCACGCTGCGGGAATGGCGCCGCCGTTTTCTGGAACATCTCGCCGAAATACGCCAACTGGGGTTCGACGAGCGCTTCGTGCGCATGTGGGACTACTACCTGGCTTACTGCGAAGGGGCGTTCCGAGAACGCTATATCAGCGATGTGCAACTGGTGCTCAGCAAAGTGGCAAGCAAGATTCAATTGATGAATGAACCAGCAATGGAGCCAGCATGGCAGGAGAACCTGTAATGACGCATCGAGTAGTGATCATCGCGATTTTTGTGGCAGCCATCGCAGTCACGCCGTGGATGGCGTTTGCCGCTTCCGTGCCCTCGGTGGGCAGCATGGCGCCTGAATTCACGCTCCCCTCGCAGGAGGGTACAGCCGTAAGTCTGAAGGACTATCGCGGCAAGTGGGTCGTCTTGTACTTCTACCCCAAAGACTTCACTAGCGGCTGCACGATCGAGGCACACAACTTTCAGCGCGACCAACCGCGGTACCAGCAAAAAGGTGCCGTCGTGCTTGGCGTCAGTGTGCAAGACGCCGACTCCCACAAGCAGTTCTGTACAAAGGAAGGTTTGAGCTTCAAGCTGCTGGCCGACACCGATCACAAGGTCTCCAGTGAGTATGGCTCATTGACCAGCCTGGGGCTGGTGAAATTCGCTTCGCGGCACACCTTCATCATCAATCCCGAGGGTAAGGTGACCAAGGTATTCACCGAGGTGAATCCCAACAAGCATAGTGAGGAAGTGCTGGAAGCTCTCGCCGAACTGCAAAAACAGAGCGGCGGCTCCCGGTAAGGCATTGAGGGCTAACCGACGACCCTATGAACTACGACGCGATTCTGGTTACTTCCTTTGGTGGCCCCGAATGCCCCGATGACGTGATGCCATTCCTGGAAAATGTCTTGCGGGGCAAGAACGTGCCGCGCGAGCGCATGCTGCAAGTGGCCGAACACTACTACCAGTTCGGCGGTAAGAGCCCGATCAACGACCAGAATCGGCGGCTCATCGCCGCTCTTGAAATCGAACTGGCGCAGAATGGGCCTCGCTTGCCCATCTATTGGGGAAACCGCAACTGGCATCCCTTGCTCGCCGACACGCTGCGTCGGATGAAGGCGAACGGAGTCCGCCGTGCGCTGGCTTTTGTGACGTCCGCTTACAGTTCGTACTCGAGTTGCCGGCAGTACCGGGAAGACATAGCACGGGCGCAAGAAGCAGCCGGCGAGGGCGCCCCGGTGGTGGATAAGATTCGCGCGTTCCACAACCATCCTGGATTTGTGGAGGCCGTCACAGATCGCTTGCAGCAGGCGCTGGCAACGATTCCAGAGGAGCGGCGCGAGGCGGCGCACCTTGTCTATACGGCGCACAGCATACCACTGGCGATGGCGCAAGGCTGTGACTACGAAAAACAACTCAAGGAAACGGGCCGGCTGGTCGCGGAGAAATTGGGACGGAAAAAATGGCGGCTGGTATACCAGAGCCGAAGCGGTCCAGCTTCGCAACCCTGGTTGGAGCCAGACATTCTCGATTGCCTTCCCGAAATCAAAATGCGGGGCGGCAGTTCGGATGTGGTGATCGCTCCGATCGGTTTCGTCTCCGACCACATGGAGATTCTTTTCGATCTTGATACGCAGGCGCGAGAGCTGAGCGCGGAGTTGGGCTTGCACATGGTGCGAGCGGGGACCGTGGGCACGCATCCGCGGTTCCTGCGCATGATTCGCGAACTGATTTGTGAGCGCATGGACGAAGGTCTACCGCGGTGCGCGTTAGGGGTATTGGGCCCGCGCCCCGACGTTTGTGCGGCGGATTGCTGTGCGATGCCAAAGCGGCTGGCGGCGATCTGATGCTGGATTGAGCTGAAGCGCAGGCTGGTAACGCAGATGAAATTGCCCGGAGGGCGTTAAGAAAGGATTCTCGATGCGCGTACTCATCACTGGCGCCACCGGCTTCATCGGCAGAGCGCTGGTTCCCATTCTTCGCCGCGAGGGCCACCAGTTGATCGCCTTGGTACGCTCCGAAGAACGGGCCCGAAGCCTTCTCGGCGCCGAGGTCGAGACCGTAGCGCTCAGTTCTGGCGCTCACGGCCTCAAGCAAGCTCTGGAACGAAGTGACGCCGTCGTGAATCTCGCCGGGGAAGCGATCATGGGCGGACGCTGGACTGAGGCACGCCGCCGAGCGCTTGTCGAGAGCCGGGTGCAACTGACCCAGCAACTGGTAACTGCGATTTCTGAAGCACAAGCCCGTCCTAAGACGCTGATTTCCGGGAGCGCGGTCGGCTACTACGGCGATCGTGGCGGTGAGGTTCTCCGCGAGTCGTCGCCGGGCGGCACAGATTTTCTTGCGCAGTTGTGCCAGGACTGGGAAGCGACCGCACGATTGGCCGAGGGTTCCGGTCTGCGGGTTGTGACTCTGCGTACGGGCGTTGTGCTGGGGCGAGACGGCGGGGCGCTGGCGCAGATGCTCCCTGCGTTCCGGTTCGGCGTCGGCGGACCGATTGGATCTGGACGCCAGTACATGCCCTGGATCCACCTCCACGATCTGGTNNGACGAGCCGCGAGTTCGCGAAGGCTCTTGGGCGTGCTCTCCACCGGCCCGCTGTTCTGCCGGTGCCGGCGTTCGCTATAAAGGTCATCTTCGGGGAGGCGGCAGGCGTGCTCCTGGGCAGCCAGCGAGTCCAGCCGCAGCGTCTCCGAGACCTTGGTTTCACCTACTGGTTCCCAACGCTCGATCAGGCGATCGCCGACGTCATTCAGACAAACGATGTAGAGATTGTACCCTTCCAAAGCTCTGGTGAACCTCACACGCCTGGCGCGGAGGACTATTTGCGCCAGCGCCGTCCCACGCATGTGCTCCGCGCGAAGACCGTGCTCGATACGCCGTTGGATGAGGCCTTCAAATTTTTCTCGCAGGCGGAGAATTTAGGGCTCATCACCCCAGCGGCTATGCGCTTTGAGATTCAGGGTGGCGTGCCCGCGATTACCGAAGGGGCGACAATTGACTACCAGTTACGCGTTGGCCCGATGCCGATTCGCTGGCGGACGAGGATCGCGAAGTGGGAGCCACCGCACCGCTTCATCGATCTGCAGGAATCGGGGCCCTATCGTTGCTGGTGTCACGAGCACACATTTAGCGCCGAAGGAAGCCGGACCGTCATGGAGGATCACGTCTACTACGCGGCACCTCTCGGCGCGCTGGGACGTCTTGCCAACCGCTGGTTCATCGGTCCGACGCTACGGCAGGTATTTGGATACCGTAGCGACGTGATCCGACTGCGCTTCGGGACAGGGGCCGTTTTTTCGCGGCGGTAACGCGGATTCAAAATTCCGCCGGGGACGCGAACAAAACAAAATCAGCTTCGAACATAAGCTCCTGCGGCCTCCGCAGAGGGGTCACCACGCTTTCCGGGCTGCCTACCGGGTCTGGGCAGGGCTTTTCTCTGCGTGTGATTACGATCACATGCCCCTGTGATTCTTGACGCAGCAATCTCCCATGACGACCCCGATAATCACCCATCGGTCGTCAACCAAAAATAGATGATCTAGCACGCGACGTCGGTCGCCGCGAGGCGAGCAACGACTTGGCTGGAACTTTACATCCGCATGACATCATGCGGCATTACATTCGGAAAGAATCAACAATCGCTTTGTTTGCGGAGACAAGAATGAGATTCCAAATGAAAAAAGTGTCGAGCCCTTTGCTGGCGACAGTTCCCGTCGTGGTTTTGCTGCTTCTTGCTGCGTTGAATCCCCCTCGTGCGTTGGGGGTTCCAAGCTATGCGCGCCAGACGGGGTTGGCGTGCAGCGGCTGCCACTACGCGCCTCCGGAACTGAACCCTGCCGGACGCCGGTTCAAGCTGCTCGGTTATGTCGACCGAGGGGATGACACGAAGGTCGTGACATCGGAGGGAAGCAAAACGCATGCGGCGCTCAATCTTCTCGCAGCGCTGCCACTTTCCGTAATGCTGGAGACGTCATTTACAGCAACCAAGTCACCGCAGCCGGGGACCCAGAATGGTAATTTTGAATTTCCTCAAGACATCTCCCTCTTTCTGGCTGGGGCATGGACCAGCAACGTGGGCAGTTTTCTGCAAGTAACGTATGACGCCCAAGCCGACCACTTCAGCATGGATAACACGGATATCCGCTACGCGAACAAAACGAAATTGGGTGGCAAGGAACTGGTTTACGGCTTGGATCTCAACAACAATCCGACCCTGGAAGACCTCTGGAACACTACGCCTGCATGGGGTTACCCGTGGATCGCCAGCGATGTTGCACCCACTCCCAACGCCACTCCCATCATTAACGGGCCCTTGGCGCAGGACGTCGCAGGCATCGGTGGCTATGCGATGTGGAACAGTCATCTCTATTTGGACCTGGCGCTTTATCGCTCGGAACACGTCGGCGCACTCCAGCCGAACCCCGGTCTTGGTTTTCCCGTCAACATCGTCGGGGTTGCGCCGTACTGGCGCGTCGCCTGGCAGGAGTCAACCGGGACGACGCAGTTTATGATCGGCAGCTATGGAATGCACCTGAAGAGCACAAACGGTCTGATCAATAATGGGGCAGGCGACCTCTACGACGGCTACACCGATTGGGCCTTCGACACCCAATACGATCGGACATTATTCAGGAAGGACATTCTTTCGCTAAGAGGCACCTATATCCGCGAAAACTCCAATTTGGCATCCAGCGCCAATACGGGTGCGGCATCGCCGGGCGGGCATCACCTGAACACCTTTATGCCCAACGCCGAATTCCATTTCGGCAATCGCTATACGGGCACGTTCGGTTGGTTTATTACTTCGGGCACTGCCGATCCCTTGCTGTATCCGCCGACGGTTCCGGTGACCGGCAATTTCAATGGCGACCCACGAAGCGCCGGATATATCGCGAACTTCTCCTATTGGCCGTGGCAGAATCTACAGCTCGCCGCCCAATACACCGCATACACACGCTTCAATGGCGGCTCAACCAACTACGACGGCGCGGGCCGCAACGCCAGCGCCAACAATACTGTGTATCTGGATGCGAAATTCGTGTTCTGATACGCGCGTCAGTAATTACCAATTCCAAATACAAAAGAGAAAAGCGCAGGAGAGAAAAATGACACGCACTTTCATGATGGTGATGGCCGTGGTAGCGGTAACGATGCTGAGCTTGGCCGCCAGCGCAGGCACGATCAGCGGCAAGATTTCCGGCGTTTCGGGCGAGTCGGTGGTTTACGTCGAAGCGCCCGCCGGCAAAACCTTCCCCGCCCCCACCCAGGAGCCCGTGATCGACCAGAAGGGCTTGATGTTTCAGCCGCATATTACAGCTGTGCAGGTAGGCACAACCGTGCAATTCCTGAACAGCGACAATGTGGCCCACAATGTGTTTTGGTCTTCGGTCGGCGGCAACAAGAAGCTCACCCACAACCTGGGCACTTGGCCGAAGGGCGACAAGCGCCCCTTCAAATTCGACAATCCTGGCGCGGTGCCGCTGCTATGCAATGTCCATCCCGAGATGGCTGGCTATGTTGTGGTCTCGCCAACTCCGTACTTCGCAGTGACCGATAAGTCGGGAGCGTACAAGATCGAGAACGTCCCGGACGGCAGCTACACCGTAACCGCGTGGCATGAAGGCGCCAAGAACAAAACCCAGCCAGTGGCTGTGGCGGGCGATACCAAAGCGGACTTCGCGCTGAGCAAATAGTTAAGCCATCGAGCGTCGGCGCCCCAAACCTCGCACGGTTTGGGGCGCCCCGCTCTTCACGAACGACCGGGGTGCGGCCGCTTGCTGAAACGCTTCAAAGACAAGAAAGTCGACAGGGATTGGCTCAACACCAATTTTCCCTGCATGATGGCTTGTCCCGCCCACACCAACGCGGGCCGATATGTCTCGCTCATTGCGGAAGGGCGATTTGAGGAAGCGTATAAGTTCGCCCGCGACCCCAATCCGCTGGCAAGCATCTGCGGCCGAGTTTGCGCTCATCCCTGTGAAACCGCCTGCCGCCGTGGCGATATCGATCGCCCCATTTCCATCCGCGCGCTCAAGCGCTTCCTGACGGAGCGGCACGGGCCCGAATCCAAGCGTCCTGTCGATGTCTATGCGGGACGCGCTCAGCGCAAGCTGCCCTTCAAGGTTGCCGTGGTCGGCGGCGGACCTGTGGGACTCTCCGCGGCGCACGACCTGGCGCTCATGGGCTATTCCGTCACGATTTTTGAAGCCGCGCCGGTAGCTGGCGGAATGCTCTACCTTGGCATCCCCGAATACCGTCTGCCGCGCGACGTGGTGGAGGCGCAGGTGCGCGAAATTCTCGCGACCGGCGACATTACTCTCAAGCTCAATCACGCCGCCGGACGCGACTTCACGGTTTCCGAGTTGCGTCACCAGGGCTTCGATGCCGTGCTGATCGCCGTGGGCGCGCATCGCAGCCGCGATCTCACCATTCCGGGCGTTGATCTGGATGGCGTTTACAAGGGCATCGACTTTCTCCTTAACGTGAATCTCGGCTACAAATTCACCATCGGCAACAAGGTCATTGTGATCGGCGGCGGCAACGTGGCTATGGATGTGGCGCGGTCCGCGGCTCGCGAGGTGGTCCGGCAGCACGTCGGCGGAGTCGAAGACCTGGAGCCATCGGCTGAGAATGTAAGCGCCGTGGCCACGAGGGAAATGGTGGACGTGTCACTGTCTGCTCTTCGCCTGGGCGCGCAGGAAGTGCATCTCGTCTGCCTGGAAAAGCGCGAAGAGATGCCGGCGGCGCTGGAAGAGATTGAAGAAGCCGAAACCGAAGGCATCATCATGCATCCCGGCCTCGGCCCGAAACGCATGATTGGCAAAGACGGCCGGGTGATCGCATTGGAGACGCTGAAGACGAAATGGGTGTTCGATCAGAATCGGCGCTTCAATCCTGCGTTTTACGAGGGCAGTGAAACGCTATTGGAGTGCGACACCATTATTATGGCGGTCGGTCAGGCGCCGAATCTGGATTTTCTCAAGCCCGAAGACGGCGTGGAATTGTCTCCCCGCGGACTGATTGCCGTGAACCCGCAGACCCTGATGACCTCGGCCAACGGAGTCTTTGCCGGCGGCGACTGCGTGTTTGGACCTCGACTGATCATCGACAGCGTGGCCGACGGCAAGCGCGCCGCCATGGGCATCGACGAGTTTCTGCGCCTGCACCGATCGCGCGAAGCTGCCGCCGGGGCCGATAGTGGCGATGGCGAAGAGAAGGGTGTGTCGTCTGAGGGTACGTCCGGAGGTGCGTCCATCGAAAGTGTGGCTCGCGGCCGTCACGCAGCGACTGACATTGATGAATTCATGCTCGTCGAGAAGCACCCCGAGCCGATCATCGAGGTAGAAGTGCTGAAGCGCCACAGCATGCCGATGGACTTGTTGGATCTGGTTCGCCCACCCATCCCGATGCTGCCGCTGGAACGCCGCACCGGAGTGACCGAGGTCGAAGTCGGCTACGACGTTCACTCGGCGATGGAAGAAGCCCAGCGCTGCCTGCATTGCTGGGTGAACACCGTTTTCGAGGGAGTTCCCGAAGATGGCAGCATGTGCATTCTGTGCGGTGGTTGCGTCGACGTCTGCCCGGAGAACTGCCTTGAGCTCGTAGCGCTGGATCGCATCCAGTTCGAGCCAGAAACCGTGCAGCAGATTCGCGACAACCAGGAATTGTTCAGCGTCGAGTTCGACGAAATCGCGGCGGATGAGCTTGGTATCGTAACCGGCTCCGCCATGCTGAAAGACGAGACGCGCTGTATTCGTTGCGGGCTTTGCGCCGCGCGTTGTCCCGTCGGCACCATCACCATGGAGTCTTACAACCTGGTTTCCGCCGAGCCGACCGGCTTGATTTCGGTGGAAGCCATCGATGGGCCGCTCCGACCCAAAGCGCCGGTTGCGGCTGGAGGCCCGAAGTAAGCGTTCGAGGTTAACGTTCCGAGGTCAACGCTCGAGGAAAACATGCCCGAAGAAAAACCAATCACGCCCGCGGAATCCGGTACCGACATCGACCGCCGCTCCTTTTTCGTCAAGCTGGGACTGGGATCGTTGAGCATCGCCGCGGCCGGCACCGCGGCATTCTCCTACCAGTTTCTCTCGCCCAATGTTTTGTACGAACCTTCGCCGATCGTCAACGCGGGCAAGCCGGAAAATTATCCGGTCGATTCGGTGACGCTCGACGTGAACTCCGGAATCTATCTTGTCCATGCGAAGGAAGGCTTCTTCTCGTTGAGTGCCATCTGCACTCATCTTGGCTGCATGACCGCGTGGAAGCCGGAGTTGGGCATCATCGCGTGCCCCTGCCATGGCAGCAAATTTTATGTTCTGGACCCGAAAAAAGTTCCCGGAACCAAGATTGAAGGCCCCGCGCCCCGGCCGTTGCCCTGGCTGCAAACTTCGCTCAGCGATGAGGGAGACCTGATGGTGGACCGTTCCAAGCAAATTGATCCCATGAAGTTCTTGAGGGTGTGAGCGTGGCGAAAACAATCGCGAACTATTTCGAGGAGTTGCGCGGCACGCGGGTGTGGCGTTCGGTGTTCCGCAGCGGGACCGGGTCGAGCACTCTGCACCGCTCGCTCGCCATCCAGCAGAACGTATTCCTCCATCTTTTCTCTACCAAAGTAAGAACCCGCATGCTCAGCTTCAGCGCCACCTGGTATCTGGGCACGCTGACCTTCGGGACGTTTCTCATCCTGGTGGCGACTGGCATCCCGCTGATGTTCTATTACCATCCCTCGGTGCCGCAGGCCTACGCCGACACCAAGGATCTGCAATTCGTAGTTTCCTCCGGCCTGTTTTTGCGCAACCTGCACCGCTGGTCCGCGCATGCCATGGTCTTCCTGGTGTTCGCGCACCTGTTCAAGGTCTTTTACCGCGGAGCCTATCGCCCGCCGCGCGAGTTCAACTGGGTGATTGGAGTTGTGCTGCTCCTGATTACGTTGTTCCTCAGTTACACCGGCTATTTGCTGCCGTGGGATCAATTGGCGTTTTGGGCGATCACGGTGGGTTCGAATATTGCATCCGCGGCGCCGGTGATCGGCAACAAAGTTCACTTCCTGATGCTCGGCGGCAACGTGGTCAACGCCAACGCTCTGCTGCGCTTTTACGTGCTGCATTGCATGATCCTGCCGCTGATCGCCATCCTCTTTATAGCGGTTCACTTCTGGCGCATTCGGAAGGATGGCGGTCTTTATGTCCACCAGAGCGAGCCGAAAACCGTCGCCGCGAGCGCCGCCGCGGCGAAAGGAGCGCAATAATAAAGATGAGCGATCCAAAAGATTTCGTCGCCGGAATGGATTCGAACGCCCGCAAGTCGCCGCGGCGTGTCGTCTTCGTCACCCGGCGGACTTCCGCGCAAGTCAAGGTCACGGACGAAGATCAGGTGCAGACGTATCCGGAACTCCTGTTCCGAGCCGTTGTCGCCATCGAAGTACTGGCGATGGCGCTGGTGAGCATGGCGCTTCTCTTCAACGCGCCGCTTGAGGGCATTGCCGATCCCTCACACACGCCGAATCCGGCCAAAGCGCCGTGGTACTTCCTTGGATTGCAGGAAATGCTGCACTACTTTCCGCCCGTGGTCGCGGGAGTGCTGGTTCCGGGTCTAGTGGTGATGGCACTAATTGTGATTCCGTATTTCAACATCAACATTGAAGCCGAGGGTCTGTTCGTAAAAGATCGCAAACGGCGCGTCGCCATTTTCTATGCGGCTGCCATTGCGCTCTGTGTGTTCTTGTTGGCGTTTGATGTGCTCGTGGCGCTAGTGCCAACCCTGATCGTCGCCGCGTTCATGTTGTTGGCGATCCAAAGTTCTTCGCAGTCGCCTTCGGCGTTCCGGCGTTATCTGGCCGCCAAACCTCTTTCGTTCTGGATCATGACCTGGTTCCTGTTCGAACTGGTGGTGCTCACGGCGGTTGGCACTTTCTTCCGCGGCCCGGGTTGGTCCTGGGTGTTGCCCTGGAGGAGCTAACTTGCAGTCATCGAAAAATTCGTCGTCGCTCTGGCAAACGTTGTTCGGCCATCCGATTCGCGCTTTTGGCGTGGTCAGCCTGTTGTTGTTGATCTTGCTGGCCGTTGCCCCGGCCAAGAATCATTTCAGCGAGTGGCGCCATTATCAGAATAAGTATCTGTCTCTAATTGGCAACCGAAGCGACGCGGTCACATTGCAGCGCCACTTTCACGACCATGACGGAATCCAGCAGATCTGGCTGCCGCAACTCGGAGTCGTGGATCGCTGCACCACCTGCCACACCGGCTTGAAAGAAGCGACCTTGGCCGATGTCAGCGCGCAGCCATTCCGCAAGCATCCGGCAATACCGCACACGCTCGACCAGTTCGGTTGCGTCATGTGTCATCGCGGACAAGGTCCGGCAACTACTGTTGAGGAAGCCCACAGCAGCACGCTGGCGTGGGAGCAGCCCATCTTGCCGGCGCGCTACGTCCAGTCTTCGTGCGGACAATGTCATCGCGCTCCTCTAACCGGCACGCCGCAGCTCAACCTCGGCCGCAATCTGCTGTCGCGCTACGGCTGTGTGCACTGCCACACCATCAAGCTGCCTGACGGCACCGCGATGAAGCCAACGGACGATCCGCCTTCGCTTGAGCACGTCGCCGACAAAACCACGCGCGAGTGGATTTACGCCTGGTTGAAGGATCCTCAGGCGTATGCCGTTACCGCAACCATGCCGAATTTCAAATTGAGCGATCCGGACGCGCGCGATATTTCGGCGTTCCTGATCGCCAACAGCACGCCGATCGCCGGAGACACGGCGCCGCTGAGTAAAAACGAGAAAGCCCCCGATCCAACGGCAGGAGCCAGCTTGTACGGCGAGTCGTTCTGCGCTTCCTGCCACGCCGTGCAAAACGCCGCCGGAAACGTGGTGGGCGGTGATGTCGGCCCAGAACTGACGCGGGTCGGCAACAAGGTGAAACCCGAATGGTTGCAGGCCTGGTTGCACAACCCGCGCATCTACGATCCGGGAACGGCCATGCCGCACTACCGCTTCACCGATCCGCAGCTTTCGCTGTTGACCGCCTTCCTCGGAAACAAAACCGATTCCGATCTGCTCGCCAATGTGCATCTCGATGCCGCCACGCCCGAGCAGATTGCCCACGGCAAACTTCTGGTCACCGATTACGGCTGCGCTTCTTGCCACGAGATCGGCGGCATCAAGAAGCCGGATAACTTTGCTCCGGAATTGACCCGCATCGGCAGCAAGCCGCTCACGCAGATTCTTTTCCTGCCCGGCATGACGCATGCGATCCCGGATTACATTGCCGCAAAAATCCGCCAGCCGCGCTCGTTTGGAGCGGCGTTGAAGATGCCGCAGTTCACCCTCGCGCCCGCGCAAATCGATGCCTTGACGACAGCCTTGCTGGCGCTCACCGACCGCGCACAAGACATGCCAAGAGCCTTGACCGTGCCGGCGAAACCGCCTTCGAATTACCAGCCCGCGGGCAGGGCCGGACAGCTTATGTCGGATCTGGCTTGTTTCAGTTGTCACGCGATCAACGGTCGCGGCGGTGATATGGCTCCCGACCTGACCTGGGAAGGCAGTTCGGTGCAGCGGCCGTGGTTGCAGGCATTCCTGAAAAATCCCGGCACGTTGCGGCCGGCGCTGATCCGCCGCATGCCGCGGTTCAACCTCTCCGATGGCGATGCCGCGGAACTGGCCGACTACATCATGACCGTGTATCAGAATCCGGCATTTGACCGCGATTCGATGCCGAACAGCGGCTATCCCCCCGCGCAGGTGGAGCAGGGGAAACAGCTCTTCTATTCCAAATATGCCTGCCAGGGTTGCCACATCGTCGATACCAAGACCGACAAAGGGTACGTGGGTCCAACGCTTACGCAAGTGGGTTCGCGGCTGAACGCGGCGTGGATTTACCACTGGCTCAAAGATCCGCAGGCCATGCGTTCCGGCACGATCGAACCCAACCGCAATATGAACGACGAGGACGCCCGCGCTCTGACCGCATTCCTGATGACGCAGAAGGGCTCCGGCAAGCAGGAGGCGAAGAAATAAAATGGCGAAACACTGGCGAACATTCTTCGCGGCATCTCTTATGTTCGTGTGCGCAGGCTGCACACACACCCAGGGGCCAGCCCCAGCGGTCGCTGCTCTAAAACCAACCGGTTTCGGCTCAGTTCTGATCGAATCGAGCGGAAGCAAACAGATCGGCCCAACGGGCATGGTCCTCGCGCAACCCCTGGTCGTGCAGGTCAACGATGAACAGGGCGCTGCCGTCACCGGAGCNNCCAGCGGACAACTCAGCACGAACGTCGCTCTCGGCGGCATGGCAGCTCGATATCAACTCACCGCCCGCACGCTCGCCAAGACGCAGAAGCCGATTGACCTCAAAATCGAAGAAATTGCACTGGGATATCAGGAACAGCTCGGATTTCAGCTCGACAACAAATACTGCGCGCGCTGCCACAGTTCCGAGTCTTCCGCCGAGCGCGTCTCCAACTACGACAATCTCGCAGTCAAGCCGCACCCATTCGCCGAAGGCGACACGCTCAACAAGATGACCGACGCCGAACTCACATCCATCATCAGCCATGGTGGACCCGCGCTCAACAAATCCGCACTGATGCCCCCCTACGGCTATACCCTCAGCAAGAGCGAGATCGATGCGCTGATCGCTTACATCCGCCTGATCTCCGATCCTCCGTATCGTGCTTCGGGAATGGTGTACGCGAAACCCTAAGCTACCAAGGGCACGAAAGATCACGAACGCTTTTGGTCTCGGTTTCGTAGATTGACCCGCTAGCAATATCTTCGGTCACTTCCCCTCGTCCGCCCGTCATCATATGCTGGTACAAGCATTCGGCCGATACCGGAGAAACTGTGACTTTCGCTAGCACGCAGAACGTCTCGCAACCCGCAGCGCCGTCCCGCTTTTCGTGGTTGGGGCTGTCGCAGGTGTGGGTGCGATTCCTGCTGGCGATCGTCGGGCTGACTCTGGCCTTCGCCGCGGCGTTGTTTTCCACGGTATCGCGCGAGGCCGGAAGCGTTTGGGGAACTGTCATTCTGGCGTCGGCCGCGCTCCTGCTGGCCACTTTCGTCGGCCTTACCACCGTGCCGTACCTCGCGCGCCGCGTTGTTGCCAGCCGTGTCCGCGAAGCCATGGACTACGACGTCACGCGCGCTGGAATGATCTATATCCTCATCAGCGTCGTCATCGGAATCGCCGCCATCAACACCGGCAACAACCTGCTTTACGTGATCGTCGCCGCGCTGCTCTCGGCCATTCTCGTTTCCGGCGTCGCTTCCGCGCAGGTCTTGCGCAGCCTCGCGCTTGATGTTCACTTGCCGGAACACGTTTTTGCCGGACGCCCGATGCTGGCGCGCCTGCTCCTGCGCAACGCCAGTTCGTGGCTGCCGTCGTTTTCCGTGCGCGTGGTTCCCGCAAAACGCAAAAAGAAAGAACGTTGGAGCTGGGAAGCCTATACGTTCGGCTGGCCCCGCAACCGTGCGCCCCAGGACCAGTGGCTTCGCCTTCCCGACCGCCGTTTGCGCCGCGTTCGCGAAGAGGCAGAGAAGCCGATCTTGCGAGAATCCGTCTACTTTCCGTTTCTAGCCCCCCTGCAGGAACTCCGCGCCGACCTCGAAATGAGTTTTCCCAACCGTGGCCGATACACGGAGAAAAACTTCGGCTTGGCCACGCGCTTTCCCTTTTCTTTCCTGATGAAAACGCGCCGCATCAACCTCTCGCGCGAATTGATCGTCTATCCCGAAGTGGAATCGACCGACCAATTTCTGGAAGTGCTTCCCATGGTTACGGGCGAGTTCGAGACTTTCGTCAGGGGACGCGGCAATGACCTCTACCTCATTCGCGACTACATGCCCGACGATTCCGCCCGTCATGTCGATTGGAAAGCCACCGCCCGTACCGGTGCGCTCAAGGTTCGTGAATTCAGCCGGGAAGATGAGCGCAAGCTCCGCATCGTATTCGATAACTCCGCACCCGGAGTACTTCCGCCCGCCATGTACGAGCGAGCGGTGCGCCTCGCGGCTTCGCTCGCATGGCACTTCCATCACGAAGATGTTGAGGTCTCCTTCGTAGCGCCGGGGCTGGAGCCCACCGAAGAGGTTTTCGCCTTCCTGCGATATTTGGCGTTGGTCTCGCCGGAGGAAGCAACCCCGGTGTTCAACCGTCTTCGTGCCAGTGAAGATTACAACCTGATTGTGACCGCCCGGGACCCTGCGGACATTCCGTC
>PLUW01000113.1:25870-53389 GCA_003162935.1 Acidobacteriaceae bacterium
GAGGGAGGGATCAGGCGCGGCCGGCGAACTCCCGCGTCTCGGTGGATACTTTGACGGTTTCCCCTTCTTTAATAAAGAGGGGGACTCGGATCTCGATGCCGGTCTCCAGCTTCGCGGGCTTGGTCACGCTGCCGCTGGAGGTGTCGCCACGGACACCGGGTTCGGTATAAGTGACATGCAGTTCCACATGGGGTGGCAGTTGCAATCCGATGGGGTTGCCGTTGTACCTGTGCAATTGGATGATGGTTCCTTCCACGAGAAAGTCCACGGCATCCCCGATCATCTCGCTGGATAGGGTGTAAGTCTCGAAGCTCTCCTGATCCATGAAGTGGAAACCCGTTCCGTCGCTGTATAGGTAGGAGGCCGGGACCATATCGAGGTCGGGCTCCTTGAACCGGTCGCCGGCCTTGAATGTCTTGTCAAAAACCGCGCGGGTCAGAAGGTTGCGCATCTTCAGGCGGACCAGGGTCTGGCCGCCCCGGGCGGTGGGAGTGGAGACCTCCACCTCCAGGCACACGAATGGGATGTTTTCGAACTCGAAGAACATTTTGCGCTTTACGTCGATAGCATCGATCAATGCGGCCATGATTTCCTCAGCAGGGCTACTGCTTCAATATTCCGGGCTTCAGATCGCGATGCACCACGCCGCTCTTGTGCGCTCGCTCCAGTCCTTCGCAGATTTCAATCCCGAATCGCAGCACTTGCTCGGTCGGGAGCGGACCTTTTGCCAAGCGGTCGGCCAGTGTCTCGCCCTCCAGAAACTCCATGACCAGCAAGTCGACGCCATCCTGATGGCCGACATCGTGCAGAGTGCAAATGTTGGGATGGTTCAGAGAAGAGATGGCGCGGGCTTCGCGGTCGAAACGCTGCTTAGCGTCGGGATTGTCAGAAAGATGACTGGGCAGGATCTTAACGGCGACGGTGCGATCGAGGCGAGTGTCCTTGGCGCGGTATACCTCGCCCATACCGCCGGCGCCGATCGGCGATTGCACTTCATACGGCCCTAGCTTGGTGCCCGAGGGGAGCGGCATACGTGGGCGCTATTATAGCCGCTTCTCACGCCGCTGCGGATGCGAACTGTACAATGGCGCGTCACGAAAGGAGCCGCAGCAGGGTTATGCCCGTCTTCTACGGAACACCCGTCTGGGCTGCGCTGAAGAGGCTGTCCATGGGGTTCGGCCTGATCGCGTTTGCTCTCGGTGATCCTGCTGGTTTCCGATTGGAACAATCGGAATGCGGCTGCGGCTGCGTTCGGGGAATTGCTGCTGTTGGACGAGCACACCGCAGCGCTCGGTCCCAAGAGCGCGGATCTGGTCATTGCGCTGACGGAGCAGGTGATTGCGAGCGGCAAGCTAACCACCTTGATGGTGACGCACTCCATGCATCAGGCGGCGAGTTTGGGAGACCGCCTTATCATGATGCACCGCGGCCAGATCATCCACGATCTTCAGGGTGCCGAAAAACGCCGCCTGCGGCCCGATGACTTGCTCGCGCGTTTCGAGGAAGTGCGGCGCGCCGAGCAACTGGACGAAAGTGCGTCCCAGATGCGGCCGAACAGTACGTCTGAGCGTCTGTTTCCTTCCACATCGCAATGTGGGACAATCGCTCGGTCTTAGTTTTCGAACCGTTCCATATGGATCGGCAGGGCGAATCCCGATGTCTGAAAAAGCGGCCTCGAACAGCCTGACACTTGACGTGAACCGGACCGGCGACACCACCGTTGTGCGGTGCAGCGGCAAGTTGGTGGCGGGTGTGAACGACCTTCTCTACCACGAGGTCAGCGGGCTGATTCCGGGGAGCAAGCGAATCGTATTGGACTTAACCGATCTCACCCACATGGACAGCACGGGCCTCGGCACGGTAGTACGCTTATACGTTTCCGCCAAGTCGGCGGGCTGCAAACTGGAACTCATCAACTTGGGCAAACGGATTCAGCAGCTTCTAGGCGTTACCCATCTGTTGGGGGTATTCACGACCATCTGTGAACACGACATCAGGATGCGCTGAACCCTAGCCGGCGAACGGCCGCGTCGCCCTCCCAAAGCCGAATGGAACTTCGATAGACGTTGGTCCGATATCGTTGGCGGGAGCGCGGACACTGGCTGACCGCGCTCCCATAGCGCTGTTTCTCGCGTTCTTCTCGTGATGGTTTCGAGGACCGCGTCTACTTCTTGTAATAGGCGGCGTTCTTCTCGATGTACTCTTTCTTGTCTTCCGGGACTTCATCGGCCACGAAGATTGCGTCCGAGCCGCACGCGGGCACGCAGGCTCCGCAATCGATGCAGCCCTCCGGGTCGACATACATCTGGGTCGCGGCCTCAAATTCCGGCTCGTCCTTCTTGGGATGAATGCAGTCGGTGGGGCAAACGTCCACGCAGAGTTCGTCTTTGAGGCAATTATCGGTGATTACGTAGGCCATATTCGTTCTCCTTTTAAAGTGTTGCTGAGGCTAAAGTCATTTTCATCTTAGGACGCCATGTCCGTGCTGGCGGTGATGTTTGTCACAGCGCCATGTGTCCCCATCACACAGATAGGTGATTGCCATCACAGGCGGGGCGGCTCCCTCTGCGGTATAAAATTAGCAATTGCAATCCTGGAACAAAGAATTGCCCGGCCTAAACCCCACGACCCCACATAGCCGCCACCCAAGCGGCGGGCCGGGCAATATCAAACAAGAAAAAACGAAGGCATAGATCTCCTCCCCGCCTCACCCTGCGTTGATTGTCTGTTTCTTCGCTCCACTCCCCAAGCGACCGATCTTGAGAACTCCGTCGTGAGTTGCCCGACGGAGAAGCTCATGGAGTTTGTTGGAGAATACCTTTAGAATCAAAGCGCCTAACCTTGCGAACGAGCCGCCGAACCATGAAATCTCTGTCTCGATTTCGAGAGCAATTTAGAGAATGAGAATCCCTCACTACCGCGATTTATGGCGCTTCCGAGCGCCGCTCAGCGCGGACGAAATCCGGCGCACGGAGCGCTGGCTGGCGACCGCTCGGGTGGCGCTGACCAGCGCGGCGTTGTTTGCTCTTTGGATGGAGCCAGCGCGCGGGTTTGCGCATTCACCCTGGCTGTACTGGCTGCTGACCGTATATCTGGTGCATGCCGTGGTGGTGATGCTACTGGTTCGCTTCCGGCCACGGTCGACGAGAGCCTTTCGTCTGGTGGTGCACGCGGCGGATATCGTCTGGCCGGTGCTCATTGCTATCTTTGCGACCGCGCAGCAGGGACAGTTTTTTCTGTTCTTCGTGTTTGTCATGGCAGCGGCCGCCTATCGCTGGGGAATGTGGGAGACGGTTGGGACGGCGGTGGCGGCGGTGGCGCTTCTGGAGATAGAAGCCTTCGCGGTGCGAAACGGACTGGAGCCGGCGGCGGATCGATGGCTGCAGGGCTTGCACTTGGCGCCGCTGGGAGTCAGCGTGCGCGAACTGGATCCGCAGCAGCTGTTCATGAGTTCGGTATACCTGGTCGTACTCGGGTTCTTGCTGGGCTATATGGCGGAGAACCAGAAGAAGATCCGTGCCGAGCGCGCGGTGATTACTCGGGTTCTGAGTTCGACCCGAGTAGAAGCGGGACTGACCGGAACCATGCGGCAGATTCTTGGGGAAGTGATGAGCATTTACGGCGCGCGCCGGGTGCTGAACGCCTCGCAGGAAGCGCACAGTTACCGCGTGTTTTTAGCCGAGGTGAATGAGGGAGCCGCGAGCGAAACGCTGCGCTGGCGCGAGGCCTTGCCGGAAAGCGAAAAGGTGTATTTGCTGGACTCGGGCGCCGACGCGATTTACGCCGAGCGCGCCGGAAGCGGTTTTCGCACCGTGCTCCTGAGTCGCGACGGTGGGCGCCTGCGGTCCGCGGGCACCGAATTCCTGGATGCATTGGCGGGCGTGGAAAAATTTGACGCGGTGGTTTCGGTGACGCTGGCGTTCGGGACGGAATGGTCGGGGCGCGTTTTTGTGTTCGATCCGCAGATGATGGGCGATCCGGAAGAGGAATTGCGCTTTCTGCAGGATTTTTCGCAGCAGGTGGCTCCGGCGATCTATAACGTTTATCTGGTGCGGCGGTTGCGCGAGCGCGCGGGAGCGATGGAGCGGGCGCGGTTCGCGCGCGAACTGCACGATGGCGCCATTCAATCGCTGATCGCGGTGGAAATGCAATTGGATGTGTTGCGGCGCCAGTCGGGAACGCAGGCGCCGGTGGTCAACGCCGAACTGGGACGGATCCAGAAGTTGCTGCGCGAGGAAGTCCTGAAGCTTCGTGAACTGATGCAGGCCATGAAGTCGTTCGAGGTGGATGCGGACCGGCTTCTCGGTTTCATTTCCGACACGGTGGAGCGCTTCCGGCGGGAGACGGGCATCGCCGCGGAATTCGTGAGTGAACTGGAGCGGGTGGATCTGGCGCAAAAAGGGTGCCGCGAACTGGCGCGCATTGTGCAGGAGAGCCTGGTGAACGTGCGCAAGCACAGTGGCGCGCATCACGTGCTGGTGCGGTTGGCGCAGCGTTCGGGCAATTTGCAATTGACGGTGGAAGACGATGGCAAAGGGTTTCCCTTTTCCGGCCGGCTTTCGCATGTCGAACTGGAATCGTCCGGCAAAGGACCGGCGGTAATCCGGGAAAGAGTGCGCTTGCTGGCGGGCGAACTCGCGATAGAATCGACACCGGGGCACGGCGCACGCTTGGAAGTCCGGATACCTCCGGCGAGGAAGGCGAATCATGGATAAGTCAACCACCGTCAAGTCCGTAACGCATAATCCAACTGCGGAAAAGCGCATTCATCCGATACGAATTGTGATCGCCGACGATCATCCCATTTTCCGCGATGGGCTGCGGCGGCTGCTGGAGTCCGAAGGCGAAATGAAAGTGGTGGGCGAGGCCTGCGACGGATTCGAGGCTGTGAAACTGGCGACCGAGATCAAGCCCGATATTCTTCTGCTCGATCTCGCGATGCCGCATCACACCGGGCTCGACGCGCTGCGCGACCTGAGCACGCGCGCGGGCGGCGCGGGCGTGGTGCGCATCATCCTGCTCACCGCGGCGGCGGAGAAAAAGCAGGTGGTGGAGGCCTTGCAGTTGGGAGCGCGGGGCGTGGTGTTGAAGGATTCCGCTACCCAACTGCTGCTCAAGGCCATTCAAGCCGTAATGTCCGGCGAGTACTGGGTCGGGCGCGATAGCGTCTCGAACCTGGTGCAGTACCTGCGCAACCTGATGCAGAGTACGAACGAAGAAACAAAACAGAAGAAATTCGGGCTGACCCCGCGCGAACTGGAGATCGTCTCCGCCGTGGTGGCCGGTTACGCCAACAAGGAGATCGCCGAGTACTTCAAAATCAGCGAGGACACGGTGAAGCACCACCTGAGCAATATCTTCGATAAACTCGGGGTTTCCACGCGGCTGGAACTGGCGCTGTTCGCGGTGAATCAGGGGCTGCCGTTGAAAACGATTGTCTGAACAGATTGCGCAGTGTACGTACAAAAGTTTCACGGGAAACATAGTGTTGTTTGTCCATTTTTGTAGGTTGAATCGGTGTATGACTATCAGTCATCATCCTTAACACCAATGGGCCATTCTCGGTCACCGCTGTGCTATTGGGAGGAAGGGTCGATTCACGGTATCTTAATACTCACACGGCAGCGAACCGTCCATCCGAAAGAATGACGAACGGACGGTGTGTCGTAACGAGGGGGAAACAGTGATCGATAGAATCTGTCAACTTTGGGTTGAGGAGAGCGGCCAGGATGTCGCCGAGTATGCGGTGATGCTGGCGGTGATTCTGGTGATTGTGGTTGGCACGGTTCGCTTGATCGGCGGCAACGCCAACAACGTGTTTTCGCAGGTCGCTAGCTCGATTTCGAACTAGTTGCTGTAACCAGCCTCAGTCGCCAGACTGGCGATTTGATCTCCCCGCTTGTTCCCCTGTTTTTGTTCCCCGTAACATGGTTTCAGTGTGTGGCCGCAAGTATTCTTGTCCCTGCGCTGAAACTGTAGCGTCCAGAACCAGCGCCTAAGGTGCATTCCTAACCCAAAACATGCGGCACGCTTGAAAGCGTGCGCGGATAGGAATCGGATTTCACGACCGATTGCAGGTTTCGCTTGGCTGGAGAATGCGCCCCGGTGTGGTTGCAAGCTGGAAAATCGGAACTCTTGAAATCTCGACTCTGCCTACTGCCCCGACGGAGTCGCTGCTTTGTCTTGGACTGGAGCTGGTTTTTCCGGAGCGGTGGTGCTGAACCGGGTGAGGAACGGGAAGAACGGCGTCACCTCAAATGGCATTTTTTCGGACGCGGTGGTGAAAGCGACCGCCTTGGTCTTGATCAACTCGATTTGATTATTCCACGGGTCAACCTTGACTCGGCCACCGAGAGGCAGGGCTGCGACCTGGTCGGTCTTCTTGGGATCGAATTGCGGCGAGGCGGTCATCAATGACGACATCTTCGTGGCGTTGCCATTGAGAAGGCTGTCGCCCAGATGCGGCCGAATCAGGTTCTTCAGCTCTGGAGCGCGGGCCTGCACTGCTTTGAGGAACAGGCCGGCGTTGCCGAGTTTGTCCTTGTAGGGCGAGTTGTTGAGCAGTTCAACGGCTTTCTTGTCGGCGGCTTCCTCTTCCTCTTTATCGCGAGCGAAATCCATGCGCTGGAAGGTCCGCTCGTCGGGGAAGAACATGCGGTCGTTGAAAGCGAGCTTGGTATTGAGGTGATGACCGAGCGCGATGTGCGCCAGTTCGTGGGTCAGAATCATGGCCAAAGCGGCTTCGTCGGGGAGCACGTCGATCATGCCGCGGCTCACCACGATTGTGTGGCCGATGGTAAAGGATTCGAGCGGCGTGGTTAGCAGCACGCGACAGCGAATCTCGGGCTGAATGTCGAGGTTGTTGGTGACCATCACGTTGTTGACGACGGTCATGAGCACCTTGTCGACCTCGCCTTCGGGCGCCAGCAGGCCGATCTGCTGGAGGCGGTCGAGGACATTGTTTTCCGCCTGGCGTTCCCAGGCGCGCTGCGCTTCGATGGGGCTGGCATCCTGAGCTTTCTGACTCTGGTCGGTGACAGCCTGTGGGGAGTCGACGGTGATTTCTGTGAACTCCGAACTGCGGCGGAGATCCTTGAGGTTGTAACCCCAGAGCCGCGTCTGCGCTTTGTAATTGAGGGCCTGACCGAGGTGGCCCTTCATATCGGACTCCTCGGAATAAATCAGCGAAGGCAGCCAGACGCCGGGGCGTAGGTTCTGCCGCCAGGTGTCAAAGTGTAAGTAGTAGCTGTTGCGGTGCGCCTGGGTATAGGTGCCATTGAAGCGGACGATGTTGTAGTCCTGGTCTTCGACCCAGATGCGGCCGAGGAAGCTGCCACTGGGAGCGTTTTTCTTGGGCGCGATGTCGATGACCACGCAGCGCACTTCGCCGAGGAACTCACGGCGGACGAAAGTGAAATCGTAGTTCTTGCGCTGAAAATCCTGGTCGAGGATCACCATCTGGGCGAACCCCAAGGGAAGGAACTTCATGGAATACGCTTCCTTCAGTTTGCCCAGCATTCGTATGCCAAGACCGGCTGTGGTGGGCGAGATAAACGCACGGTCATCGGTGCCTTCGCTCATATCCAACCGGCCCAGGAAGTACACGTCGCTGGAGGGGACGGGAGCATTGATATCTTTGTCCTCCTTCAAATTCTGGAGGTAGGTTTCCACCAGAGGATGAAGTTGCTTCATCTGGGCGATGAAAAAATGTTCGCGCTCCACTGCTCGATCGACCACCTGGTCGAAGCCGCTGGCGGCGGCGGCGGCCTGTTGAGCGGCGGCATCGCGGGTAGCGAGCTGAAGGTCCGGTGCAGTCTGGGCGGACGAGGTCTGGACGAACAAGGACGACGAGCAGCAGACCAGCAAGAGCGTAAGAAGAGCGAATGGGGATCGCAACATATTGATCTGCTTCATTTTACCGCAAACACGACCGGCACGGCCGAACTCCTTAGGATGCCAATTGAAACTCGATGTGCAATACTGCCTCGAAATCCGCAGGGTGACCGTCTTTCTGGGCGGGTTTGAACTGAATTTTTTCGGCGGCGCGAGTGGCGGATTCGTCCAGCCCGTGGCCGAGACCGCGCACAACTTTCAGGATGCGAATTTGTCCGCTCGCGGTAAAAACAACATCGAGCAGAACTTCGCCCTCGATCTTCATTTGCCGGCCTTCATCCGTGTAAACCGGACGGGGCTTGAAGGTGATTTCGACGGGCACGGTCTTGACGACTGGGTCGGCGGACTTGGTCTTGGGTTGCGCTGCTGCGACTACGTCGGCGTCTCCGAAGCCGCCCTGGCGAACCGCGCCGCGCGAACCGGAAATGCCGGAAGAACTATTGCCAGTGGCGACGCCGCTGCCAAAACCAGTGCTGGCGACGACTCCCTTTGCGCCGTGCGAGCCGCCCGTGCCGTTGCCATAGCCGGGGCCGGAGGGCATATCGAACGAGCCTGCTTGCGCGATCGTAACCGGACGGCCGTGAGGATCGGATCCAGGAACGCCGTTGGGATCGCCGAAGCCGCCAGTTTGTACTTTTTGCGGCGCGGCCGCCATGGTGGGCGTTGCCGAGCTGCCGTTGGAGAACACGTTTGTTTTAACCGGGGGCCGGGGAATCTCCGGCTTCACGTCGGGCAAGATTTCTTTTTTTGCCGCCAGGGTCACTTTCGGTGCCTGCTCTTCCGGAACGGGCGGTTTTTTCTGGACCAATTCGGCGGGGACGCGCATGGCTTCGGGCCGCGGCGTTACCAGTTGCGCGACCTTGGGAACGGGGAAAGTCCTGACCGGGGCCGGCGCCTGTGGAACCGGAGCCGGAATGCTGACCATGCCGATGAAATGGTAGTCGTGCACCGGCAACGTCAGAACCTCGGGGTGGGCGATCGCAGTGATGATGAACACCGCCATGACCAGCGATTGCACGCCATAACTGACAATAAATCTCCCCCAGCGGGTACCAGCCTCGGGAAGAAGGCCTAAGGTCATCTGTGAAGCCTGGGAACTCATGTGCGGCACCTCAAGTAGCCATCTGCATGGCGTTTCCTAAGAACGCTTCCTAAGAACTAACGACGAAGTGCTCGATCCCACGAACCGGCACTTCAAACCGGGGGAGACCGGCCGAAGAACGACACCTCCACCAAAACAAGTGCACGCCGAAGGCCATTTTCGGCGCACGCTTTCCTCACTTAAGATGCTGCTATGAGACTACTTACGTAGAGAATGATTTATCGTATCAGAAGGAAATCCTTCACATGCAATGTTTTTCCTATTCGCGGAGGGAAATTTTGGGGACAGCCGGAAGATCTTATCCCGAACGCACGCCGAGGTTTCAAGGTTTCAGAGTTTCAAGGTTTCAGGGTAGCGCGCATACGACGCCAGCACGGAGTGCAACCCATTCGAAATCTCACGGCAACTTTAACGCTTTGAGTTGGAATCTTAAGGCCTTTGGAATCACAATTTACTCGATCCAGTACTACTCCTCTTCTTCATGGTCGAGCTTGATGCGGAGCGATTTGAGAAACTTCAGATCCTGATCGCTGATTTTGAGCTCGGCATTGGTGCTGAGCGAGCGTGCGGAGACCAGGGAGGTGTTGTCGGTCGTGTTTTCGCCCTGTTTGCTGACGCCGATGGTTGCTTCGAGAACGAGGAAGATGTCGTAGCCGCCTTCCTTGATGCGCGATACGACTTCCGCGATCGATTCGGAATCGGACAGAGACTCGTTGATCGCTTCGCCGAGTTCTTTCATGAGTTGCTTCAGTTGCTGATCCACGAATCCCCCTGGAATCGGACGCCGCTGACAGGCGAAATCACAACCGTCTGTGATGCCGCCCACGGTCATTGTACGCCCGCACGCTGCTAAAATCGACCGAGGTGACCGGGAGATGATCGACGGCCAGTCGGTGGGAAAAATCAAGCTTGCATTCCGCGCGGCCGTCAATATGGTGGAGCGTAGCCGGATGGGACGCGCGGCGCTGGCCGGGATGCGGGCCAGTGCGCGCTCTTTCGGGCGGGTGCTGCACCAGCTATGGCTCGAAGTGACCGGGTTCACGTTTCTGGCGATGGCCGCCGTCGGGGCCATGGCCGTTATCCGCGAATATGGCAGGTACCAGTCGGGCCACGCCGCGGGACCGGGGCGGTTGGTGCTGGCGATTTGTTTTACGCTTTCGTTCACATGGTTCGGAGTAAGCTCGTTCTGGCGCGTGAACAAGCGAGTATCGAAACAGCGCAACTGAGTTGAGCAGCCGGGGTAAGATTTTTAGGCGGCCCGGAGCGGCCGGAGAACCCCCATGAAGTATGTGCCGGTGTCCATCATTGTCGCGGTATTCAGCCTTGCCGTCGCTGCGCAGTCGCCTCCCAGCGTTGGTCCTGAAATTCACCTCGAAGGGAGATCGGGATCGGTGCGAAGCATACCCGCCGCCGACGAGCTGTTGTTTGACGATGAATTCGATGACAAGCAGCTCGATCTCGCCAAGTGGTATCGCTGCTACACCTGGTGCAATGAGACCCAGGGCGGCTCCTACGGTCTGCCCTACGATCTGGAGTGGATGTGGAAATATAACGTGTCGGTGTCGGGCGGCATGCTGCACCTGATAGCGAAGGAGAACGATCGTGGACACGCATACACTTCGGGCGTGATCACCACCGGCGGTTCTCCGACAAAGCCGGCGAGCTTTGCATTTCAGTATGGCTACATGGAAATGAGCGCGCAGTTTCCTCCCGGCAATGGCATGTGGCCGGCGTTCTGGCTGCTGCCGGCCAATGGCGATTGGCCGCCGGAGATTGATGCGATGGAGTGGCTGGGCAATACGCCGACGATTGATTACGCGACGATCCACTGGGGAGTCGAGCGCCACGGACATCATCCGAGCAGTGGAACGTCGTACGACACGGGCGAGGATCTGTCGGCCGGATTTCACACCTATGGTCTGGATTGGCAAGCCGACCACGTGACTTGGTATTTCGATGGCACGGTGATCAAGAACTTCACGAAGGTGAACGACATTCCGCACACGCCCATGTATGTCATCGTGAATCTGGCGGTGGGCGGCTGGATCGCTCCACCCGACCCGACTGTGCAGTTTCCCGCGACGATGCTAGTGGACTATGTGCGGGTGTGGTCGCAGAAGCCGTGAAACATGAACCGGCGCGACACCCCGCGCCTCCGTTGAGGAAGGTTTCATCGTGAGCGAAAGTGATGAGTGATTCCAATGAGTGAACGCATCCCAGTTGTCGAAGCGGCCGTCAACCCTGCCGCCAAGCCGAAGCCGGAAGTTCCAGCGCAAGAGACGTCTTCTCACATTCCCGTACGTGCACTCTACACGCCGGCGGATCTGGCGAGTTGGGATTACGACCGCGACGTGGGCTATCCGGGAGATTTTCCCTACACGCGCGGCGTGCAAGCCACCATGTACCGCGGCCGGCTGTGGACGATGCGCCAGTACGCGGGCATGGGCGACGCCGAGGAATCGAACAAGCGTTACAAATATCTGCTGGCAAACGGAACGACGGGGCTGTCAGTGGCCTTCGATTTGCCGACGCAGATCGGCCTCGATTCGGACAATCCGCTGGCCGTGGGAGAAGTGGGCAAGGTGGGCGTGGCCATCGATTCGATCGAGGACATGCAGCGGCTGTTCGATGGCATCGACCTGACCAAGATCTCAACATCGATGACCATCAATGCGACGGCGTCGATTCTGCTGGCGCTCTATGTGGCGGTGGCGCGGCGGCAGGGGATGGACATCCGCAAGCTCTCGGGCACGGTGCAGAACGATGTGCTCAAGGAATACATTGCGCGGGGGACGTATATTTATCCGCCGCAGCAGGCGATGCGCATCATCACCGACCTTTTTGCCTGGACGAATGAGAACGTGCCGGACTGGAATACGATTTCGATTTCCGGCTATCACATGCGCGAGGCGGGATCGACGGCGGTGCAGGAAGTCGCCTTTACGCTGGGCAACGGGATCGCCTATGTAGAAGCTGCGATTCGCGCGGGCCTTGCGGTCGACAAGTTTGCGCCGCGGCTTTCCTTCTTTTTTAACGCGCACAGCAATTTTCTCGAGGAAGTGGCGAAGTTTCGGGCCGCGCGGCGCATGTGGGCGAAGATCATGCGCGACAAATTCAAGGCGAAGAATCCAAAATCGCTGATGCTGCGCTTCCACACGCAGACGGCGGGTTCGACACTGACCGCGCAGCAACCGGAGAACAACATCGTGCGCACTGCGATCCAGGCGATGGCGGCGGTGCTCGGAGGGACGCAGTCCCTGCATACCAATTCGTTTGACGAGGCGCTGGCGTTGCCGACCGAGGCGTCGGCGCGCATTGCGCTGCGCACGCAGCAGGTGATCGCATATGAGTCGGGAACTCCGCAGACGGTTGATCCGCTGGCGGGGTCTTACTACATAGAGTCACTGACCAACGAAATCGAAAAGCGGGCGGTCGATTATCTGGAAAAAATCGAAGCCATGGGCGGCATGCTCAAGGCCATCGAACGCGGATATGTGCAGCAGGAAATCCAGAACGCGGCCTACGAGTATCAGCAGGCAGTCGACCGGCAGGACGCGGTAGTGGTCGGAGTCAACCGCTTCCATATGGAACAAGAACACGCGGTGCCGATTCAGCGCATCGATCCGGCTTTGGAGCCGAGGCAGGTGGAGCGCTTGCGGGCCGTGCGCGCCAAGCGCAATGCCGAGACATGGGAGGCCGCGATCCGCTCCGTGGAAGACACGGCGCGATCCGGCGAAAATCTCATGCCGCGAATCTTGGCCGCTGTCGAGGCGAACGCCACGGTGGGCGAGATCTCAGACGCGATGAGGAAGGTGTACGGGGAGTATAAAGAGGCCGTGGTGATTTGAGGCGATCTACACGTTTGCCCGTTTGTAGTCGCAGGCGGTGCGGCAGGCTTCGCAGTAGAGCAGGCCGTCGGTGCAGAGGTGCACGTCGAGTTGCGACTGGCACAGCACGCAGAGTTTCTCGCACCAGCAACTCGCTTCAGGCCGTTCGCATTGGGCGCAGACGATGCGGCCCATGACCGGTTTCGAGGACATGGATAGAGTGTAGAGCGAACCAGCCCGCCAGGGAACATGACCGAGGTAACGACGAAGTGAAGAGGTCAGATTGCAGAGGTTAGAAAACCGTCGCCCACCGGTGGCGCTAGACTCCTGGGCCTTTCACCTCTGCAATCGGACCTCGAACCTCCGACCTGGCATTTGCTGCTCTTCCGCTCCGGGTGTTAAGTTAAACAGTTCCAGATTCCGGCAGCCCAGCCACTGTCGAAGCAACATCTGACGAGGTTCTTCTTGTCTGTCGTCGAGGCCAATCCCGTGGTCCGCAAAACTGCTTTGAACGCCGTCCATCGCCAGATGGGCGCGAAGATGGTGGAGTTCAACGGCTGGGACATGCCGGTCGAATACCCGGCCTCGATCGGCTGCGGTATCGTCGCCGAGCACATGGCGGTGCGGACGGGAGTCGGTATTTTTGACGTCAGCCACATGGGCGACATTCGCCTGGCGGGGCGCGAGGCGCTGGCCGCCGTCCAGCATATTTCGATGAATGACGCGTCGCGGCTGGCGATCGGGCAGGCGCAGTATTCGGCCCTGCTCTATCCGCAGGGGACGTTTGTGGATGACGTGATTGTCCACCGTCTCGGCGAAGACGAGTATTTGCTGGTGATCAACGCGGGGACGCGCGAGAAGGATTTCAACTGGGTTCGCGATAACGTTCGCCACAACACCCGCCCGTTTGACTGCAAGGTCGAGCATCTCTCCGACGATTTTACGCAGATTGCGATTCAGGGGCCGAAGGGCGTGGACTTGCTGCAGAAGCTGACCGACGCAAACCTGAGCACGGTGAAATTCTATTGGGTGACGCGCGGCACGGTGTGCGGTTTGAAGAATATTTTGATGGGACGCACCGGCTATACCGCCGAAGATGGATTTGAGATTTACATTCCAGCGGACGAGGCGACCAGCGCGCGCGTCTGGCGACAGGTTCTGGAAGCGGGAAAAGAGTTTGGAGTTGTTCCCTGCGGGTTGGGCGCGCGCAACACTCTGCGGCTGGAAGGTTGCCTGTCTCTCTACGGACATGAAATCTCAGACACGATCAATGTGTGGGAAGCCGGACTGGATCGTTTCTGCAAGATGGAGAAGGCGGACTTCATCGGTCGCGCCGCACTCGAAGGGGCAAAGGCCGTGGGCGTGAAGAAAACGCTGGTCGGCCTCGAGATGGTCGACCGCGGCATCGCTCGCGACGGATACAAAGTCCTCGACGACGGCGGGCGTGAGATCGGCTACGTCACCAGCGGTTCGCCAGCGCCGTTCTTGAAGAAGAATATTGCGCTCGCCTATGTTCCGCCGGGACAGGCTGCGGTGGGAACTGCCGTGAAGGTTGAGATTCGCGGACAGGGCGTGAAGGCGCAGGTGGTACCGACTCCGTTTTATAAGCGTCCGAAAAAGGCTTAGCCACAGAGGGGCACGAAGGGTCACGAAGGAAAAGCTGAGAGCGAAAAGCCAGGAGCAAGAAGCCAATGTCATATCCATCCGACCGCAAATATACAAAGGAACATGAATGGATCACCGCCGACGGTACGATCGGCATTACGCACCACGCCCAGGACTCACTCGGCGACATCGTGTTCGTCGAATTGCCCAAGGTGGGCGCGGAAATCACCGCCGGCAAGACCTTCGGCACGGTGGAATCGGTCAAGGCCGTGTCTGATCTTTACGCTCCGGTTTCCGGGACTGTCACGGCCACAAATGAAGCGCTCGCCACCGCTCCGGAGCAGGTGAATAAAGATGCGCACGGGGCTTGGATGGTTAAGATCAATCTGAAGAATCCGGCGGAACTGAATGCGCTGCTTTCGGCGGCGGATTACGAAAAGTTTGTCAGCGAAGAGGCCGGACATTGAAAGACATTGAAGAGGTCAATGGTCAGATTGCAGAGGTGAACCCGTTTGTTCCCACTAATATCGTTGGAAGCGGACGGTTTTACTTCTGCAATCTGACCTCTCACCTCTGCAATCAATCCAAGCTGCCGCAGTTCGCATCTAAGATAAGGTTCCTATGAGATATCTGCCCAAATCTCCCGCGGATCGTGCCGCCATGATGCAGGCGATCGGGATCCGGTCCGTGGATGAGCTTTTCTCGCCGATTCCGGCCAATGTTCGCCTGACGCGCGATCTTGTGATCCCGCGGCAAATGGCGGAGTCGGAGATCGTCGACTGGTTCAAGCAACGGGCAAAGGAAAACGGCGAAGGCTACACCAGCTTTCTCGGAGCTGGGGCTTATTCGCACTACCGTCCGGTAGTCATCGATGCGCTGGTGCAGCGCGGCGAGTTTCTTACCTCCTACACGCCGTACCAGGCCGAGTTTGCGCAAGGCACGCTGCAGGCCATTTTTGAGTTCCAGACCATGATTGCGGAACTCACCGGTATGGACCTGGCGAATGCCTCGATGTATGACGGTTCAACCGGCGCGGCCGAGGCCGTGATGATGGCAGTTCGCGTTACGGGAAGGCACTCGGCGGCGATTGCGCGCAGCGTTCATCCCGAATACCGCGAAGTACTCAATACCTACGCGACGCACCAGGCGATTCCGCAGAAACTGGTTTCTTTTGCGGATTCGGGGCGCATCGACCTGAAAGAACTGGAACGCGCGGTGAGCGACGATACGGCGTGCGTTTTGATTCAGTCGCCGAATTTCTTTGGGACAGTGGAAGACGTCGAAGCCATTGCCGAGATCGCGCACAAACGCGGGGCGCTGCTGATTGTATCGATTGCTGAAGCGGCGTCGTTGGGCATTGTCGAGCCGCCACGCACCGCCGACATCGTGGCCATGGAGGCGCAGTCGTTTGGGGTGCCGCTCGGGTTCGGCGGTCCGTACTGCGGCGTGCTCGCCACCAAAGAAAAGTTCGTGCGGCAGATGCCGGGTCGCCTTGCTGGCCAGACCGTCGATAAGAATGGCAAGCGCGGATTCGTTCTGACGCTAGCTACGCGAGAGCAACACATACGGCGCGAGAAAGCGACTTCGAATATCTGTACCAACCAGGCGCTGGTCGCCCTCATGGTGAATATTTTCATGACGGTCTACGGCAAGGTCGGCTTGCGGGAACTCGCGAAGCAGAATCTGGCAAAAGCGGCGTATGCGGCCGACCAGTTCAGTAAACATGCCAGGGTGCTGTTTGCGGGTGCGCCGCGCTTCAACGAGTTCGTGGTCGAGACCAGCGAAGATCCTTACGCCATCAACTCGCGGTTGCTGGGACACAAAATCGTCGGCGGCCTGCCGCTGAAAAAGTTTTATCCCGAGCTTGGCCACACGGCGCTTTGGTGCTGCACGGAGTTGACGACACGGTCGATGATCGATACGGCGGTTGGGCTTGTCGCCGAGAGCGAACGGTCGGTGCGAAGCATGCAAGAGACGGCGGAGCACGAGGTGGTGCGATGACGAAGCACATGACCCGCAAAGCCACTCGCCACATCAGCCAGAACGAAGGCTTGATCTTCGAAAAGTCGTCGCCGGGCAAGGCGGCCTGGAAGCTGCCGCCGCTCGATGTTCCGGAAGTGGACACGGCGAAGCTGCTGGGCAAGCAGGAGCGCAAAGACCTCGGCGACATGCCGGAAGTGAGCGAGATCGAAATTATCCGCCACTTCACCCGCCTCTCGACGTGGAATTACGCCATCGATCTCGGCATGTATCCGCTCGGCTCCTGCACCATGAAGTACAACCCGCGGGTCAATGAGTTTGTCGCACGGATCGAAGGGCTCGCCAACGGCCATCCGTATCAGGCGGAGAAGATTTCTCAGGGCGCATTGCGCATTATCAGAACCTTGAGCGACTGCCTGCTGGAGATCACCGGCATGGACGCCATCACGCTGCAACCGGCGGCGGGAGCGCAGGGCGAGTTGACCGGATTGTTGATGGTGCGCGCCTATCACCAGTCGAAGGGGAACGCGCGCAAGAAGATTCTGATTCCCGACTCTGCGCATGGAACAAATCCGGCGACGGCGGCCACGGTCGGCTACGCCGTCGAAAATCTAAAGTCGAACGAGCGCGGCATGGTGGACGTGGCCGCGCTGGCGGCGCAAATGAATGAAGACGTGGCGGCGCTCATGGTGACCAATCCCAACACGCTGGGAGTTTTCGAGCAGGAAATCGCCAAGATCGCCGAACTCATGCACGCCAAGGGCGGTCTGCTCTACATGGATGGCGCCAACATGAATGCGCTCGTTGCCAAGGCGAGGCCGGGCGATTTCGGCGTGGATGTCATGCACCTGAATCTGCACAAGACTTTCTCCACACCGCATGGCGGAGGCGGCCCGGGATCAGGCCCCGTAGCGGTGAAGAAAGTGCTTGCGCCGTTTCTACCCACGCCAGTTCTTATCACCAAGCCGGATGGCACGCTGGGATTCGAATACAACTGTCCGCAGTCGGTGGGCCGCGTGCGCGCGTTCTACGGAAATTTCGGCATGTTCATTCGCGCGCTGGCTTACATCTTCGCCAACGGACCCGACGGCCTGCGCCAGACAACGGAAGACGCGGTGCTCAACGCGAATTACATCCGCAAGGGCCTGGAAGGCGTTTACGATCTGCCGTATTCGACGCCGTCCATGCATGAAGTCGTTTTCAGCGACAGGTTGCAGTCGAAAAAGGGCGTGAAGACCATGGATCTCGCCAAGCGTCTGATCGACTACGGATTCCATCCCTATACGACGGCGTTTCCGCTGATCGTTCCGGGGGCGCTGATGATCGAGCCGACCGAGAGCGAGCCGAAGGAAGAACTGGATCTTTTCATCGAGGCCATGAAGTCGATCGCCGAGGAAGTGGAAGAAGATCCGCAGTACGTGCTCGACGCTCCGCACAACACGCGCATCTCGCGTTTGGATGAGACGGCGGCGGCGCGCAAGCCGGTGCTGCGCTGGAAGCCGGAAGGAAAGGCTGTTTAACACTAGCCAGACTTTGACTAAGTCTCAGAACTCCTTACCCTTGTCATCCCGAACGAAGTGAGGGATCTGTAGTCTCGCCGCTAGATGCAGATCCCCCTCACGTTGCTCGGGATGACAAAAATCTAGCTGATTTAGCGCACTGCCCATTCCTCCGGGTGGTCTTGCTAGAATCACCTGAGTCCAACTTCCATGCCCGACGATCCGGCCAGCTCCGCAAGCGCCCGCCAACTGGCCGAACACTATTACTACGCCGCGCTCGACCTGGTTCTCGAAGGGCATCACGAACAAGCGGTCGATGAGTACCGGCAGGCGCTGGCTGCCGACCCCAGGTTCACCGATGCGCTGCATGGACTCAGCCGGGCTCTTCAGGACCTCAACCGCTTTGACGAAGCCATCGCAGTCGCCCAGCAAATTTCAGAAGTCGATCCCGACGACATTCTGGCGCACACCAGCCTCTCGATCCTGTATCAAAAGAAGGGAATGGTTCCCGAGGCCGAAGCGGAAGGCAACAAAGCGCGCGTTCTAGGGTGGAAACAGCAGTTGAAAAAGGGCGGTAGTTGAGCAGCCGGTGTTGGCAATCGGTCGGCTGGTTCCGACGTCTGCGTTTTGTTGTCGTGCCTGGCGGTTCAATCAATCGTGACCGAAGAGTTTGAGCGCCTTGCACTGGCGTAATGTTCGGAGCAGAGAGGGTTTTAGCCCTCCCGTTCGGAAGTTGTTTATTTGCAATGATTTGGTAATATCCGCAGGGTTGGTCAGAGTTCCTGGCCCCCGTTTCCTCTTTTGGTACTCTCCCAAATCTACACTCGCTCGTTACCTGCGTACCCTAGCCGGATCTAAAAGTTCTCCCTAATAATCCTCTAGTCAGCCGGTGCGTGAACTGAACCCTTGGCGGAACGGCGAAGCGCAGCGGGAAGAAAGAAAAATCAAACGGGGGCACAATGAAAACGGGAAGACTCATACGGGTTGTCGCGGTCATGCTGGGAATGGCATGCGTGGCATCCATGGCATCCGCGCAGGCGCTCAACTCGGGCGCGCAGACGATCGCTCTGAACGCCAACCTCACGGAATCACTCACGGTCGCCCTATCGGCGAGCGCGGTGAATTTCACACTTGCGGCCGGCAGCGCCACCAACGCCGGCAGCACCAACATTACGGCCACGACGACGTGGGCATTGAAGGCGAGCCGGACCGCGGTCGCCGTGGATGCCTACTTTGCCAGTGCAGCGGCAGCTTTGACCGACGGCGCGGGCGACAACATTCCATCCTCCGCATTTTTCATCGCTGATAACGGTGGGGCGTCCACGGCACTGATCAACACGGTCGCGTTCGGCGCCGCCAACGCCGGACTTCAGTTGGCGAATGTGCCCATCACTGCCGCCAACCGCTCGGGCACGCGCGCCGACGTCATGGCTTTCAACATCAACCTGACCGGCGGAACACTGCCGCAGCTTCCGGCCGCGACTTACACCGGAACGCTGAACATTCAGGCGCAGGCAACTCCGTAGTTTTTCGCAGAACCACTGGGCAAGGGCGAGGAGCCAGACTCCCGCCCTTGCGCTGTCTTCGGTAAGAAAGTGAAGAATGCGACTGCGGAGACAATTCGGAACGGCGGCAGCGCTGGCGCTGGCTGCGGCCTTGCTTGTGGCGTCGGGGACACCGGCCCGGGCGCAAGTGCTGAACTCCGCCGCCAGCCCGATCGCGCTGCGCGCGGTTCTCAGTCAGTCGCTCACGGTCACGCTTTCCGGCAACGCAGTCAACTTCAATCTGGTTTCGGGCAGCGCGAACAATCCAGGAAGCACCTCGATTACCGCGACCACCAGCTGGATTCTGCAGACGCCCGTGGCGATCGTCTCACTCTATGCCTTTTTTGCGAACGCAGGCTCCGCGCTGACCGACGGCGCGGGGGACAACATCCCGTCGGCCGATTTTCAGATTTCCGACAACGGAGGAGCGTTTACGGCCCTGACCAATACCGTGCCGTTCGGTGGCGCGAACGCCGGCCTCACTCTCGGTCAGACGCTCATTCTCCTCAACAACCGAGGCAGTCGCACTGACGTGATGAAATTCAACATCACCCTGAGCCCGTTGCCCAATTTACCGGCAGGAGACTACACCGGGACGCTGACGATCCAGGCTCAGGCAATCTGATTTGCAGGTAGGTAGGGGAAATGAAACGAGATTCTTTCAGGATTGCGTGCCGGCTCCTGGCCAGCATGCTGTGCTTGCTTTTATGGACCGGCGCCAGTTGGGCGCAAACGGTGCGCCCGGTGGTCAACGAACTCGGCAACCCGGCAAAGGGCCGGGTCGAGTACGTGAATGACGGTATGACGCCGCTGAACGTCGTGCTCGAGGCCAAGAGCTTTACGGTCTCGGAGACCGGCGAAATCAGCTATCGCGCACTCGACCCAAACATTCACTTGAAGCTTTCCACCACCAGCTTCCGGATCCAGCCACAGCAGACCTATTACGTTTTTTATGAGGCGAGCTCGCCACAGATCCCTTCGTGGTTCGTCATCTACGCATCGTTCTCCGGATTCCCGTTTCGCACGGCACAGGGGATGAACGTGCGCCTGCAGCTGCCGCATACGGTTTACCTGCTGCCCAAGCAATCGGTGGAGAAACCGGACATCCATATCGAACTGGCGGAGTTGAGCCGGCCCGACAACAAGGTTCGGCTGCAAGTGGAAAATACCAGCGACTCCTTCGGCCGCGTGCTGGGTACGCAGCTGGTGTACTCGAAAAAGAAGCAGGAGGCGCCCGGCTTCCCGATTTTCCCGCACAGCAAGCGCATTTTCGAAATCGCGCTGGAGGAAAAGGCGCAAGACGAAAATGTGCCGGTGGACTACGTCCTGCAATTTGAGAAATTCAAGATCGAGGGGAAGCTGCAAGCGCCGCCAGCCCTGGCTTCTGCCAATGTACCTGCGAGCCACTAGCGCGCTGCTCCTGCTGGCCGGGGTGCTTGCCCAAAGCGCCGCGGCGCAGGTGTTTAAGGTGCAAGGTGGAACCTCCACGCTGATCAATGCCCAAGGCGGATCCGTCGAGTTCAAGGCCCCGGACTACGACGGCAACATCGGGATGGGGTTCTTTGACGGACACTTCGCATACGGCGCCGAGGCCCGGACGCTGTTTCATGGCTACACCGTGCTCGCCGGCGACGATATGGTCCCGTTCGTTCTGCCCACGGATGTTTTCGATGGCACCCACTATTTTTCTGCGCGCGGCTTGGGCGCGAGCCGCAAGGACTCCGACAGCTCTCTGTTCGCTTTTGCGGGGACGACCTCAACATGGATGGGTACTGGATTCTTCAACGCCGCAACCAGCGACAATCCGGTGGGAATCCTTTTCTATGAAAGACAACTGAGCGACCGGTTGCGATTTTTCTCCCGCGACATCGCCTCCGACCGCCAGACCGCGCTGCAAGGCCTGGAGTGGAAACAGAACAAATGGCTCAAGGCATCGCTCACCGGAGGAATCGGCTCCAACCAGGGATATTTCGCTTCCGCGGTCGATGCGGAGGCGAAAACATTCGCCTTCAAAGCCAGTTACGTGCTCATGGGAGACTTGTTCCACCGCATCACGATCGCCAGTCCGATGAGTTCGGAAGTAGACAAAGGCAACGTGCAGATGCTCTACAAGCCGAACCCATTCGTCAGCATTACGACGGGTCACCAGAACATCCTCGAACCGCTGACGATTGGAGGACCCATGCAGCAGGCGACGGTCAATCAGGTCTCCGTCGATCTGCATATCGAACGGTTCTATTTCGGCACGGGTCTGTTCAGTTCGACCGCCGAGGGCCGTGCGACTGAGGGGACAAACTTTTACGCGGGACGCCGATTCGGCCAACTGCTGGAAGTGAACGCGAACTACTTTCGCAGCGCGCCCGAGGGCAGCGCAACGACGTCAAGCCCAACCACGGCCGGCGGAACCACGACCGGCTCAACGACGCCTACTTCGACGACACCCGGGCCGGCCGAGGTCATTCTCTCCGGGACGTTGCGCGAGCGCTTTTCCTCGCGCTTCAGCCTGCTACAGCTGATCTCGCGAACGGAAGGTCAGACCACGGTGGCGTTTGGCGGCGATTTCACGAGCAACCGTTTGATGGCGCGCGTCGACTACCAGAATGTCTATCTGCCTTTTCGCCCCAGCCAGCCGTTTGAACAAGCTCTGGCGCTGAACGCTTCCATACGCGTTACCGGGCCGTGGCAAATTACCGCTGCGTCGAACGTGGCTCCCGACGGCCATATTCGTTACTCGTTTGGCGTGAGCACGTATCTGTATCGTTTGAACGGAATGATGACAACCGGTCCCGGAGATTCGTTTTCCATCGCCAGATACATGGTGCAAGGCGTGGTGAACGACGATCATGGCGATCCTGTGGAAGGCGCGGCCTTGCACATCGGCAAGCAGGTCGCCTATAGCGACAGCTCCGGGCACTTTATGGTGCGCTTCTCGAAGCGAGGCCCGTTCGCGCTGAGCGTTGCTCCGGACGAATTCATCAACAACGGAATCTACGAAGTGGTCTCGGCGCCAACCCAGGCGCGCGCCGAGAAAGAAGAAATGTCGAGCGATCTGCAGGTGGTGGTGCGGCTAGTGCCGCGCAAGCAAGCGGCGGTACAACGGTGATGATGCTTGCTGTCGGGTACAATCGCTGATGGATGAAGGTCCGCGATGCTATTAGGCGCCTTGAGCAAGATGGCTGGCGCATTGCTCGAACCAAAGGCAGCCACCGGCAATTCCATCACCCGACGAAGCCAGGGACCGTTACAGTTGCTGGTCACCCGTCGGTGGACATTCCGCCCGGATGAACAATATCCTCAAGCAGGCAGGGCTTAGATGAAATACCTCATCGTCTACGAAAAATCGAACACGGGGTGGGGCGCATATGCTCCCGACTTGCCTGGTCTGGGCGCCGCGGGCAAAACGCTGGACGAGGTGAAGGAACTGATCCGCGAGGCGGTTGAGTTTCATTTGGAAGGAATGCGAGAGCATGGTGATCCCATTCCTCCGCCCAGCGCGACGACCGAATACATCACGGTCTGAGGGTCCACGGGCTCACGGGGTCCACTGCCTACAACGAGTCTCAAGTTGCTGTGGCGCACGCAAGGTGCCGAGCTGGGCTCGGCTTGGACCCTTCGACTGCGCTTAGGGCAAGCTCGCGAGAGCGCCCGTTCCCACACGAACCCTCTGCGGAGTAAAATCACCCCATGCGAGAAGTCGTCATAGTTTCTTCCGTTCGCACTCCTGTGGGCCGCGCGTACAAGGGTACGCTGCGGGCTACTCGTCCCGATGAACTGGCTGCCGTTGCGATCAAAGGCGCGCTCGATCGCGTGCCGCAGCTTGATCCCAAAGAGATTGAAGACGTTATTCTGGGCTGCGCCATGCCTGAGGGCGAGCAGGGGATGAATGTGGCCCGCATTGCGTCGCTGCGCGCGGGTTTGCCAGTTGAAGTGTCCGCGGTGACCATCAATCGCTTCTGCTCGTCCGGCTTGCAGGCGATTGCCATGGCGGCGGAACGCATCATGAGCGGCGGCGCCGAGGTGATGATCGCGGGCGGGACCGAATCGATGTCGATGATCCCCATGGGCGGGAATAAGATTTCGCCGAACCCCTGGCTGGTCGATCATTATCCCGATGCTTATCTTTCGATGGGGCTAACTGCGGAGCGGGTGGCGGCGCGCTTTGGCATTACCCGCGACGCGTGCGACGAGTTTTCCCTGCGCAGCCATCGGAAGGCAATTGCGGCGATCGCGGCGGGCAAGTTCGAGGAGGAGACCGTCGCCGTGCCGGTGAGCTTCACCACTCCGAATGGATCGAAGCCCAGCGTAAATCCGAAGAAGACGGAGATTGCTTTCAAAGTGGACGAAGGTCCGCGTGCCGATACCTCGATCGAAGCTCTCGGCGCGCTCAAGGCTGCGTTTCATGTGAAGGGCGTGACCACGGCGGGCAACTCTTCGCAGATGTCGGATGGCGCGGCGGCGGCAGTGGTGATGTCGTCCGAGCGCGCGAAGGCGCTGGGCATTACTCCGCTGGCGCGGTATGTCTCTTTCGCTACCGCTGGATACAAGCCGGAAGAGATGGGCCTCGGGCCGGTGTTCGCGATTCCGAAGGCGCTGAAACTCGCCGGCTTGAAGCTCGCGGACATCGATGTGATCGAACTGAACGAGGCGTTCGCCGCGCAATCGCTCGCGGTGATCAAAGAAGCCGGTCTTGATCCCGAGCGCGTGAATCCAAACGGAGGAGCGATTGCGCTCGGCCATCCGCTGGGATGCACCGGAGCGAAGTTGACGGCCAGCGTGATTCGTGAACTGAAGCGCCGCAAGGCACGCTACGGCATGGTGACCATGTGCGTTGGCGGAGGCATGGGTGCGGCGGGGATTTTCGAAATTCTCCCGTAGAAGATTTTCCTTCGTGAACCTTCGTGTCCTTGGTGGTTCAAGCTTTTTCTCAACCACCAAGGCCACGAAGGCCCACGAAGGAAAACCGACCAATTATCCTGTGATACGTCTCCTAGCGAGTGACCTCGGAAAGGGCAACAACTGAGGTCATGGCTACTTTAACGATCAATCGAAACACTACGCAGGAGATTAGTCACGCCGTGATCACAGCTGCGATGCGGGTTCACTCGGAACTCGGGCCCGGACTTTTGGAGAGCACGTACACGGCGTGCTTGCAGCATGAACTCAGAAAGGCCGGATTCAAGTCGGATGCGCAAGTTGGCTTGCCCGTGGTTTACGATGGCGTTAAGCTGGATCTCGGCTACAGAATCGATCTCCTGGTGGAAGATCTGGTCATCGTCGAACTGAAATCTGTGGACGCGATTGCTCCCGTTCATCAGGCGCAAATCATTTCCTACTTGAAACTCAGTGGACGATCCCTCGGACTTCTCATAAACTTCAATGTTGCTCACCTGAAAGACGGCATCAAACGATTCGTAAACGGCACGGGATGGAAGTAACAGAATTAACCACCAAGGACACAAGGGTACACGAACGAGTTTCCGCAGCTTGTTGATTCTCCTTTGTGTTCCTTCGTGCCCTTGGTGGTAAAAGCTTTTCATTGCGTACAGAGGACTCCAACCATGGCAACCACAGCAATTCCCAAGACTAAGATTTCCGGCGGCAGCTTCCTGCTGGAAGAGCGGCAGACTGCCGATGTCTTCACCCCAGAGGATTTTTCCGAACAGCAACTGATGATCGGTCAGACGACCGAAGAGTTTGCCACCAAAGAAATTCTGCCCCAGGCCGAGAAGATTGAGCACAAGGATTTCTCGATCTCGCGCGATCTGGTGAAAAAAGCGGGCGACCTCGGCCTCGCTGGAGTTGAAATTCCCGAGGCCTACGGCGGACTGGAGATGGACAAGGTCACGGCCGCCATTATTGCCGACCACATTGCCAAGTACGCCGGGTTCGCCACCACTTGGGGCGCGCACAGCGGCATTGGCCTGTTGCCGATCGTTTATTTCGGCACCGAAGAGCAAAAGAAGAAATACCTGCCGCGCCTCGCCGCAGGAGAGATTGTCGGCGCGTACGCCTTGTCGGAAGCGACTTCCGGTTCCGATGCCATGAACTGCCGCGCCCGCGCCACGCTTTCGCCGGATGGCAAGCACTACCTCCTGAACGGCGAGAAGATGTGGATCACCAACGCCGGGTTCGCCGACCTGTTCACGGTGTTCGCGAAAATCGACGGCGAGAAATTTACCGCATTTCTGGTGGAAAGAACTTTCGCCGGATTTTCCGTCGGTGGCGAAGAGCACAAGATGGGCATCCGCGGATCTTCCACTTGTCCCATCATTTTGAACGACTGCAAGGTGCCGGTCGAGAACTTGCTGGGCGAGATCGGCAAAGGCGCTACCATTGCGTTCAATATCCTCAACATCGGACGCTTCAAACTTGGTGCGATGTGCGTGGGCGGGGCGCGGGTTTCGATCGAGAGCGCCGTGGCTTATGCCAAGGAGCGCAAGGCGTTCGGCAAGACCATCGGCGAATTCGGTTTGGTCCGCGAGAAAATCGCGAACATGGCTACGCTGATCTACGTCGGCGAGTCGATCGTCTATCGCACGGTCGGAATGATGGACGCACTGCTCGCGGAAATCGACTCGGCGAGCCCGGACGCGGCCAAAGCACAGCGCAAGGCGATCGAGGAATATGCGGTCGAGTGCTCGATCCTGAAGGTCTGGGGATCGGAGATGATCGACTACGTCGTCGACGAGACGCTACAGATCTATGCCGGCTACGGCTTTGTGGAAGAGTATCCGGCGGAGCGCGCCTATCGCGATGCCCGTATCAATCGCATCTTCGAGGGCACCAACGAAATCAACCGGCTCATCATCACGGGTTTCCTGCTGAAGCGGGCGATGAGCGGCCAGTTGCCGCTGATGCCGGCGATCAAGAAGCTGATGGACGAAGTGTTGAGCGGGCCGTCTGTCGGCGAGGAGATCGAAGGGCCATTAGCAGAAGAGCGCAAAGTGGTAGCGCAGGCGAAGAAGCTTGGTTTGTTCATCGCCGGTTCGGCCACGCAGAAATACATGGCCGCCATTCAGGACAAGCAGGAGGTCATGGGAGCGATCGCCGATATGACGATTGAGATCTACGCGATGGAATCGGCCGTGCTGCGCGCGCAGAAGATGGTCGAGCAGAAGGGCGAGGCGTCGGCAGCGCTGCCGCTGGCGATGACGCGTGTCTATCTGACGCAAGCGTTCGAAAAAGTCGAAGCGGTGGCAAAAAAGGTGATTGCCGACGTGGCGGAAGGCGACATGCTGCGGACGCAGTTGGCGATTGTGCGGCGGTTGGCGAAGCATGAGCCGTTCAATACGATTGCACTCCGCCAGCAGATTGCGCAGAGGACGATCGAGGCAGGGAAGTACTCGTTGGCCTAGGAGTTGCCCGGTTTGAAATCGTGTGAAGAAAGGGAGCTCGCGGCTCAATGTTTAGCGTTCAAAGCGCGTAGCTCCTCTTCCATCACCCTCCGCAGCGCCTTGTTAATCTCCCATTGGTATCCCCGACCCATCCCTCGGAACCAGGCCAGCACATCGGCGTCCAGATTCAGCGTGACCCTCTGCTTCGGCAACCGGAGCCAGCGCTTGTACTCCAACTGCCGCTCCCGCCACTCCCGCCATCGGTCACCGTCGTTTGTGCAACGCCCCTGTTCCACGCTCCCGGAAGCCCGAATGCTGGCGATCCTCCCGTGCCTCTTAACTCTCTTCTTTCGTTTCATTTGCCGTCGATAGCATACAGATATATACGTACAAAATCAACTGCAAAGTGTTTCACGTGAAACACTCCGCCCCAAGAACAAAAAAGGCCCCGGCTCTTGCGAGCGGGGCCTCTGGTTCAAGCTAGCAGCTAAAAGCCAGGAGCTAATAGCTGGTCTTAGTACATGTCGCCCATGCCGCCGCCACCGCCGTGGCCGCCGCCCATCGGAGCGTTCTTCTTCTCCTCCGGGATGTCCGCCACCAGCGCTTCGGTCGTCAACATCAGCGCCGCGATCGATCCCGCGTTGGTCAGTGCCGTACGCACTACCTTGGTCGGATCGAGCACGCCCGCCTTGACCAGATCTTCGTACTCGCCGGTCAGGGCGTTGTAGCCGTAGT
>PLUW01000088.1:0-2218 GCA_003162935.1 Acidobacteriaceae bacterium
ACGCCTCGAATATATTCCCCACTTCGAACAGGCGGACGTTGTCGTTGCCGCGGTTCAGGTTGTAGGCCAGCATATTCAACATGCTGGGAACGAGCGAGGTGCGCATGACGGAAGCCTCGTCGCTCAAGGGGTTCGCCAGGTCGAGCTCGGNNTTCGTTGTAACCGAGCGCCAGGAGCGATGAGCGCAGACGCGCCTCTTTGTGCGCATCGGGGAGATCGCGGACTTCACCGCTGTACGCGGGAAGCGTGTTGGGAAACTTATCGTAACCGTGCAGGCGGGCCAATTCCTCGATGATGTCGATTTCGCGCTCGATATCAAGCCGCCAGCTTGGAATGTGCACCAGGTAAGTGTCTTCGCCGCCTGGAAGCACCGTGAAACCAAGACGAGTCAAAATACGGCTGATTTCGAGGGTACTGATCTTTTTGCCGAGAATGCGGTGGACCTCACGCGGATCGAGCTCCACGGGGGCGAGATCGAGCTTGCGGGCGATCACATCGATTAGATCCCCGACAAGCGTGCCGCCGCCAGAACTGAGAATCAGCTCCGCGACGCGGTTGGTCGATGGAACGGTAGATTCAAAATCGGCGCCGCGTTCGAAGCGATGAGAGGCGTCGGTATGAATGCCGTGGCGTTTCGACATGCGGCGCACCGTGACCGGGTCCCACCACGCGGATTCGATCAGGATGTTCTTCGTGCGCTCGGTGATCATCGTGTCGAAGCCGCCCATCACGCCGGCGAGGCCGACCGGCTTTTTCGCATCGGCAACGACTAGGTCTTCGGTTGATAGCTTGCGCTCTACGCCGTCGAGGGTCTTGAGGGTTTCTCCGGCGCGGGCTTTGCGAATGATCAGGCGGCGGCCTTCGAGCAGATCTAGATCGAACACGTGCGTGGGTTTGCCGCTCTCCCAGAGAACATAGTTAGTTGCATCCACCGCGTTGCTGATGGGCCGCTGATCGAGCAATTGCAAACGGCTGGCGATTTTTGCCAGCGACGGCTTGATGGCTGCGTCGCGAATCTCGCAGGCGGTGAAGCGCGGACAAAGTTCAGGTTCCTGAATATCGATGGTGACTTCAGACTTGCCTTGCGACGGCGGCAGTTTCGGCTCGATCGGCCGCAGCGGCAGATCATAGAGCGCGGACGCCTCGCGAGCCACGCCATAGTGATTCATGGCATCGGGACGGTTGGTCGTGATCTCCATCTCGAAGACGGTGTTGTCGCCTTCGCCGGAGATGCCTTCGACGGCTATGCCCGCGAGCGTGAGTTCGTCCGCAAGCCGAGCGTAGTCGACGGGAAGGTCAACGAAGTCGCGCAGCCAATGGGGAGAAATTTTCATGTAGATCGCCAGCTTCGAGCTACTGGCTACTAGCTTCTAGCAACCAAATCTGCTTCCGTCTCGATGCTTGCTAGAAGCTAGTAGCCAGAAGCTGCCCTAACCAAACTGCTCCAGAAACCGCACATCGCCCTGAAAAAATAACTGAATGTCATCCACGCCGTATTTCAAAATCGCAATTCGCTCCACGCCCATACCGAAAGCGAATCCCGAAACCTTTGTGGCATCGTAATCGACGAAGCCGTACACATTGGGATCGACCATGCCGCAGCCGAGCAACTCAATCCATCCGCTGGCCTTGCAGTTGCGGCAGGGAGCGCCGTCGCGCGTGCCCTTGCCGCCGCAAAAAATGCAACTGATCTGCACGTCGGCGCTCGGCTCGGTGAACGGAAAGAACGACGGATAGAAACGCGTCTTGACGCTCGATCCAAACAGCGCTTTCATGGCGTGGTCGAGCGTGCCCTTCAGGTCGCAAAACGTGATGTTCGTGTCGACCGCAAGCCCTTCGACCTGATGAAAGGTGGGCGAATGTGTAGCGTCGAGCGCATCGTTGCGGTGAACTTTTCCGGGACACACGACGCGCACCGGCGGTTTCATCTTCTGCATGGTGCGAATCTGCACCGGAGACGTGTGCGTGCGCAGCAGCAGGCGGTCGCGCTGCGGTTTCGAGTCTTGCCCGGCGATGAACAGCGTATCCTGCGTATCGCGCGCGGGATGGTTCGGCGGAAAATTCAACGCCTCGAAGTTGTAGTAATCGGTTTCGATCTCGGGGCCTTCTTCCACCGAGTAGCCGAGATTGCGAAAGACACCGACGATCTCGTTCATCGTCTTGATGACAGGATGCTCCGCTCCGATGGGACGGCGAATGCCGGGAAGCGTGATGTCGA
>PLUW01000088.1:2229-19074 GCA_003162935.1 Acidobacteriaceae bacterium
TTGCGTAAGAACGCCATTCTTGCGCGCCATCCAGCGATCCCGAAATACTTTCCACCCATCCTCGGAACCAACCGCCGCAGATTCCTGCTCGAGCGCGGACAGAAGTTCGCGCACCGCACCGTCGAGCGCTGCGGCCGAGAAGTCAGTTAGCTTGGGAACGGTGTAGGGCATCGATTGAACAATACCACTTAAGAATTGTCATCCCGAGCGAAGCGAGGGATCTGCAGTTTCTCGACCCGCTGAAAACTGCAGATCCCTCGCAAGAGCGGCTCGGGATGACAAGTCTTACAATCTGATAGCTGAAAGCTGAAGACTACGCCGCAGCCGCCGCGTGTGCCTTCTTCGCCTGCTCGACCAGACTCGCAAACCCGGCGGCGTCATGTACCGCCAGATCCGCCAGGATCTTGCGGTCGAGTTCCACGCCGGCTTTTTTCAATCCGCTGATGAACTGGTTATAGTTCAAGCCGTTCAGGCGCGCAGCAGCGCCGATGCGCACGATCCAGATCGACCTGTATTGGCGCTTTTTCTGCTTGCGGCCGGANNGATTTAGTTAGGAAATATCCACTGGCGCGCTCTAATATCTTTTTGCGCTTGGCGCGGCGTTTGGTTCCGCGTTTTACACGAGGCATTGCTGTTCTCCTTTTTGGCTTGCGTCTCTACTTCTGGCGGCTGGAGGTAAGGAGGCTTCTACCCTAACCGGGGTCCCCGGAACGGCCGCTTTTGCCGTTCTGGGGTGGATATGGGATTTCTGAAGCCCGGCCTCTTCACACGCCGCTGCGGTGTATTCCATTTCCGCAGACTTGGTTGTTGCATACTCGTTAAGGACGGGCCATTACGCCCGTCGCTCCATTACATGTACGGAATCATGCGTGCCGCTTTTTTGTAGTCACCGTCACTCACCAAGGTGGCCTGGCCCAACTGTTTCTTGCGCTTCTTCGCCTTGGAGGACAGGATATGACGCAACCCCGCCTTGTGACGTACGATCTTTCCCGTACCCGTTTTCTTGAAGCGCTTGGCAGCGCCCTTGTGTGTTTTTAGTTTTGGCATAAAGTCGGTTCTCGGTTCTCAGTTGTCAGTTCTCAGCTACGTCATCGGAGTTACGCAGCGGAAACTAACCGCAGCGCCAAGTCCTAACTGATGACTGACAACTGCTTTTACGCTGTCTGCGCTCCACCTTGCGGCGCGGGCGGTGGCGCGGGCTTCGGAGGAGCGTGCGGCTTCTCTTTCGCTTCTTTTGCTCCGCCTTCCTTCTTGTTCGGCGCCAGAATCAGGTGCAGCGTATTGCCTTCCTGCCGTGGCCGAAACTCCACCAGACCTCTCTGGTCTACGTCTTTAATCAAACGTTCCAGAATCTGGCGGCCCAAGCTCTGCCGTGTCATTTCGCGCCCCCGGAAGAAGATGGTCGCCTTGACCTTGTCTCCTTCATCGAGGAATCGCAGCACGTGATTCTTTTTGGTTTCGTAGTCGTGATCGTCCACGTTGATACGAAACTTCACTTCCTTGACCGTAATCGTCTTCTGCTTCTTCTTAGCTTCGCGCTCGCGCTTTTCGTTCTGGTACAGGAATTTCCCATAGTCCATAATGCGGCAAACCGGCGGTTGCGCGGTCGGGGAAATTTCCACCAGATCCAGGTTTCTTTCGCGGGCCATCTTGAGCGCCTCGAAGGGAGGCATGACGCCAATCTGTTCCCCTTCGTCCCCGATCACGCGGACTTCGCGTGCCCGGATGCGCTCGTTCATGCGGATAAAACGCTTGTCGATACTGTCCTCCGTCTGCTTACCTGACAGAAAAGATGCATAAAAAGTATAGCATGGAGCCGGCGGAGGCCTTTGTCAGCGTTGGCGTCTACGGCCATGATCTCCTTGGTCTCGCGACGAAGGCCCCGACAGAGTCAAGGTTTTCTCCGTGACTCCGTGACTCCGTGGTAAAAGATGTATTTAGAACACTTAGCGATACCCCAGTTCCAGCAGGGCGAAACGGCTTGACCGTCCTATGCGGCCATCTCTTGTGCTAGCCTAACTTTCCATGACCCGAGTTTCACCCCATCCCAAGCACTTTCTCTCCGACAAAGTCGAGCATTTTACGGAATCCGTGATCCGCGACATGACGCGCCAGGCCATGCAACATGGCGCCGTCAATCTGGCGCAGGGATTTCCCGACTTCCCCGCGCCCGCCGAAATCAAGCGCGCGGCCGAGGAAGCGATTGCCGCCGACGTGAATCAATACGCCATCACCTGGGGCGCAAAGAACCTGCGGGCCGCAGTTGCGCGGCAGATGAAGCAGTGGCAGGGGATCGACGTCGATCCAGAAAAAGAAGTTGTCGTGTGCTGCGGCTCGACCGAGGCGATCGTGGCCACGCTGCTGGCGGTCTGCAATCAGGGAGATGAGGTCATTATCTTCGAGCCGTTCTATGAAAATTATGGCCCCGATTCCATCATCAGCGGCGCCAAGCCGCGCTTTGTCAGCTTGCGCCCGCCGCCGGCATCTCAGGGCGTGCGGGGCGGCGAGTGGACTTTCGACGAGCTTGAACTGCGCCAGGCCTTCCAGCCCCAAACCAAAGCCATCGTCGTAAACACGCCCAACAACCCAACCGGCAAGGTGTTCAGCCGGAAGGAACTGGAACTGATTCGCGACCTGTGCGTCGAATATAACGTGCTCGCCATCACCGATGAAATCTACGAGCACATCCTCTACGACGGCGCCCGGCACATCTCGATTGCCGCGCTCGACGGGATGCGCGATCGGACCATCACCATCAACGGGCTGTCCAAGAGCTATGCGGTTACCGGATGGCGCGTGGGCTGGGCGGTGGCGCCGCCGACGATCACCAACGCCATCCGTAAGGTGCATGACTTTTTGACTGTGGGCGCGCCCGCACCCTTGCAGGAAGCGGGTGCGGCCGCTCTGAGTCTGCCTCCGAGCTACTATGACGAGTTGGCCAAGCGCTATCGCAACTGCCGCGACCGTCTGATTCCGTCGCTCGAGAAGGCCGGTTTCCGCTGCTACCGCCCGCAAGGCGCGTACTACGTGATGACCGACATCAGCGCCTTCGGCTTTGCCAATGACGTTGAGTTCGCGGCCCATCTCGTCAAAGAAATCGGCATCGCCTGTGTGCCAGGATCAAGCTTTTACAAGCATCCAAAAGACGGATCCCAACAGGTACGTTTCGCCTTCTGCAAGAAGCCTGAGACACTGGATGAGGCGGCACGGCGACTGGAAAAGCTGCGGCCCCGCATCGTGCGAGGATGAAGTTTTGCCAAGCCGTTGGTTTTCTCCGTGTCTCCGTGTCTCGGTGGTGAAAAATAGATAGGGCACTACCGCGGCGGCGCCGAATGTAGCGCATAATCCACAGCAAACTACGCTATACTTCGCCTCAACGCTCAAACAAATTTTCCGAAAGCGAGTGCGCATGTCCCTGAAAAGCGTGGAAGAGGTATCTGCCGAGGTTCCGGCTGAAGATTTTAAAGCGCTGGAAGACAAAGTCTATCGCACTATTGAATTGTACAAGGCTGCGAAGGACGCCCGCGCGGTCGCCGAACGCGACGTGAAGCGGTTGCGCGAGCAAATCGAGGAACGCGAGGAAGAAAACGAAGCCATGCGCCGTGAACTGGTACAGCTGCGCAAGGATCGTGAGGAGATTCGCGGCCGGGTAGAAAAAATGTTGAGCCAGATGGAAAGCCTGGCCGATGAGAAAGCCGCCAGCTGAACCGCGGCACACTCAACGATGACGGCGAACCTCCATCTGTGAACAATGCAGCGGGAAGCGTTACGCCGAGGAGCGACATGGCCACTGCCAGCAAAGAGCCTCCGACCGATGTCCGAACGAAGGACGTACTAACGAAAAATGCGTTGCCCAAAGACGTTCCTGCTGCGAATGCGGTCAACGGCAGCGTGCGCGTGGAAATCTTCGACCAGGTTTACAACCTGCGGGGCTCCGACGCCAGCTACATTATCGAACTGGCAGAGTACGTAGACGGCAAGATGCGCGCCGTCTCCGAACAGACGGCCACCGTCGATTCGGTGCGCCTCGCGGTGCTGGCGGCGCTCAATATCGCCGACGAATACCATCTCCTGAAGCGGAGACAGGATGCGCCTTCGCCCGAAGCGCGGCAGCGCGCCAGCAAACTGGCAACCGCGCTGGATGAGATTCTGGACGATACTCGCCGCACCGGCTGAGCCAAGCTTTTTTCGCATCCGGTGCAATCGTCCGTAACCTGCGGTTCCTCTTCTTCGCACTTTTGTGCCACGTCCTCTAGCAAACCTTCTGCCAACTATTTTGCATTTTCCTCTTGCGAAACTCTCCGCCGTTTCCTAGCATCCATAGTGAAAGCCGACCTGCAAGGTTGGTGATGGTGGCAACCGATTTTTGAACCAATGCCGAATGAACGGGGACTCGACTCGCAAAAAGATCCTGTGTGCTACGTTCCGTCATGCGGAAAAGCCTAATGGGTCGCGGCGGGTTCCCACCGTCTGAGACGGGTTCATTCTCGGCCCACCACACGGCATAGCGGGTCGGCTTGTTCGTTCAGGTCTCAGGTGTCAGGTCTNNGTCATCCTGAGCGAAGCGAAGGACCTGCTTTTGCCTGCGGCAATTGCGCATTCGCCTTCGCTTCCAACCCGAGCCACTGAACACCTCACACCCACACCTTGAGACCTGAGACATCTTTCCCTGCTAGACTCTCGCTAGTACTCAGCCCACATCCGGAGCATCTAAACCAACGTGTTCCCCAGACTTTTCCAGATTGGCAGTTTCTATCTCCCCACCTACGGGGTACTGGTCGCTTCGGGCGTCCTCATCGGGCTCTGGATCAGCGTGCGCAATTCCGAGAAGCAGGGCATCAATGGCGACGATGCCTGGAACCTTGGCATTCTCGTTGTTCTCGCCGGAATCGTCGGCGCGAAGATTCTTTACGTCGTCAACGACTGGAGCAGCTACGCCAACAACTGGCGCGAGATTTTCAGCCTCAACACCCTGCAGGCGGGAGGCGTATTCTCCGGCGGATTGATCGGCGCGCTCTTGATGGCCGCCTGGTACATGCGGCGTCATCACATGCCGGTCCTGCGCACCACCGACGGCTTCGCGCCCGGTTTGGCCTTCGGTCACGTCCTCGGGCGCTTCGGTTGCTTTTCAGCCGGATGCTGTTACGGCAAACCGACGAATCACTTCTGGGGCGTCATCTTCCACAATCCTTTGGCGAACAGTGTCAGTGGAACTCCGCTCGGCGTCCGGATCGAGCCGACACAACTGATCGAAGCCGCCGCCGAATTTTTCAATTTCCTTTTGCTGAGCTGGCTGCTCACGCGCAAGAAATTTGATGGACAGGTATGGGCCACGTTCATGATCCTCTACGGAGTCGAGCGCTACTTCATCGAGTTTCTGCGCGACGATCCCGGTCGCGGTGAGGTCTTCGGCGGGATCATGACGGGAACGCAGTTGATCTCAGTTTTGCTGGTGATTGGCGGCGGGCTGATCTGGTGGCTGAAGAGCGGATCGCCGAGCCGAGTACCGGCCCAGAACGGCGCCTAGCGTTCAGTTCCCTCCCCATGCCTGCATTCCCCATAACGCTCGACGTCGCGCCAGACGGAGCAGGCCAGCGCCTCGACCAATATCTCGCGACGCATCTTTCCGAAGTCAATCGATCGGAAGTCAGCCGCGCCCGCGTGCAGCAACTCATCGCCAAGGGTGAGGTGCTGATGAATGGGACGGCGGCGAAAGCTTCGCTACGTCTCAAAGGCAGTGGCGATGAGCAGATCACGGTCACCGGCCCGCCGCACGCCGCTCCGTTGCGCGCTATTGCCGAAGAAATTGCGCTCGACATCGTCTATGAAGACGACGACCTCGCCATCGTCAACAAGCCCGCGGGCATGATGGTGCATGCGGGCGCGGGAGCCACCGACGATGCCCGCAATCGCGGCACCCTGGTCAATGCCCTCCTGCATCACTTTGGAACGCTCTCCGCCATCGGAGGCGAACTGCGTCCGGGCATTGTCCATCGGCTGGACCGGGCGACCAGCGGGCTGATGGTGGTGGCGAAAAACGATGAATCGCACCGCCGCCTGGCGAAGCAATTCAGCTCTCGCGAGGTGCACAAGACGTACCTCGCGCTGGTCCACGGCTGGCCCAAGCAGGATCGCGGCACCATTCAAAGCCCCATCAGCCGCCACTCCCAGAAGCGCACGCGGATGACGACAAAGGGCTTCGGCGGCCGCGACGCGGTCACGCACTATGTCGTCAAGCGCAAGCTCGACGCCCCCTACGGCAAGTTCGCTCTCGTCGAACTGAAGATCGAAACCGGACGCACGCACCAGATTCGCGTTCACATGTCGTCGCTTGGGCATCCGGTGGTGGGCGACGCGCTCTACGGCGCGCCGGGCGAGTTGCGGTCGCAGTCGAATAAACGCCGCTCGGCCGGCATGCCTGCAACGCTGGCCCTCGGCAGAAATTTCCTGCATTCGGCGGCGCTCGAGTTGACCCATCCCCGAACGAAGGAATTGCTCAAGTTCTCCAGCCCCTTACCAGCGGAACTCGAGACCTTGCTCGAAAGCCTGGAGAATGATCGGCAAGAGGGTCCCCGCCAGGAACCTGGTCAGTAAGAACCGCGGCAGAAGAGCCTGTCCTTTCAGGCGCCGTTACAAAGTGGCGAGGCGGCTATAATGAAGTCAACCTTGATGAAACCGCGTATCGCTTTGCTTCTAGCTGCATTCCTTGTTGCCGCCAGCGCTCTTATGGGTCTGGGAGCGCGGGCCGCGTCCGCGCAAACGGTAGCCCCGCAAACTCCGACCCAGGCTCCGGCTGCGCCTCCAGCGGCGGCAGGACAATCTTCGCCTGCACCCGACAAGTCCCACGCCGACGAAGAGTTCACATTCTCGAAAACGGTCAACGAGGTCCGCGTCGTCTTCACCGTTACCGACCGGCACGGGCGCTACATCAAGGATCTGAAGCAAAACGACTTCCGGGTGATCGACGATCAAAGGCCTGCTGAACTGCGCAGTTTCCGCAGCGAGACCGATCTGCCGCTACAGGTGGGCTTGCTGGTCGATGCCAGCAACTCGGTGCGCGACCGCTTCAAGTTCGAGCAGGAGGCGGCCATCGAGTTTCTGAACTCCATCATTCGCCCGGGTTACGACAAGGCATTCGTCGTCGGCTTCGATGCCACTCCCGAGGTCACGCAGGATTTCACCGACAACACGGAGAAGCTGTCGGCGGGCGTGCGCATGCTGCGAGCGGGCGGCGGCACCGCAATGTACGACGCTCTGTACTTTGCCTGCCGCGACAAACTGATGAAGCAGGAGCAGACGGGCCCGGTGCGCCGCGCCATCATTCTGCTCAGCGACGGCGAGGACAATCTGAGCCACGTGACGCGCGAGGAAGCGATCGATATGGCAACGCGCGCCGACGTGATCGTCTACACCATCAGCACCAACATCAGCGGCATGAAGGGCAAGGGCGACAAAACGCTGGAGCGCATCGCCGAAGCGACCGGCGGACGCTCATTCTTTCCCTTCCAGATGCGCGACGTGTCGGATTCCTTTCTCTCCATTCAAGAGGAACTCCGCAGCCAGTACGCGGTCGCTTACAAGCCTGCGGATTTTGTCGCCGATGGACGTTACCGTTCGATCGATATCATGGCTCTCGATAGGAATCTGAAAGTGCGCACCCGCAAGGGATACTACGCTCCCAAGCAGTAAACAGCTTTCGGCCGTCAGCTCTCAGGTTCTGACTATCTAAATGCTATGGCTGGATACTCCGGAACTCCGCTGGCGAAGAAGTTAGGCATCAAGGACGGTTTCCGCATTGCCCTGTTGCACGTGCCGGACGACGTGAAGGCCGCGCTTCGCGATGCGTTTGCGAAATGCCAGATCCAGCGCATCTCCTGCAAGAACCAAGATAAAGATCTCGATTTCATTTTTTTCTTTGCCAAGTCGCGCGCGGGATTAGAACTTGAACTTCGTCCTGCGGCGAAGGCGCTGTCTCCCGCCGGAATGCTGTGGATCTCCTGGCCGAAGAAAAGTTCCGGTGTTGTCACCGACATCACGGGAGACGTGATTCGTCAGAGCGGGCTCGATGCCGGGCTCGTCGATATCAAAGTCTGCGCCGTGACCGAGGTGTGGTCGGGATTGAAGTTCGTCATCCCGGTAAACGATCGGCCGAAGCAGAAACGGCGCAACACCTAGAGTCATCGCGGCAGTCTTGACCGCGGCGGCGCACACTGTCGCCCGCCCTAATTTGCGGGCGAGAGCAATGTGTCCTCATCGACGAATGCGGTGAAGGGCGCGCCCTGCTTGATTTCTGCGTCCTTGCCATGGACGAAAATACCCACCGGAACCACCGGGACAAACATCAGGCCCATCGCTTTCCCCGCTTTGTCTTGTCCTTCTTTCGCGGCGGTACCGTGCAGTTTGATCAGGACGCTGCCGGCTTGGAGCGAGTCTACCTGAAAGAACACTTCACCCGGCGTGCCCGCCATTGCCTTGCCATCAACTTCGGTGACGGTTGCAACGGCGGGCGTTCCTTTTTTTACCACGACTGCGTCGCCGGCTTTGAGGTCCTCGGCCAGGGTCAGTGAGATCTTGTCCCCCACGTCCGCTGTTCTGGAGCTGACGTCCGAGGCAATCACGAAAGAGACAGCCGTGCCTCGGGGCAGCACGACTTTATCCGGCGCGGAAGGCGGGGCTGAAGAAATCGGCAATGCGTTCGCAGTCTGCGCCACAGGCGCGGTTGGGGCCACTCCGTTCAACGTATAGACTGCGGTGGCGACACGGCTGCGCCCTCCGTAGGGCGAGATGGCGATGGCTTGCAGACTGGTCGTCGAGTCAATCGCAATCGGGCCGGTGTATCGGGTTGAGGCTGCGGTCGGCGTCCAGCCATCGGTCGTGTAGTAAATCACGGCTCCGCGGGTCGAGTCCTTCATCTTTAGCCTGATGGCCGCGGAATACGCGCCCGGCTTCACCGAGAACTTGGGTTTGGCCGCGACGCAGCGATAGCACTGCGGCGTGTTGAGCGCGGCCTGCTGCGCGTTCTGCATCGCCTGCTGATTCGCCTGCTGCGAAGCTTGGTTCATTTGGTCAATGGCCTGTTGACTTGCCTGCTGTGATATCTGTGCGGCTTGCTGCGCCGCCTGGGCCGCTTGCATCCCAGGATCCTGAGCTAGCACGGAGGAAACCGCCAGTGTAAGCGCCAATAATGTTAGGTAGGTTCGCATAAGAGACTCTCCTTATGATGGGTTCGAGATTCGCTCCCAAAGATCGCTCCCAAACCCGAGATGTCCACAATCTGGACGGGTGGGCTCAGTGCCAAAGTAACACCCCGGAACGTTATCCGATGTAGAGAATTGTATCGATAGTGTCCGCGCAACTTGGATGCGAAAAGCGGGTTCATATCAAGTAAACGGGGTTCCCGCGCTGCCACGCCTGGGAACTATCGCAAGGAGATCGGACTATGAAACGCATGATCGCTGGGGTTCTTTTGCTGATCGGAATGGGTGCGGGAACGGTGTTTGCCAACGATGGCGACCGGCGCGACATTCATCGGGATGAGGCGAGGATTGCACGCGACCGCCGGGAACTGCGGAGCGACCTCTACTACGGAAACTACGCGGCGGCGCGACATGAACGCAAACAGCTGCGGCACGAGTACCGCGACCTGAACCGGGATCGGCGTGACTTGGATTGGAACCGGCGGTAAGAAGTCTTAGTCACTATGTATCCAATCGTTCAGAGTTGATGAATAGGCGACGTTGGTAACTTGCCGGCACACCGCGGGCCGCGGTTCTATATGAGGTGGAGAGGAAATAACCATGCGAACTCGATCCCGGCTGGCCGCGATGGCGATTGCGGGAGCGATTGCTGGAATCATGCTCTGCGGGCCGGCCTACGGCCAGAGCGGGGAGACGCGGGCGGAGCGAGAACTATTTGCCTCAGTCAATCAGGCGCGGCGCGCCTACGGACTGGCTCCGTTGCGCTGGGATGAGTCGCTGGCGGCAGCAGCGCGGCGTCACGCCGAGTTGATGGCGCAACATGGATCGGCGCAGCATGGGTTTGAGGGTGAACCGAATCTAGCGACGCGGGTCAAGCAGGCGGGCGCGCATTTTGCGTGGCTCTCGGAAAATGTGACGCAGGGTCCCACGCCGGGGTTCATCCATGTGCAGTTCATGCAGTCGGCTCCACATCGCTCCAACATTCTCGACCGGGACATGGATTCAATTGGCATTGGGGTAAGCGAGCGGCGGGGGCAGTTGTTTGTAGTCGAGGATATTTCGCAGGCGCGGTGAGAAGAAGCCCACCTCCGGCCAAGAAATTAGCTTCCAAAATAAATGCCGGGGTCTGGTTACCAGACCCCGGCGCTTTGACGAACTGCTTCTTGTTCCCTAGTGTTTTGACGGTCTTGCTGGGCTGAGCTTGCCGTGTGCCTTTGCCACTGTCGCACCCTTCCTAGGCATCAGCGCAGGCGAGCAGGTGTCGGAACCTGTCGTGACCTGACTGGCCGCGTTGTAATAGGTGTTGCCACTAACAGCGGTGGTGGAGGCAAACGGACCGACCAGCACGCCTGCACAGGCCGAGTTGATCGTGTTCGTTGATACGCTGTTGCCGGTTACGGGAGTAAAGCACGCGTCATCCGAGTGAATGCCCGACTCATCCGCGCCGGTAATCTTGTTGCCTGTAGCGGAGACGTTGTTGGCGCACATGTCGATTGCGTCGTAGAGGTGGGTCGCCGTGATTGTATTGTTGGTGATCGTCGCCCCATCGCCGACGCCGTACCCGGTCTCGCCTTCGACAGCGATGCCGTACTGAGTGTTGCTCACCTGGTTGTTGCTGATCGTTATATTCTCGGATCCATAGCCGACGAGGATGCCAGCAGCGGCGTCTCCGGTGTCTCCGAACACATCCGGAGCCCAGACATCGGATCCCACCGTGTTGTAAGTGACAGTGCCAATTGCGCCGAATGCGATCTGGACCGAATTCTGCCCTGCCGGCGCGTACACTCCGGTGGTTGCTCCTTGTCCAACTACAGTGTTGTAGGTGACGGTCACGTCTGTGCCGGTTGCATTCGCAGTGATTCCGTTCTTACTAAAGTTGTTCACGTTGTTGTAGGAGACAACCACGGTGGACGAACCTGTAGCGGATTCAAAGGGGGCGTTGGCAGCCCAATAAGACGGGACGTTATTGACGGAACTGGGTTGAGCATTTCCCGTCGAGGTGCCGGTCTCCACGTAGATGCCCAAGCCACCCTGGCAGCCGCCCAAATTCGGGCCCATGACAGCATTAAGAACGGTGTTACGGGTCAGCGTGCCGGAGGAGTTTTGATAAAAGACGCCGACTGGATCGCCGCCGCATCCAAGGCTTTCGAGGTCGCTATTGCCGGCGTCCATCGTCATATCCTCGATGATCGTGGCCGGTGAGTTCTGCACGAGCACCAGTGGCCAAAAATTTCCGCCATATGTGCTGGTTGCCAGCGGTAAAAAGCCGCCTGTCGTCGGCCCCGCAATGATCGAGGCGTTGGAATTTCCGTAGGCAACCCCCTTCATGGTGATCTTCTTCCCAATTATGAGCACCTGCTCGTTGTAGACACCGGGACACACATAGATCGTGGTAGTTCCCGAGGCCGGGGCAGCGTTCACCGCCGACTGAATGGTCGAAAAATGTGTGTATGACGACTCGCAAGAAGGGTTACCCACCGCGAGATTGGTAGCAAACATCGGCGAGGCCGCGAGCAACAGCATGGCTGCGGACAGAATCCAGCTTCTAAAACGCATAGAGGTATTCTCCTGGGTCTTTCTTGAGATAGCTTGCGCCTTGACGGCGCGGGGAAGAGATACAGCAAAGTGAAACAGTCGAGAAAGTTACTATAGTACCGATGGCAGTTGAATGCAACGCTAAATTGCTTTTCAGAGAGCGATTCCAGCACACGATGTTGCAGACAGAATGGCAGAAGTTTTGCTATAGCCCAGAGTCACGTCTAACCGGGCATTCTTACGTTACTAACCCTTCCGCAGTAGTTACTCTTCGTGGTGTGCGGTGGCGTAGTACCCGCTGCGGGCCTGTATCTTGTAATCGCCCTGTTTCGGCTTGATCTCGACTTTGCGGAACGATCCGTCGCGCGCGGTGTTGGTGGGCACGTAGCCGATGTTGTACTGGCTGCGGAGTTCCTGGGAAATCTGGTCGAAGGCTTGGCGGAGTTTGTCGATCTTGTTGCCGACTTCGATGACGCGGCCGCCGGTTTCCTGGGTGAGTTTTTTCATTTCGGAATCGCCGTGATAGCCCATGCCGCCGTAGAAGCCGCGGTCGGCGATGAGCAGCACGTAGCAGATGGCGTCGGCTTTCTGGGCGGCTTCGATGGCATCTTTGATTTTGAGGCGGCTACCTTCGTCTTCTCCGTCGGTGAGCAGGATCATCGCCTTGCGTCCGACTTCGTGGCTGAATTCGTCGTGCGACGCGAGATAGACGGCGTCATAGAGCGCGGTGCCGCGTGGCCCGGAGGAGCCGCACGGAATCGGACCTTGCGGGCCAATCGGACCTCCTGAACAGCCGACTCCGCCGGTGTTGATCTTGGCCTCGTTGAGAGCGTGCCTCAACCGGCTCACGGAGTTGGTGAAATCCTGGAGCAGGGTGATGTCGACGTCAAAGGCGATAACGAAGGCCTCGTCTTTGGGACGCAGCGTGCTCTCGAGGAATGACGCGCCCACTTCTTTCTCCATATCGAGGACGCGCATCTGGCTGCCGCTGGAATCGATCAGCATTCCCAGGGTCAGGGGAAGATCGGATTCGGCTTTGAAATATTTGATGGTCTGGGGCTGGCCGTCCTCGAAGAGATCGAAATTGTCTTTGGTGAGGTTGGGAATCAGCGCGCCGTGCTTATCTTTGACGTTGAAGAACAGCTGGACGACGTCGACGTTGACCTTGAGGGTTCCGAGGCTTTGGTCTTGCTGGTCGTTAGCACTGGCATTGGATGAGGCAGCCGGGGCAGCGGGAGCGGGTGGGTTTTGCGCGGCTCCGGGCAGCGACAACGACAGGGCTACGACGAAGGAACCCGCCAGCAGGCACGAATTGCAATATAGTTTAAGCATGAGCGTTAGGATCCCTTGGACTTTGCTAGTCTATCCTGTAAACAGCCGTAATGGTTAGATGCACCAGAGAGGCGAGGTTGGGCATCTCAAGTAGTGGAAAAGCGGCAGAAGCGGCGACGCAGGGCCGGGGAAGAAAGAAAGATAGAGGGTTGCGGATGGCCACGAAGATTAAGGTGCGACTGGGACTAGGGCTGTCATTCTTGAGGGTTGGGTTGACTGCCGGTTTGCTGATGGTCCTGCTGACGGGCACTTTGGCGGCGCAACAGAAGCCAGAGGACATTCCGGACGCTCCGTCGGCGACGCGGCCGATCCCGCCGCCTGATGCGCCGAGTCCGCGGCCAGGAGTGGATGACGCGAATATTCCGCTGGCGCCGCCTGCGGACAATTCGGACAGCGGCATGAGCAGTTCGAATGGGCTCCCGCACAGCAGCCCAGATTCGACGGGATCGAACTCGGTTCCGCCGCCGATGCCTCCGGTGAAGACGGTGCCGGCGGGCAGCGTGCCCAAGGATGCGGGAACGGGTGAGGATCTTGACTACACCATCAAGGTGACGACCAATCTGGTGCTGGTTCCGGTGATGGTAGCCGATGCCGAGGGTCGTTTGATCGGCGGCTTGCAGCCCAAGGACTTCAACGTTCTGGAGAGCGGAGTGCCGCAGAAGTTGAAGTTTTTCACCAGCGATCCATTTCCCCTCTCGGCGGCGGTCATCATCGATACCGGCATGCCGGATGTGGGTCTGAAGAGGGTGCAGGAAACACTGTCGTCGCTGCAAGGGGCGTTCAGCCAGTTCGATGAAGTTGCGATTTACACCTACAGCAGCCGAGCGGGCCGGGTGAACGACTACACCAGCGTGAGCAAAGAATTGACAGTCGCTTTGAATGAGGTGAAGGGATATAGCGGAGAGAATAACGGGCCTCCGGTAACCAGTGGGCCGCTTGGCCCAGGGGGGCCGATGATCAATGGCATGCCGATCGATGTTCCGGCGACGCCGGTGAGCACGCCACCCCGGGTCGCGCATGTATTGAATGACGCGATTCTGCTCGCGGCGCGCGATCTTTCCAAACGCCCACGGGATCGGCGGAAGATCATCTTCGTAATCAGCGACGGGCGCGAGCAGGGCTCGACTGCCAGCTATGCGGACACTTTAAAAGTGCTGCTGACGCAAAACATCACCGTGTACGCGGTCGGCGTCGAAGGCGCGGCGATTCCGGTCTACGATCGGCTCCAGCGGATCCACCTGCCGAAAACGACGAAGGTGCTGGGGTACAGCGACATTCTGCCGAAATACGTCAACGCCACGGGCGGAGGAACGGTGCACGGCGAGTTGACCGAAGCCGATATCGAGCGCGCTTACAGCAAGGCGATTGGCGATGCGCGCAATCAGTACACGCTGGGCTACACCAGCAAGTGGGGTATTGGCAGCTACCGCGAGATCGAGGTCCAGGTGCGGCGCAAGGGCGTGAAGGTCTATGCCAAGCACGGATATTATCCGCTGCCCACGCCGCGATGAAACAGTTGCCAGCGGCCAGTTGCTAGTTAAGTTCAAAAGCAGTTGCCTTGACGTTTCTGGGTACTGGAAGTGAGGTACTGACTTGGGTAACCTGCACCCGAGGCTTCCGTATGGTATAAAAACGAGCAGGAACCAATACTGGATGCAAGTGGATTTGTGGCGAGAGACTGGCGCTTGCGGGAGCCGTTCGCAAAGGTCTTTTGCTACCGGAGCTTTGAGGTAAACTTTTGAGTTTCATCAACTTCGCAGCACGCGAAATTAACTGCAAGATCGTCTACTACGGCGCCGGATTGGGCGGCAAGACGACGAACCTGCAGTTCATCCATCAGAAGACCGCCGAACAGCAAAAGGGCAAAATGATCTCGCTCGCCACCGAGACCGATCGCACCCTGTTCTTCGACTTCCTACCGCTCGATCTGGGCACGGTGCGTGGTTTCAAGACGCGCATTCATCTTTACACCGTCCCCGGCCAGGTTTTTTACGACGCCAGCCGCAAGCTGATTCTGCGCGGCGTCGACGGCATCGTCTTCGTCGCCGATTCGCAGCAGGAACGTCAGGACGCCAACGTCGAAGCCCTCGACAACCTGATGACCAACCTGAAAGAACACGGCTACGACTTCAACAAGATTCCCTATGTGCTGCAACTGAATAAGCGCGACCTGCCAAATGCACTGCCGGTGGATACGCTCACGAAAGAACTGCGCAGGAAAAACGAGGCGGTGATCGAGGCTGTGGCCTTCCAGGGCGTGGGCGTGTTCGAGACGCTGAAGGAAATCGCCAAGCAGGTGCTCACGGAGTTGAAGCAGGGCGGGTAGGGCAGTGCCCCGGTTGCCAGTTCTCAGTTGTCAGTTCTCAGTAAAACCCCAAAACAATCCCCCCTCAGAAACGTGGCTCGCCGCGTCTGCCTTTGCTCGCGTGGTGACGGGCCTCTAGACCGTCCCGGCCGAGCGCGGCGCGGAACAGTCCCCCATTGGAGACCTACGTTTGGAGACAGCGGCCTGGCCCTCCAATCTTGAGGAAAGTTCGACAACCGGCCAGAGACTGTGGAGATTTTTTTGCGATTACACCTGGGTAGACTCGACAAAGTGCTGTTTTGTCCTTTCCCGTGCGTGCCGCTAACCGATTCAGCTTGTTCGACTTGTTCGCTGTACATTGATCGATGTATGTACAAATGTTTCACGTGAAACATAGTGTTTCACGTGAAACACTTAGCGGTTCTCAAGCCGCCGCGCCCAAGTATGAGTTCCGGGCTAGAGGTCACTTTCGAGGGTCTCCGAAAGTTCCTCCCATTGCTTCATCAGACCTTGCACATCGCTCTTCTTGCGGGCAAGTTCCTGGGTCTGACGTTGGGTTTCTTCGGCACTGACGAAGCTCTGAAGCTGCGTTTCACAGAGAGCAATCGCGGCTTCAGCGCGTGCGATCTCTTCTTCGATTTCGTGCAGGCGGTCTTCCATCTGCTGGCGCTTGATGGGGTTCAGACGGCGGGCTTTGGAGTCGGCTGGTTCGGGCTTGAGAGCGTTGCCGTTGGTGGGTGCCTGGGGCGCGGGACTTAGCCCCGTTACCACACGATTGGCGGAGAGTTCTCCGACTAGTTCGTTGCTGATCGTTTCGGTTTGCCGTGCGGCTCCGCCTTGCTTGCGCCAGAGGTAGTCTTCGTAATTTCCGGGATAGATTTCCACTTTGCCGTCGCCGATTTCGAATACGCGCGTGGCCAGGTTGTCGATGAAATAGCGATCGTGGGAGACAAAGACGACCGTGCCGGTGTACTTCATCAGGGCTTCGAGCAGGACGTCTTTGGCGCGCAGGTCGAGGTGGTTGGTGGGCTCGTCGAGCAGCAGGAAGTTGGCGGGGTGCAACAGCATTTTCAGCAGCGCGTAACGATTGCGCTCGCCTCCGGAGAGGACGCCGATACGCTTAAAGACATCGTCTCCCGAGAAAAGGAAACAGCCGAGCAGGCTGCGCAGTTCGGTCTGCGTCGAGGCTCCGGAGAGTTCGCCGAGATCGTCGAGAATGCGGGCTTCGGGATCGAGCTCTTTGTATTGGTCCTGCGCGAAGTAGTCGAGATGGACTTCGTGGCCGAGTTTGTATTCGCCCGCAGTCAGCTTCTCCTGCTGGGCGAGGAGTTTGATCAGAGTGGACTTCCCTGCTCCGTTGACTCCGACGAGCGCGATGCGCTCGCCGCGCTCGATCATGAAGTTCACTTTGTCAAAAACCTTGTGCTCGTTGACGCCGCGTTCACCATAGCTCTTGGCGACGTTGGCGAACTCGGC
>PLUW01000002.1:0-144 GCA_003162935.1 Acidobacteriaceae bacterium
TGTTCGGCAATCGCCTTCATGTGGTCACGGACGAAGATGTTGAGGCAGGCAAACGGACCACGACGGAGAAGCTTGAAAGCAATGGAATCAGGGTAATCAGCGCGCGCGAAGAAGCCTTTTCGCTCGAAGACGTATTCATCAACG